>JARRQH010000001.1:0-42375 GCA_037381985.1 Pseudolabrys sp.
GCCGGCACTCTTTTTAGGTTCGCGCATGAAATGAAGGAGGGCGACCTTATAATTTATCCATCCAAGTTGGACCGAATGGTCAACTTCGGGACGGTTCATGGCGACTATCAGTATGTGCCTAATATTGATCCGGTGTTTCCAAATCGCCGTACGGTAAAATGGTTTAAACACATACCTAGAGCGAACTTTTCTCAAAACGCGCTTCACGAAATAGGCTCCGCGGTAACACTCTTCCAAGTAAAAAATAATGCTGAAGAGTTTTTGCTCGCAGCTACGGGGAAACCTTTAGAGAGCTCCGATGTTGATGAGGAGACAATCGAGGCCACCTCGGAGGCTACTGAGGAGATCACCCAAGATTTCATAATCAAAAGATTGAAATCAAAACTTGGGCCCTATCAATTTGAAAGCTTCATTGCCCATTTATTGGAACGCATGGGTTACCATGCTCGAGTTACGCAACAATCTGGAGATGGCGGCGTCGACATTATTGCTCACAAAGATGAACTTGGCTTTGAACCGCCTGTGATAAAAGTACAGTGCAAGCAAGTTCTAAGCAATATCGGCCAGCCAGAAGTCGCTCAACTCTACGGCCATGTTGAAACACGAGAACACGGTTTGTTCGTAACGCTCGGTGGCTATACAGCGCCTGCCCGCCAATTCGAACAGAGCAAACACAATCTTCGCCTAATTGACGGAGAAGAGTTGTCGGCACTAATCTTTTCGCACTATGACCAGTTTGATCCTCGTTATCAAATGCTACTACCATTGAAAAAGGTATTCATCCCTGGAGCAATTGGTGAATGAACCGTCACGCAAGGTGATAAAGGCACTCTGTCGCCTTAAAGAATGCTGACGAAGACGCAGAAAAGCTAGCAATGATGAACGTCGCCGAAAGAACGCGCATAACGGCCCCTGAAGCCGCGCAGCGCTGGCTCGAAAGTCTCGAAGCCACTCTTGGCGCGCAGGACGCCGCACGCGCCGCTGCGTTGTTCCTGCTGGACGGGCAGTAGCGCGACCTGCTCGCCTTCACCTGGAACATCCAGAGCATGAGCAGGCGCGAGGCAATCGCGGCAACGCTCAAAGACACACTGGCGCGGACAAAGCCGACGCATTTTCACATTCCGAAAAGCCGCATGCCGCCGCGCTGGCACCGACTGCATCGAGACCCTGTTCGCGTTCGATACGGCGACCGGCCCCTGCGCCACCGTGGCGCGGCTGGTGCTCCCTGAAGCGCCTGAACAACTCAACTGGACGCTGTCGACCAACCTGCAGGAGATCCGCGGCCACGAAGAAGAATTCAAGCGGCGTGATGCCCACGACCCGCACGGCACCCACGACTTCGGCGCGGAGAACTGGCTGAATCGGCGGGAACAAACGCGCGCCTATCGGGATCGCGAGCCCACCGTGCTGTCGGGAGGCGTTCGGCTATTTGCACCGCCATGCCCGGCTTTGTGCCGGGCATCCGCGTCTTTCAAACGAGCCTTACATCAAGACGTGGATGGCCGGGACATCGGCGCCCTGAACGAACGCCGTTCTTCGAACGGCTACGCCCGGCCATGACGGCTTCTTCCTTCTTGTCCTACGCCCGCGCCATAGACACGTCCACCGGCGAGCCGTTCCTGATGGTCTGGTACACCACGCAATAGCGCTCGGTCAGCTTGAGCAACTGGTCGAGCTTGTCTTGCGGGGCGTCGCTGTCGATATCGAAACGCAGCCGGATGCCGGCGAAGCCGACGGCTGCGTCCTTCGCCACGCCCAGGGTGCCGCGCACATCGAGATCGCCTTCGGCGAATACCATGGCCGATTTGAGCGGAATCTCGAGCGCGGTCGCCACCGCTTTCAGGGTGACGCCGGCACAGGCGACCAGCGCCTCCAGCAGCATATCGCCCGAGCACAGCTCCATGCCGGAGCCGCCGGCCGCCGGATGCAGGCCCGCCGTCGCCAGCATGCGGCCGGTCTCCAGCTTGCAGGCGATATTGGCGTCGTCGAGCGTACCCTTGGCCTTCAGGGTGATGACGGCCGCATCCGGGTCATCCTTGTAGCGCGCCTTGATCGGCGCCTGCATTGCGCGGAGTTCGTTGGCGTCCATTGGTGCCCCCTTTCGCTCGGCAAATCGCCGTCATCCCGAGGTGCGCGCTTGCGCGCCTCGAAGGATGACGGGCACGGATTGAGAGCTACGCCGGGACCAACACCACACGGCCGACGATCTTGCCGGCGCGGAGCTCGGCGTGCACGGCGTTGACGTCGTCGAGCGGACGGGTGGCGACCGGCACGTCGGGCAGGCCGGTGCGGCGCACCAGCTCCATCAGCTCTTCCATCTCCGGCACGTTGCCGACATAGGAGCCCTGGACGGTCAGCGCCCGCATCGGGAGCGGCGGCAGCGACAGGGTGATATCGCCACCGTAGAGGCCGACGATGACGTATTTGCCGCCCTTGGCCAGGCTGTCGTAGCCCATCCGCGCCGACTGCGACGAACCGACCAGATCGATCACGCCATAGGCGCCGCCGTTGGTCAGCTTCTTGATCTGGTCGACCGCGTCCGCCGCCTTAGCGTCGACCACGGCGGTCGCACCGGCTTTCTGGGCTGCATCAAGTTTGGCCGGGTCGATGTCGACCACGATCGCCGAATGCCCGCCCATCTTCCGGTGCAGCGCCAGACACATCAGCCCGAGGCCGCCGGCGCCGATGATGACGGTCGGCTCGCGCTTGAGCGTCGTTATCTTCTTCAGGGCGCCGAAGGTGGTCGCGCCCGAGCAGGCAAGCGGCGCCGCGCGCGCCGGCGGCATGTCGCCGATATCGAACAGGTAGCGCGGGTGCGGCACCACCAGGGTGTCGGCGTAGCCGCCGTTGGTGAACACGCCGATGCTGCGCATGGCCGCGCACAGGTTGTCCTCGTTGCGCTCGCAGGCCGGGCAATGGCCGCAGCCGATCCAGGGATCCACCAGCACGCGCTGGCCGACTTTGACGCCCTTGGCGTCGGGCCCGAGCGCCACCACCTCGCCGACGTTCTCGTGGCCGAGGGTGATCGGCAGATTCATGCCGCGCTCTTCCAGGCTCAGGCGCTTGCCGCCACCGAGATCGAAATAGCCGTCGGCGAGATGGAGATCGCTGTGGCAGACGCCGGCGGCCAGCACCTTGAGCAGCACCTCGGTGCCCCTAGGCTCCGGCGTCGGGCCCTCGTTGAGCTGCAGCGGCTGGCCACAGGTACAGACTTGAAACATGCGCATGAGCGTTCTCCCGACGACATATTTTTGCGGGGCCGGCAGTCGGCCCCGGTTCCGACCACAGGGAACCACAACCAGCCGCGCCCGTCACCACACGCCGCGCACGGGGCTGCCCCACATCGCGTGCCGCATTTGTGGGCAGATTGGGCGCCCACATCGGCCAGAGCCGGCGCGTCACCTTCAAAATCGCCTCACCGCCCCAATATCTTTGCAACCGGACAGTGACTTCGCACCGCCGCTCCGGTATCCGGATGGCTTATGGCTTCGCTCGCTCTCGACACCGCCCCCCACCCCGCGCCCGGCCACCCGCCGCGCGGCACCACCGAGCTGATCGACGCGCGCGCGCTTGCCGCCGAGCTCGAGACCATGGCCGCCGACCGCAGCGGCGACGAGCACGAGCTGCGGGCCCAAGTAGCGCAGCGCCTCAAGGCGGCGCTCAACGAGGGCCGCGCCAACGCCGAAAAGCTTTTGCTCAAAGACCGCCACGGCCGTCGCTGCGCGGAACGGCTGTGCCGGATGGAAGACGAGCTCATCCGCATCCTGTTCGAGTTCGCGCGCACGCACCTCTATCCGTCGCAGAACCCGTCGGAAGCCGAACGCATGGCGGTGGTCGCCACCGGCGGCTACGGCCGCGGCCTGCAGGCGCCCGGCTCCGACATCGATCTGTTGTTCGTGCTGCCCTACAAGCAGACCGCCTGGGGCGAGTCGATCGCGGAAGCGATCCTCTATTGCCTGTGGGACATGGGGTTGAAGGTCGGCCACGCCACTCGTTCCATCGACGAGTGCATCCGCCAGTCGAAGGCCGACATCACCATTCGCACCGCCATCCTGGAAGCCCGCTTCCTGCTCGGCGACAAGGCGCTGTTCGAGGAACTGGTGACGCGCTTCGACGACGAGGTCGTGCGCAACACGGCGGCCGAATTCGCCACCGCCAAGCTCGCCGAACGCGAGGACCGCATCCGCCGCGCCGGCCAGTCGCGCTATCTGGTCGAGCCCAACGTCAAGGACGGCAAGGGCGGCTTGCGCGACCTGCACACGTTGTTCTGGATCGCCAAATACGTCTACCGCGTGCGCGAGGCCAGCGAGTTGGTCAAGCACGGCGTTTTCGACAAGAGCGAGTACGCGCTGTTCCGCCGCTGCGAGAGTTTCCTCTGTTCGGTGCGCTGCCACATGCATTTCGTCACCGGCCGCGCCGAGGAGCGACTGTCGTTCGACATCCAGCGTGAGATCGCGGTGCGACTCGGCTACACCTCGCATCCCGGCATGCGCGACGTCGAGCGCTTCATGAAGCACTACTTCCTGATCGCCAAGGACGTGGGCGACTTGACCGCGATCCTGTGCGCGGAGCTGGAAGACAGCCACGCCAAAAGCGTGCCGGTGCTGAGCCGGATGATGTCGCGCCTGCGCCCGGTGAAGCGCAAGAAGATCGCCGGCAACAGCGCTTTCGAGGTCGAGAACAACCGCATCACGCTCGCGCGCGCCGACGCCTTCAAGCGCGACCCGGTCAACCTGATCCGCATCTTCCGCCTGGCGCAGAAGCAGAACCTCGCCTTCCACCCGGACGCCATGCGGGCGATGACACGCTCGCTCAAGCTCATCGACGCCGATCTGCGCGAGAACGAGGAAGCCAACAAGCTGTTCCTCGACATCCTCACGTCCAAGAACGATCCGGAGACGGTCCTGCGGCGCATGAACGAGGCCGGCGTGCTCGGCAAGTTCGTGCCGGCGTTCGGCAAGATCGTCGCCATGATGCAGTTCAACATGTACCACCACTACACGGTGGACGAGCACCTGCTGCGCTGCATCGGCGTGCTGGAAGAGATGGAGCGCGGCGATTCGGCCGACACCAAGCTCGCCAGCGAATTGATGGGCAAGATCCAGCCCAGTCACCGCAAGGTGATCTACGTCACCATGTTCCTGCACGACATCGCCAAGGGCCGCCCGGAGGACCACTCCGTCGCCGGCGCGCGCATCGCCAAGCGCTTCTGCCCGCGGCTCGGCTTCTCCCAGGCCGACACCAACCTGGTGGCCTGGTTGATCGAGCAGCATCTGACCATGTCGAGCGTGGCGCAGTCGCGCGACCTCTCCGACCGCAAGACCATCGAGAATTTCGCCGCGGTCGTGCAGTCGACCGAGCGGCTGAAGCTCCTGACCATCCTCACCACCGCCGACATCAAGGCCGTCGGCCCCGGCGTTTGGAACGGCTGGAAGGCGCAGCTCATCCGCACGCTTTACTACGAGACCGAACCGACGCTGACCGGCGGCTTCTCCGAGGTCAACCGCGCCCAGCGCGTCGCCCTGGCCCAGGACGAGTTCCGCGCCGCCATGACGGAATGGCCGGACGATGTGCTCGAAGGCTACATCGCCAAGCACTATCCGGCCTATTGGCTCAAGGTCGATCTGCCGCACAAGATCGCGCACGCCAATTTCGTGCGCGCCAGCGAAGAGGCGGCGAAGACCCTCGCCACCATGGTGGGTTTCGACGCGGAACGCGGCGTCACCGAGCTCTCGGTGTTCTGCCCCGATCATCCCTGGCTGCTGTCGGTGGTGGCCGGCGCCTGCGCCATGGCCGGCGCCAACATCGTCGACGCGCAGATCTACACCACCACCGACGGCCGCGCGCTGGACACGATCTCGGTGGCGCGCGAATTCGACCACGACGAGGACGAGGGGCGGCGCGCCGGGCGCATCGCCGATTCCATCGAGAAGGCATTGCGCGGCGAACTGCGGCTGCCGGAGGTGGTGGCGGCCAAGCGCGCGGCACCCAAGGGCCGCATCAAGGCCTTTGCCATCGAGCCGTCGGTCACCCTCAACAACCAGTGGTCCCACCGCTACACCATGGTGGAGATCACCGGCCTCGACCGCACCGGCCTGCTCTACGACCTGACGGCGCGACTGTCGAAGCTCAATCTCAACATCACGAGCGCCCATGTCGCCACTTTCGGCGAGCGGGTGGTGGACGTGTTCTACGTCACCGACCTGCTCGGTGCGCAGATCACCTCGCCCACGCGGCAGGCGGCGATCAAGCGCGCGCTGATCGCGGTGTTCTCGAAGGGCGAGGGCAAGGCGAGCGAAGGCAGGGCCGGCAAGGGCGCAGCGTGACGTAACGGTATCCTCGCGCAACGCAAAATATCGCGAGTGTCCCGAATCCGAAGTTCATCAGATTGTTCGGCTCGCTCTATACGAACTTCGGTTTCGAAAGGAAACCATCAACTCTATGATTCTATTGCGGTTTTTGATCTGAGATTCGTTCTCGGACTCATGGGGGATAGTGTAACGAACTTCAAATCCACCGCACTAGGACGCACACAGCGACCCGACGTTGCGGCTGCCGGGGCAATTCAAGATTGCGGGAGATACTCATCATCTATCGGCAGCGATCGTGGGCCGGCCCAAATTCGTGAATCCTCGGCCCGCGCCGCCATCGTTAACCGGTCGTAAAGCGGTATGGTTATACGTTCGTTAACGATCGCGAGCGGGTTCAGCGGCTAAGGTCATCCTCCCACCTGACTCTCGCGCTCCAGACGGCACGATCAAAAAAGCATTTCCGACAATGGACCCCGCGCATGCACACTTCGACCAGCCAGTCGCTCGCTGACCGCCTGGACTATCTCAAGCTCGATGCCGCCTCCCTCGCCGCAATGAGGGGCTTGAAGCCGCTGGTCGAAAAGCACCTGCCCGCCAGCCTGGATTTCTTCTATACGCACATCAGCGGCTATCCCGACCTCAAGCGCTTCTTCATTGACGGCGCCCACATGGCGGCCGCGAAGGGCGCGCAAGTGCGCCACTGGACGCGCATCGCCGACGGCCGCATCGACGACGATTATGTCGCCAGCGCGCGCGCCATCGGCAGCGCGCACGCGCGGCTCGGCCTCGATCCGTCGCGCTATATCGGCGGCTATGCGCTGATCGTCGAGCATCTGGTGACGGCAATGTTACCGGACATTCTATCGAGCATCCCGCCCGAAGACGTCGCGGCCAAGGCGGGTGACGTCGCCGCCGGCGTCGGCCTGCTGGTCAAGGCGGCCTTGCTCGACATGGATCTGACCACCGCGACCTACTTCGAAATGCAGGAAGAGGAGCGGCGGCGCGTCCAAGCCGAGCACGACGCCAAGGTCGACGCGCTGATGAGCAAGCAGAAGTCGATCGTCGACTCCCTGGCGCGGGGACTGGAGCGCCTAGCCGGCGGCGACCTGACGGTCCAGATCACCGGCGACGCCGACGACGAATACCGGACGCTGCGCGAGAACTTCAACAACGCGACCACGCAGTTGCGCACGACCGTCGAGGCGATCTCGGCGGTGGCGGGCGAGGTCGCCAACGCCACCAGCGAAATCTCGTCCGCCACCATCGACCTGTCGCAACGCACCGAACAGCAGGCCGCCAGCCTCGACCGCACCGCTTCGACCATGGAGCAGATTTCCTCGACGGTGAAGAAGACCGCGGAAAACGCCCAGGAAGCCAACCGCTCGGCGGCCGAGGCGAAAACCGTCGCCGACCGCGGCGGCGAGGTGGCCGGCAAGGCGGTGGCCGCCATGGGCGTGCTCGCGGAATCCTCGCGCAAGATCGCCGACATCATCAGCGTGATCGACGAGATCGCGCGGCAGACAAACCTGCTCGCGCTCAACGCGGCGGTGGAAGCCGCGCGCGCCGGCGAGGCCGGCCGCGGCTTCGCCGTGGTGGCGGCCGAGGTGCGCAGCCTGGCGCAGCGCTCGGCGCAGGCGGCCAAGGACATCAACAACCTGATTACCGATTCCAACGGCCACGTGAAGGAAGGCGTCGACCTGGTCAACCGCGCCGGCGACGCGCTCAACGAAATCGTCGGCTCGATCAAGAGCGTGGCCGGCGTCATCGCCGACATCGCGACCGCCAGCGCCGAACAGTCGATCGGCATTGAGCAGGTCAACAAGACGCTGGTCCAGATGGACGAGGTCACCCAGCAGAACTCGGCCCTGGTCGAGCAGAACGCGGCCACCGCCAAGACGCTGGAAGACCAGGCCGCCACCATGAACGAGCGCGTCGCGCGCTTCCACGTCGGCAACACCGCGCCGGCACGGCAGACGATGCGGGCTCCCGCACGGCCGGCACGGCCCGCGCCGCGGCCGATGCGACGGATGCGCAGCGCATAACCGGACCTTTGATCCAGCGCGCGGTTAGTCCTTCAGCGCCCGCCGCAGCCGGCGGATGATGACGCCGCGGGCCTTGTCGTCGGCGGCGGCCTCGACGGCGTCGTTGATGTCGAGGATCAGTTCGGACATGTCGTTGTGCCAGTCGAGATTGACCACGGCTTCCGGCTCGAGCCGGCGCCGGTGCGAGCCGTCGATCGGCGTCGGCGCGCTGGTGGTCAGTTCGTAGAGATCGTCGAGCAGCGGCGTGAAGATCTCGGCCGCCGGCACCGTCCGCTCGGCGATGCGCTGCGACAGGCCGGCCATGCCGCGCCCCTCGCCGTGGATCAGGAACACGCCGCGCTTGATCGGCCGGCGGCCGGCGATCCAGCGCGCCAGCTCCGGGCCGTCGGCATGACCGGAATAGTCGTCGATGCGGCGGATACGCGCCTTGACCTTGACGTGATCGCCCATGATACGCACCGCCCTGGCGCCCTCGAGCAGGATGCGCCCGAGGGTGCCCTGCGCCTGGAAGCCGACCATCAGCACGGTGGCGTTCGATTGCCACAGCCAGCGCTTGAGATGATGTCGGATGCGGCCGGCGTCGCACATGCCGCTGGCGGCGATGATGATGTGGAAGCCGGTCAAGCGCGCAATCGACTTGCTCTCGTCCACGGTCTCGGTGCAGCGCAAGTGCGGCGAGTTCAGCAGCCGCTCCACATCGACGTCGGATTCGAGGCTCTCGGTATGCTCGCGGAACACCTCGGTGGCGTGGATGGCGAGCGGCGAATCGAGGAAGATCGGCGCCGCCGGAATCTCGCCGCGCTCCATCAGGTCGACCAGATCGACGATCAGCTCCTGGGTGCGCTCGACCGCGAAGGCCGGAATGAGCAGCGCGCCGCCGGCTTTGTGAGCGTCGCGCACTTCCGCTGCGAGCCGCTCGCGGCGGGATTCGCGTGTTACCGGCGGCCGGTCCTCGTCGCCGTAGGTCGATTCGCACAGGACGTAGTCGAGCCCGGTCGGCGCCTCCGGGTCTGGCTGCAGCAGCTTGGCGTCGGGCCCGAGGTCGCCTGAAGCGAGCACGCGCAACGGCTTGCCGTCCTCGCCTTCGCCCGCGAACTCGATCTCAATCGACGCCGAACCCAGCAGATGGCCGGCGTTCCAATAGCGCGCGCGCACGCCGGGCATGGCCTCGAACCAGCGCTCGTACTCCACCGAACGGAACGATTCGATGGCGCGCACGGCATCTTCCTGCGTATAGATCGGTGTCACTGGCGGGCGTCCACGCGCGGCGTTGCGGCGGTTGAGGTGGGAGACTTCCGACTCCTGGATATAGCCGGAGTCGGGCAGCATGAAGGTGCACAGGTCGATGGTGCCGCGCGTCGCCCACACCGGCCCGCGAAAGCCGGCGCGCACCAGCTTCGGAATGAGCCCGCTGTGGTCGATATGCGCGTGCGTCAGCAACACCGCCCGGATGTCGTCTACGTCGAAGGGAAAGCGCCCGTAGTTCAGCTCCTTCAGCGTTTTCGAGCCCTGGAACAGGCCGCAATCGACCAAGAGCTTGCCCTTGGGCGTTTCGAACAGATGGCAGGAGCCCGTGACCGTGCGCGCGGCGCCGCAGAAACGAAGGGTTACGCTCATCGCGGCGGCCTCGGCAGTTCGGTCAGGCCGACCTCGTTCAGCAACGCCTTGCCCAGCACCTCGTCGAGCGCGATGGCGTTGCTCGGATGCGGCACGCTTGTTGTGGAACGGATGGAGCGGATGCCGACCTCGTGGAATTTGCGGATCATCTCGGGTTGAAACAAAGCGTGGGTGACGATCGCGTCGATGGTCTTGCAACCGGCGGCGAGCAGCGCTCGCGCGCAGGCGATCAGCGTGCCGCCGGACGACACGATGTCGTCGACCAGCAGCACCGGCCGGCCGGCGATGAGCTTCGGATCGGGAAACACGACCTCCACCACGTGATCGCCGCGCCGGACTTTTTTCGCCACCGTGTGCGCAACGCCGAGAAGCCGCGCGAGCTCGGCGACCCATTGCTCCGACTCGCCGTCGGGACCGACCACCACCGTGGCGGGATCGACGCCGCTGAAGCGCAGGGTATCGTAGATCGCCGGCATGGCGGTAAGGTCCTGTGCCTCGATGCCGGGGAAGACCTCTTCGAGATGCTTGGTGCGATGCAAATGAGCATCGACGGTGACGATGCGGTCGAAGGCCTCCGCCAGCAACTGGCCGACCACCTTCTGGCTGATCGCCTCGCCGGTGTGGAAGGCAATGTCCTGGCGCATGTAACAGAGATAGGGCGCGACCAGCACCAGCCGTTTGGCGCCGCCACGCCGCAGGGCCTCCGACGCGAACAGCACGGACAGGAGCTTGTCGCTCGGCCGGTCGAGCGGCGTATAGAGAATGGTGGTCGGCGCCGCCTGACCGACGGTGACGCGCAGCTCGTCGTCGGGGAAGCGATGCACCGCGATGGTGTTCATGGCGAGGTCGAGACGGCCGGCCAGCTGCCGCGCCTCGCGCGCCGCCGACGGCAGACATTGCAGCACGCAATCGCTCACGTCCGGCCTCCGCTCGCTTCCTTGCTTGCTCGCGCGTGCGCGCCGTCGATGGTGTAGCCGGTGGCGGTCTTCGTGGCCGCGACCGCCAGGTCATACTCGGAATCGTCGAAGGCATAGATGCGGTAGAGCGGCTCGCCCTGATCCACCCGGTCGCCGATTTTCTTGAACACCTTGATGCCGGCGCCCTTGTCGATGGGCGCGCCGGCGGTGCGCGCCAGGCGATTGAGCCGCAGGTTATCGATCCCGGCCACGACGCCGTCGCGCGGCGCCAGCACGTCGGCGGTCAGCGGCCCGAGATCGCTGCGGCAGGTGGAGGGCCCCTGCGCCTCGATGATCTTCTCCATCTGCTTGAGCGCGGCGCCGCTTTCGAGCAGCGCCTTGGCGCGGGCGTAGCCGGCGCCGCCGCGCAAATCCGGATCGTATTCCAAGAGATGCGCGGCGAGCCGCAGCGACTTCTCGCGCAGGTCGCTCGGCGCCGCCGGATCGTTCGACAGCACCGCCATCACGTCCTGCGCCTCCAGCACCGGGCCGATGCCGTTGCCGATGGGCTGGCGGCCGTCGGTGGTGATCACCTCGACCGCGATACCGAAATGATCGCCGACGAACTCGAACAATTTGCGCACGCGCATGGCTTCGAGCGCGCTCGTGAGCTTGGCCGCCGGCCCCACCGGCAGGTCGAGCAGCAGATGCGTCGAACCGGCCGCCAGCTTCTTCGACATGATGGAGGCGACCATCTGCTCGCGGGTGTCGAGGCTGAGCGGGCGCTCGACCGAAATAAGAATATCGTCGGCGGGCGACAGGTTGACGTGGCCGCCCCACACCAGGCAGCCGTGGCAGGCATTCACCACCTCGCGCATGTCCTCGACGCCGAGATCGACCCGCGCCAGCACCTCCATTGTGTCGGCGGTGCCGGCCGGCGAGGTGATGGCGCGCGAAGAGGTCTTCGGGATCATCAGGCCGTGCGCGGCCACGATCGGCACCACCACCATCGAGGTGCGGTTGCCCGGAATGCCGCCGATGCAATGCTTGTCGACGACGATCTTGCGGTCCCATTTGAGCTGCGTGCCGGCTTCGGCCATGGCGCGCGACAGCGCCAGCAGCTCGCTGCTGGTCATGAAGCTCGCCGAGCCGATCAGGAAGGCGGCGATCTCCATGTCGGAATAGCGGTAGTGGCTGACGTCATCGACGATTGCCGCGATATCCGCCTCGCTGAAGGCGTGGCCCTGGATTTTGGCGCGCACCGCATCGAGACTCGCCGGACGCACCGCCGGCGTCACCGTCACCAGGCTGCCGGCGGGCTCGCCGAAACGGCGGAAGGCGGGCTCGGCCAAGCCCAATTCGTCGGGGCCGACCATGCCGTCATCAGTGAGGATCAGGGTCGCCAACATCGTCCGCGAATCGGAGCGGAGCTCGACACGGGAAAAGCCGCGGAATACTTCCGGCCGCAGCGCCTTGGAGCGCCGCGAGATCACCACCACATTCTCGCGGCCGGTGTCGAGGTTGATGCGACGGATTTTCAGCGGCGGGCGGGGGTTGACGATCATCGCGGGGTCCGGGGGTGACATGCCTCGTAGCATACCGCACGGACCCTGCAAGCCATTGATCCAAATCACGACTTTTGAAGCGCCCGGCCAGGGCGGGGGCCACACGCCACCCGTCACGCAGTTGTCGCACAATATGTCGATAATTCTCGACATATAGAGATGGCCCAGCTAGATTCTGCTGGACATCGAACGCTTCTGGAGGCCCAAGCGATGAGCAAACCGGCGCTCGCCGTCGTCGGCCATTTCGGTCCCGCCCCGCGCGGTGACAAGCTGTCGTTGCCGCACGCGCTGGCCGCGCTCGCAGCGCTCGGCCAGCCGACGCGGCTGTCGATCTTCCGCCTGCTGATCGCAGCCGAGCCCAAGGGCCTGCCCGCCGGCGACATCGCACAGAAGATTGGCTGCCCGCACAACACGCTGTCGTCGCACTTGAGCATCCTGGCACGCTCGGGGCTGGTGCGCGGCGCGCGCGACGGCCGCTCCATCGTCTACCGCGCCGACGTCGACTCCATCCGCGCGCTGATCGGCTTTCTGGTCAACGACTGCTGCGGCGGCCATCCGGAAATGTGCGAGTTGAGCGAGGCTATCGAAGCCAGTTGCGGCTGCCCGCCCGCGCCCAAGAAGAAGCGGAACAAGTCATGAGTGATTCAGGTCACGAACCCTACAACGTGCTGTTCCTCTGCACTGGCAATTCGGCGCGCTCGATCATGGCCGAAGCCGCGCTCAACCGCGCCGGACAGGGACGGTTTCGCGCCTACTCCGCCGGCAGCCAGCCCAAGGGCGAAGTGCATCCCTACACGCTCGATCTCTTACGCAAAATGCATTTCGACGTCAGCAACGCGCGCTCGAAAAGCTGGCTCGAATTCGCGCAGCCCGAGGCGCCCAAGCTCGATTTCGTCTTCACCGTCTGCGACAACGCCGCCAACGAGACCTGCCCGGTGTGGCCGGGCCAGCCGATGACCGCGCACTGGGGCGTGCCCGATCCCGCCGCGGCCACCGGCACCGAAGCCGAAATCCGCTACGCCTTCGCCGACGCGCTGCGCATGCTGTCGAACCGCATCAACATCTTCGTCAGCCTGCCGCTCGACAAGCTCGACCGCCTGAGCCTGCAGAAGCGGATCGACGACATCGGTGCCAGCAAAGACGCCCACGCGCCCTCCTCCACCGCCGCCGAATAGATCGAACTCGCGAGCCAACATGTCCACCTTCGAACGCTATCTCACCGTCTGGGTCGCGCTGTGCATCGTCGCCGGCATCGCGCTCGGCCATTGGTTCCCGGCGGTCTTCCACGTCATCGGCGGCGCCGAGATCGCCAAGGTCAACCTGCCGGTGGCGGTGCTGATCTGGCTGATGATCATCCCCATGCTGGTGAAGATCGACTTCCACGCGCTGTCGCGGGTGAAGGAGCACTGGCGCGGCATCGGTGTGACGTTGTTCATCAACTGGGCGATCAAGCCGTTCTCCATGGCGTTCCTCGGCTGGCTGTTCATCGGCTGGCTGTTCAAGCCCTACCTGCCGGCCGACCAGATCGCCAGCTACATCGCCGGCCTCATTTTGCTCGCCGCCGCGCCCTGCACCGCCATGGTGTTCGTGTGGAGCAATCTCTCCGACGGCGAGCCGCATTTCACGCTCAGCCAGGTGGCGCTCAACGACGTCATCATGGTGTTTGCCTTCGCGCCCATCGTCGGCCTGCTGCTCGGCCTTTCGGCCATCACCGTGCCGTGGGAAACGCTGCTGTTGTCGGTCGCGCTCTATATCGTGGTGCCGGTGATCATCGCTCAGATCGTCCGCAGCACCGTGATGGCGAACGGCGGCGAGGCCGCGTTGACACGGCTGCTCACGACCCTGGGGCCGGTATCGCTGGTCGCGCTACTGACGACCTTGGTGCTGCTGTTCGGCTTCCAGGGCGAGCAGATCCTGGCGCAGCCGCTGGTCATCGTGCTGCTGGCGGTGCCGATCATCATCCAGGTCTATTTCAATTCGGGGCTGGCCTACCTGCTCAACCGCGCCGCGGGCGAGGCCCATTGCGTGGCGGGCCCCTCGGCACTGATCGGCGCCAGCAACTTCTTCGAACTGGCGGTCGCCGCCGCCATCAGCCTGTTCGGCTTCAATTCCGGCGCCGCGCTGGCGACCGTGGTCGGCGTGCTGATCGAGGTGCCGGTGATGCTGTCGGTGGTCAAGATCGTCAACGGCACGCGCGACTGGTACGAGGCGGGCTCAAGCGTCAAGCAGCGCATCCTCGCCGGCGGCAAGGCGCGCTGACGATGGCGCGCTGATCACCGTTTCGCGAACCGCACCAAGTCGTCCGGTACCGCGATCTTGTACCCGAGCAGGCGAAAGCTCTGCGTCTTGCCGTGCGAGTCGACGTTGAGCGCCTGCGTGACGCCGCCATCCAGCACGCCGTCGAGCACGAAGTTCATCGCGTATAGCTTCGGCAGCACGTAGCGCTGCACCTCGCTCGGCTGCCGGTGCGCGAACAGCGCCCACACCACCTGCTCGGTCACGGTATCGCGCAACAGCGGAAACAGCTCCGGCGCATAGGCGATGAGCGAGATGTTGAGCCGGTCGCCCTTGTCGCCGGTGCGGGCGTGAGCGAGCGCATGTAGAGCCAAGTCAGGCACGGCCCACCTCCACGATCTCGACCTTGGGGCGCACCGCATCGCGCGGCACGTAGCAGGAAGTGGCGGCGATACGCGGCCGCAACGCCGTGCGGATGCCGCCGCCCGCCGCCGGCCCGGCGCAGTAGAGCGCCTCGACCTCGATAAGCCCGCGCTGCACCGTTTCCTTGTCGGGACCGGCAAAGGCGACCCGCAAACGCAAATCCTGACTGCCGCGTTCGCCGATGCGCGCGACATCGTCCCAGGCGCGGCCGGCATCGTCGGCGAGCACGCTCATGACGCCGATCACGTCACAGCGGATACGCAAATTCTGCGGGCTGCGCTTGCGCACGATTTCGCCGGCCAGCCGCGCGCGCGCCAGCGCGTTGGGGCCGTAATAGGAAATCTCGCCCTCGCCCAGCCAGCCGCCCTCATAACAGACGGTGACCTTGAGCGTGTCCGGCCGCGCATGACCGGTGGCGCCATGGAGCCGCACCCGGTCGCCGCCCAACTCCTCGACGCTTGCATTGCTGATGTCGGCAACGACGTCGGGCGTGAGATAGGCTGCGGGGTCGTGCACTTCGTAGAGCAGTTGCTCGGTCACCGTGCGGCGATCGACCAGCCCGCCGCCCGCCGCCTTGCCGATGACGCAAGCTCCCTCGCTGTCGATCTCGGCGATGGGATAGCCGATGTTTTCCGGGTTCGGCACGTCCTTGAAACCGGGATCGGCGAAATAGCCACCGGTGACCTGGGCGCCGCATTCGAGCAGATGGCCGGCCATGGTGCCGCGCCCGAGCTTTTCCCAGTCGTCGAACGACCAACCGAAACCATGAATGAGCGGGCCGAGCACCAATGACGGATCGGCCACACGCCCGGTGGCCACCACCTGCGCGCCTTGCTCAAGCGCCTCGACGATTGGGGCCGCGCCGACATAGGCGTTGGCGGAAACCAAAAGCTTCTCGTCCGGCAGGTCGTCGCAGCAGACGCGCAGCACTTCGAGTCCTTCGGCCCCGAGCATGTCGTCGCCGGTGACGACGCCGATTTTGGCGGGCGTACCGACCTCGCCGGCAAGTTCGGCGATCACCCGCGCCGCGGCCGGTGGATTGGCCGCACCGAAATTGCCGACGATGGTGATGCCGCTCTCGACGCAGTCTTTCAGAACCGGCGCAAGCAGCGGCTTGAGCTTCGGCTCGTAGCCGACGGACGGATCCTGCCGCCGGCGCAACTGCGCGGCGGCCAAGGTGCGCTCGCCCAAGGTTTCGAAGATAATAGCCGCGCGCTCGCCCGACTCGTGCAAGCTCCGCACCACCGAAAGCGGCGCGTCGAGCCGGTCGCCGGAATAGCCGGCACCGCCGCCGATCCGCATACGCCCACCCATGTTCTGCAACGTCCCCGACAGCGGCCGCCCCGTTGGTTACGAGTGTCGCGGCGCGGGCTTGAGGTGTCAAGCGCCCGGCCCTTCTTGCGCCCGCCTAAGGCTTTGGAATACTGCAAGAATCCCCGTTTAACGGCACCTTAAATCGGTGCTCGTAGCGTCCCGTTTTGGGGCCGGCGTGGGACGCGCCGGACGAGCATTGAGTTCGAGTATCATGGCGTCGGGTCGGGGACATTCGGGCGGCCGCAAGGAGCCGTCATTCGGATCCGGTCCCGACGTGCGCGTGAAGCCCGGCGACCGCCCAGGTGGCCATACAAGCGGCGCGCACTCGAGACCCAAGCGCCGCAAGCGCAAGAAGAGCAGGAAGCGCGCGCGCCACAACGCGCGCACCATCATCGGACGCGCCGTCTATTGGTGCGCGGTGCTGGGGCTGTGGGTCGGCATCGGCGGTGTCGCGACGCTGATCTGGGTCGGCGCCCATCTGCCGCCGCTGCAGTTGCTCGAGATTCCCAAGCGGCCGCCGTCGATCGAGATCGTCGACCTCAACGGCCAGCCGCTCGCCCGCCGCGGCGACAAGGCCGGCGCGCCGCTGGCGCTGAACGAGATGCCGGCTTACGTGCCGCATGCGTTCGTCGCCATCGAGGACCGCCGCTTCTACCACAACTTCGGCATCGACCCGTACGGCATCGCGCGCGCGGCGATGGCCAACATCCTGCACATGGGCGTGTCGCAGGGCGGCTCCACCATCACCCAGCAGCTCGCCAAGAACCTGTTCCTGACGCAGGAGCGCACCATCCACCGCAAGCTGCAGGAGGTGCTGCTGGCGCTGTGGCTCGACCACAAGTTTTCCAAGGACAAGATCCTCGCGCTCTATCTCAACCGCGTCTATTTCGGCTCCGGCGCCTACGGCATCGAGCAGGCCGCGCAGCGTTATTTCGGCATCTCGGCGCGCCGTCTCACGGTCGCCCAAGCCGCCATGCTCGCCGGCCTCGTGAAGTCGCCGTCACGGCTGGCGCCGACGCGCAATTACAAGGCCGCCGAAAAGCGCGCCAGGCTGGTGCTCTCCGCCATGGCCGAGCAGCACTACATCAGCAAGGCCAAGGAACGCCTCGCGTTGGCGAACCCGCCGCGCATCGTCGCGCACGCGAACAAGGGCTCCAGCAACTACGTCGCCGACTGGGTGATGGACGGCGTCAACGACGTCCTCGGCCACGTCGATCAAGACATCGTGGTGCACACCACCATCGACGCCCGCCTGCAGGCCGAGGCCGAGCAGGCGCTCGGCGACGAACTCGCGCGATACGGCAAGAAGTATCGCGTCGGCGAAGGCGCGCTGGTGTCGATGACGCCGGCCGGCGCCGTGCGCGCGTTGGTCGGTGGCCGCAACTACGCGAACAGCCAGTATAACCGCGCGGTCGCCGCCAAGCGCCAGCCCGGCTCCGCCTTCAAGCCGTTCGTCTATCTGACCGCCCTCGAGCACGGCCTGACGCCCGACAGCGTGCGCACGGACGGGCCCATCAACGTGCACGGTTGGAAACCGCAAAACTACGAGCACGACTATCTCGGCCCCGTGCCGCTGAGCAAAGCACTGGCGCTGTCGCTCAACACGGTGTCGGTGCGCCTGACGCTGGAATTCGGGCCGCGCGCGGTGATCGCCACCGCGCATCGGCTCGGCATCACCTCGCATCTCGCGCCCAACGCCTCGATCGCGCTCGGCACCTCGGAAGTCTCGCCGCTGGAACTGACCGGTGCCTACGCCACCTTCGCCAACGGCGGCTATCGCGCGACACCCTACATCATCACCCGCATCACGACGCGCCAGGGCCGGCTGCTCTACGCGCGCCAGAACAGGCCGCTCCCGCGCGTGACCGACGCGCGCTACGCCGGCATGATGAACGCGATGCTGGAGCAGACGCTTGCCTACGGCACCGCCAAGCACGCCTCGTTGCCGGGCTGGCCGGCCGCCGGCAAGACCGGCACCAGCCAGGACTTCCGCGACGCCTGGTTCATGGGCTACACCGCGCGTCTCGTCACCGGCGTCTGGCTCGGCAACGACGACGGCAAGCCAACCAAGCACGTCACCGGCGGCAGCCTGCCGGTGCAGATCTGGAGCCGCTACATGCGCGGCGCGCTGCAGGGCGTGCCGGTCGCGAACCTGCCCGGCTATTCGTCCGGCGGCGGGTTGTTCGCCAGCCTGTTCGGCGGCGGCAACGATTCGGCCCCGAGGCCGCCGCAGCCGGTCGCCGACAGACGGCCTTCGAGCACCACCGGCAGCGGCAGCCTCGATGGCTGGCTGCTCAACAGCTTGTTCGGGCGGCGCTGAGCCTTATTCCTGGTGCTGTGCTTTAGCGCGCACCGGGATGGTCGCAAACCAGAGCAGCAGGCTGACGCTACCCATCAGCGCCACCGCGATCGCCAGCGGCCAGGCCGAGTGTCCGAGCATCTGTCCGACCACCACGCCCGACACCGCCGCCATGGTCTGTTGGATGAAGCCGAGCAGCGCCGAGGCCGCGCCGGCGCGTTCGGGGAACGGCGTCAAAGCGCCGGCCAGCGACTGCGGCAGCACCAGACCGAGCCCCGCGAGATAGACCGCCACCGAAGCGACCAGCACCAGCGCCGAGGAAACATCGAGGGCGACCGCGCCCACCATGGCGAGGCCGCCCGCCGTCATCGTCGCGCAGCCGCAACCGATGGTGCCGTCGATGCCGAGCCGCATGACCAGGCGCGTGGCGATCGTCGAGCCGGTCATGTACCCGAACGAGCCGAGCGCGAACACGACGCCGAACTTGAACGGCGTCAGCCCATAGAGGTTCTGCAGCACGAACGACGCGGTGGAAAGCCACGCGAACAGGCCGGCGTAGCTGGTGGTGGCAAGCCCAGTGTAGGCGAGATAGGCGGGATTGCGCGCGACCAGGCGATAGGACTTCGCCATCGACCCGAGCGAGATCGCTTCGCTGGCGCGCTCGGCGAGCGTCTCGGGCAATAGCAGCCAAACCACCGCGACGGCTGACAGGCCGACCGACGCCATGGTCGCGAACACCGACTGCCAGCCGAACGCGGTCTGCAACACGCCGCCGACCATCGGCGCCAGCACCGGCGCCAATGCCATCACCGAGGCGATCAGCGACAGCTCGCGGCCGGCGCGCGCGCCCGAATGGAGATCGCGCACCACCGCGCGCGCCAGCACGACACCGCCGCTGGCGCCCAAGGCCTGCAGAAAGCGCGCGCCGATCAGCATCTCGATCGAGACGGAAAAGGTGCAGACGATGCTGGCAGCGCAATAGAGCATGACCGCGCCGATCAGCACCGGCTTGCGGCCGTGGCGGTCCGACAGCGGCCCATAGAGAATCTGACCGACCGCGAAGCCGATCAGATAGCTAGAAATGGTGAGCTGCCCCGCGGCGACCGTGGTGCCGAATCCCTGCGTGAGCGCCGGCAGCGAGGGCAGGTACATGTCGGTCGATATCGGCCCGATCGCCGTGAGCGCCGCCAGCAAGGCGGTGAGCGCGAAAGAGCCGGGGCGGAGCATGAGTGCCGAAATGTCCTAAAATGTGGATGCCCGGCACATAGGCGTGCGAAGCACGCCGCCCTTTGGGCGGCTATGGCCGGGCATGACGGTGCCTACATCAACCGCGGCAAGGATACTAGCGCCGCGCCCGCTGACCGTCGGCCTCCTGGCCGTAGCGGTGCAAATCGGTGCCGTGCACCTCGAGCCAGGTCTTGGCGCGGGTGACGTCGGGGCAGAGCCGATCGACCAGGCGCCAGAACTTCTTCGAGTGGTTCATCTCGACCAGGTGCGCCACTTCGTGGGCCGCGAGATAATCGAGCACGAAAGGCGGCGCCAGGATCAGCCGCCACGAATACGACAACACGCCGGTCGACGAACACGAGCCCCAGCGGCTCGACTGGTCGCGGATCGACACGCGCTTGACCTTGACGCCGAGCCGTTCGGCGGCGGCATGGCTGGCGGCATCGAGATCCGCCTTGGCCTCGCGCTTGAGGAAGTCATGAACGCGGCGCGCGACGTGCGCTTCCTCGCCGGCCACGCACAATGAACGCGAACCGTCGTCGCCGATCTCGGTCCAGCAGGTGCCGCGCCCGCGCCGGTGGTCGATGCGGTGGTCGACACCGCGCAGCGGTAGCACCGTGCCGTGCACGAAGGGTTCTGCTTTGGGCAGCCGCCCGAGCCGCGCCGCGATCCAGCCGCCATGCTTCTGGGCGAAGGCGCGCGCTTCCTTCAGGCTGCCGCGCGGCGGCATGGTGAGCAGCACCTCGCGCGTGGTGGCATGGATACGCAAGGTGTAGCGCCGTGCCTGCCGATGCCGGCGCACGCGCACCAGGTAGACTTCACGGTCGAACAGGATGTCGATTGCGGAAGGCTCGCTCGGACGCCGGTAAAGCAGGGCACGTTGGGGCATGGGACTGGTCCGACCGGGCGGGGGCCCGCTGCCGATATTGCCACAACCGTCCGGCGCGGAAGCCCCTTCGCGATTCACATCACCGCGACCCAAGAGCCAGGGGAGCCTGTCGTGCCAAGCCACGAGATATTGGGCCTTTCCGCTCCTAAACGGGTTCCGATGGCGGCCGGCCGTGGGCGGCTGCGGCCGTGCCCCAAGCGCGACCGCGGGCGAATCGTTTTTACGCGACAGGGAGTTAATAGACGGCAGCGGATCGGCGCCAGGGTGCTAGGCGAAAAAGCCCGTCACTGCTGGCCTGCGGCGGCCACAGCCGGGCCGGCGTCCTCGGCCGGCGAATCGATGGTCGCGGCCCCTTTGGCCGCGCCGCTGCCGCGACTGCCGTTGTTCGACAGCACGAAGTCGGAAATGCGCGGCGCGATCTCAGCGCGGAAGCGGGAGCCGTTGAACACCCCGTAATGGCCGACGCCGGGCTGCACGTAGTGCGCCCTTATCTCGTTGGGAATGTTCGGACACAATGCGTGGGTGGCCTCGGTCTGCCCAACGGCGGAGATGTCGTCGTATTCGCCCTCCACCGTCATCAGGGCAACGCCGTGAATCGCATCGGTCTCGACCGGGCGGCCGCGATGGGTCATCTCGCCCTTGGGCAGGAGATGCCGGATGAACACGGTGTCGACGGTCTGCAGATAGAATTCGGCGGTGAGATCCATGACCGCGAGATATTCGTCGTAGAACTCGCGGTGCTTCTGCGCCGAATCGCCGTCGCCCTTGACCAGATGCAGGAACAGGTCGTGGTGCGCCTTGAGATGGCGATCCAGGTTCATACTCATGAAGCCGTGCAGTTGCAGGAAGCCCGGATAGACGTCGCGCATGAAGCCCGGATTCGGGAACGGCACTTTGGTGATGACGTGGCTGTGGAACCAGTCGAGCCCACGGCTTTCGGCCAGGTTGTTGACCGCGTTGGGATTGATGCGGGTGTCGATCGGCCCGCCCATCAGCACCATGGAATGCGGCGTATAAGGATCCTTGTCGGCTTCCATCAGCGCGACCGCCGCCAGCACCGGCACCGACGGCTGGCACACCGCGATCACGTGCGCGTCGCCACCGAGGCGATGCAGCATCGAAATCACGTAATCGATGTAGTCGTCGAGGTCGAAACGGCCTTCGGCGACGGGCACGTTGCGCGCGTCCATCCACTCGGTGATGTAGACGTCGTGGTTGGGCAGGAAGGTCTCGACCGTGCCGCGCAAGAGCGTCGCGTGATGGCCCGACATGGGCGCGACGAGCAGCAGCTTCGGCTGCGGCCGGCGCGGCATGTGGCGGAACGAACGCTCGAAATGCAGCAGCCTGCAGAACGGACGTTCCCACACCACGGTCGGATGCACCGGCACGCGCTCGCCGCCCACCGTCGTATGGTCGATATTCCATTCCGGCTTGTCGTAGCGGCGGGTCGAGCGCTCGAACAATTCCATCGCCGCCGCCACCGACTTGCCGTAGGGCGTGTGCGACAACGGATTGGCGGGATTCTTGAAGAACAGCCGGGTGGCATCGGCGAACGCGCGCGACGGATTGAGCGCGGCGTGACCCATCTCGTAGAACCAGTACATCGGCGACGTCAGTAACATCGCGCTTTCCCCGGAGAGAGTGGCCCCTCCGTCGAGCTCGCCGATCGTCATCGAATCCTGCCCCGGCCCGTATTGCACTGCGGCAGCCTGTCGCTTTTCTGTCATGGGGTCAACAAACATATATTCCATATAAACATTGTACGCTGGGTTTACAGGCCCGTCGGCGCACGCAAATAGTTCAATTTACGAGGCTTTTTCGCCTGCCCCGTGGGCCACTCGTCGACTTATTCGCCCACTTGAAGCAGCGAGCCGTTCTCGCGCGCGCTGTGTAGAAGCATCAGGAATGCGCCCGACGCCGCCGTGAACAGAATCACGTTGAAGCCGAGCGCCTGCAGCATCAGGTCGGCGCGGAAGACGTGATGGATGAGTAGCGTCCGCATACCCTCGAACACGTAAGTCGGCGGCAACGCCCAGGCGACGTGTTGCAGCCAGACCGGCAGCACGGCGACCGGGTAATAGACGCAGGTCAGCGGCAAGAACAAAAACATGATGGTCCAGGCCAGGCTCTCCGCACCCAGCCCGTTACGCAGCAACAGGCCGGCCACGAAGATGCCGATCGACCAGCTCGTCAAAATCAGGTTGGCGAAGAACGCCGCGAGCGCCAACCCTAAGCCCCACAGATTGAACCCGAAGAAAGCGATGGCCAAGAGCGACACCGGGACCATGCCGATCGCCAGCCGCACCACGCTCATGATCATCAACGAGGCGATGAACTCCACCGGCCGCAGCGGCGACATCATGAGGTTGGCGAGGTTCTTGGCGTACATCTCTTCCAGAAACGAGATGGAAAAGCCGAGCTGGCCACGGAACAGGATGTCCCACAACAGCACCGAGCCGATGAACACGCCGCCGGCGCGCGCGAAGAAGCCGGCGTTCTGCGCCACGTACATCTGTAGGAAGCCCCACATCAGCATTTGTACCGTCGGCCAGTAGACGAGGTCGAGGATGCGCGGCCATGACGCCGACAGCAGATACCAGTAGCGCCGCACCATCGCGCCCACGCGCGACGGCGAGAACTCGAGCGCGCCGTTGAAAGCGGTCATGGCGCCGTGCCCCCGAATGCACACGCGTCTCTTCTCCGTTCGTTCCCGCGAAAGCGGGGACCCAGAGCCGCGCGCAATGAAACCGTTGCAAAGACTGGATTCCCGCTTCCGCGGGAATGAACGGAGTTTGGCGCCACCGGCTTGCACGAACACGCACTCATTGCGCCGCCTCCGCGTGCACGCCGCGGCCGCGGGCGACGTCGAGGAACACGTCCTCCAGCGTGTCGCGGCCGTAGCGCGACAGCAGCCGCGCCGGGGTGTCGTCGTCCTGGATGCGGCCGCGCTTCATGATGATGACGCGCTCGCACAACCGTTCCACCTCGTTCATGTTGTGCGACGCCAGCAGAATGGTGGCGTTGTGGGCGCGGCGATAATCCTCCAGCCGCGAGCGCACCCAGTCGGCGGTGTCGGGATCGAGCGAGGCGGTCGGCTCGTCGAGTAGCATCACGTCCGGATTGTTTAGCAGCGCCTTGGCGAGCGACACTCGTGTCTTCTGCCCGGCCGAGAGCTTGCCGGTGCCGCGGTCGATGAATTCGTTGAGATCGAGATCGACCGCAAGCTGCGCGATGCGCGCATCGGCGTCGGCGACGCCGTAGAGCTGCGCGAACACCGACAGGTTCTGCCGCACGGTGAGCCGCATTGGCATCTCGACATAGGGGCTCTCGAAGTTCATGCGCTGCAGCACGCGGTAGCGCTCCTTCGGCATCGCCGCGCCCAGCACCGAGACCGTCCCCGACGTGGGCGTCACCAGGCCCATGATCATGGCGATGGTGGTGGTCTTGCCGGCGCCGTTGCCGCCCAACAGGCCGGTGATCGAGCCGCGCGGCATACGGAACGTGATGCCGTCGACCGCGGTCGCGGCCTTATAGCGCTTGACCAGGTCGGAAACGGCGATGGCGGCGATGGCGGAGGTGTCCATGACGCCCTCATGTGCCGCCGCGCCGGCCTCGGCGCAAGCCCTCCCCCGCGCCCGTCACCCTGAGGTGGCCGCGAAGCGGCCCTCGAAGGGTGAACGGCCAAGGTCTTTAGGATTTTGGCCGTTATCCTTCGAGGCACGCCTTCGGCGTGCACCTCAGGATGACGGAAACTATCTGCCCGCCATTGGTGCGACGGTCATGGACCCGTTACATTGCCGCCATGCCCGTTCTCGGTCTTGCCCAGAGCCATCCGCGCCGCAACGTGCGCCTCGACACCCTGGTGCGGCTGCGCTGGCTCGCCATCGTCGGGCAGACCACAGCGATCCTGGTGGTTCATTACGGGCTCGACTTCCCGCTGCCGATCTGGGCCTGCCTGGCGGCGGTCGTGCTCGCCGCCTGGCTCAACGTGGCGCTGCGGCTGCGCTTCCACAGCACCCAGCGGCTGGAGCCCGACCGCGCCGCCTGGCTGCTCGCCTTCGACATCGCCGAACTGGCGGTGCTGTTGTCGCTGACCGGCGGGCTGCAGAATCCCTTCGCCTTCCTGTTCCTCGGGCCGGTGCTGTTGTCGGCGACGGCGCTGCCGCCGCGCTTCACGGTGTTACTCGGCGCCTTCGCGGTGGCCTGCGCGACCGTGCTGGTGTTCGTGCACTATCCACTCCCGTGGGACGTCAACGATCCGTTGCGCCTGCCGCCAATCTACATGATGGGCGTCTGGCTCTCGATCCTGCTCGCCATCGGCTTCATCGGCGTCTATGCGTGGCAGATCACGGAGGAATCGCGCCAGCTTTCCGACGCGCTCGCGGCCACCGAACTGGTGCTGGCGCGCGAGCAGCATCTCTCGCAGCTCGACGGTCTCGCTGCCGCCGCGGCGCACGAGCTCGGCACGCCGCTGTCGACCATCGCGGTAATCGCCAAGGAGCTGGAGAATGCCATCGCCGAGAACGCGCCGCACGGCGACGACGTGCGGCTCTTGCGCGAGCAGGCGAACCGCTGCCGCGACATCCTCGCCAAGCTCACCGAGCTGTCGGCGAGCGGCGGCGAACCGTTCGACCGCATGTCACTGCCGGCGCTGCTGGAAGAAGTGGTGGCGCCGCATCGCCATTTCGGCATCGCTATCGACGTCGCCGTGCATTCGGAAGACGGCGACGAGCCCGTCACCGCGCGCAACCCGGCGATCCTCTATGGGCTCGGCAATCTGCTGGAGAACGCCGTCGATTTCGCGCGGGAGCGAGTTGCCGTGGACGCCGCCTGGAACGAGGACAGCGTGGAAGTAACCATCACCGACGACGGCCCCGGCTTCGCCGTGGAGATCATGGACCGCATCGGCGAGCCCTACGTCACCAGCCGCCGCAACACCGTGAGCGACAGTGAGGACGAGCCGCACGGCCTCGGGCTCGGCTTCTTCATCGCCAAGACGCTGCTGGAGCGCTCGGGCGCGGCGCTGTCGTTCGAGAACCGGCGCGCGCCGGAGCACGGCGCCGTCGTCAAGTTGCTCTGGAATCGGAGCGATTTCGAACGGCCGTTAACCCTTGGCGCGCCTTGAGATCGCCGCAAGCAATCACTATTCTTGTCGCGCTGTTACGATCCGTATGACGGTCCGCCTGATGCGGCGGCGCACAGGTGAGCGGCGCCACCGTTACGTCGGCAAAATGTGGGGTGATGCAACGTGGATATGGTCATGACCGAAGCCGCACAGCCGGCACCGATGGAGATGATCCCCGAGGAGCGGAGCCTGCTCATCGTCGATGACGACCGTTCGTTCCTGCAGCGGCTGGCCAAGGCGCTGGAGCAGCGCGGCTTCACGGTCGCCACCGCAGAATCGGTCGCCGACGGGCTGTTGCAGCTCGAACGCGCGGCGCCGGCCTTCGCCATCGTCGACATGCGGCTCGGCGACGGCAACGGTCTCGACGTCATCTCCGCGCTCAAGCGCCGCCGGCCGGAAGCGCGCGGCATCATCCTCACCGGCTACGGCAACATCGCAACCGCCGTGAACGCGGTGAAGCTCGGCGCGGTCGACTATCTCGCCAAGCCCGCCGACGCCGATGACGTGGTGGCCGCGCTTCTTGCGCAGGACAACACCAAGATCGAGCCGCCGGAAAATCCCATGTCGGCCGACCGCGTGCGCTGGGAGCACATCCAGCGCATCTACGAACTGTGCGGCCGCAACGTGTCGGAAACCGCGCGCCGGCTCAACATGCACCGGCGGACCTTGCAGCGGATCTTGGCGAAACGAGCGCCGCGCTAAGACTTCGGCAGATACTTCGACATGAAGCCTTCGAGGAAGTCTGCGCCCGAATAACCTGCCGCTGCCAACGCTAGCAGCGATGGCGCCTGAATCATGCCCGTCAGTTTGCTGCTGGTTGCGACAGCCGCCAGAGCGCCTGCGATTGCACCAATCAGTAAGCTCAGGAGCAAGGTCGACGCTACGAAGCTTTCAGACAGCGTCTTATGGTTGGCTGCGGCCTTATCGTTGGCTTTTTTCAAGCCGACAACGACGCGCATTCCCTGACCAAGCAGGCCCATTGCGGCGCCAAGCGCGACCACGATCAGCCAATGCAGAGCGTCCATAGTCCCCTCCCATACCCGTCCACGCACGGAAGGATGGCGCAACCTTAAGCATTATTCAATATGTCTCTATATCGTTGATTGCAGCCAGCTACCAAACGGCATGACAGCTGAAATCAAGTCACATCCCCATACGGCCCGTTCGGATCGGCGAGCGCCTGCAGGCGCATCGCCGCGGCGCGCGCGAACAGCAGCATCATCGATTTGCGCGTCGCCGCCGGCAGCTTGTGCTCCGGCGCTTCGCAATGAAACGCCGCGCCGAAATTGTCGGCGACGATGAGCCCGGTATCGGGCGGGAAAATCTCGCTCGGCACATCCATGTGGGTGGCGAAGAACAGCCGGTCGCAATGGGCGCGGTAGTCCGGCCATTTCTGGTCGGCACGAAAATCGGCCACCGACGATTTGATCTCCACGATCCAGATCGTGCCGCCTGAATCGAGCGCCACCAGATCGGCGCGCCGTCCGGACGGCAGCGACAGTTCGCTCACAACCGAGAAACCGTGCGCGTGCAGGAGCCGCGCGGTGCCGCGCGCGATCGCGAGCGCGGTCTCCGACTGACGACCGTCGACCGGCACCTGCAACGGCGCTGGTCCGGCCGCATTCATGATCCCGCCCGCTCCGGAAACGCCGTGGCGAGCGCGGCACGATCCGCCTGCAAAATACCGCGCTCGGTGATCAGCCCGCTGACCAGCCGCGCCGGCGTCACGTCGAAGGCGTAGTTGGCGACGCCCGAACCGTCGGGGATGATCTGCACCGTCTCGATGCGGCCGTCCTTGGTCTTGCCGGTCATCAACGCGACCTCGTCACCCGAACGCTCTTCGATCGGGATTTCCTTGACGCCGTCCATCACCGTGAAGTCGATGGTCGGCGACGGCAGCGCCACGTAGAACGGCACGCCGTTGTCGCGCGCGGCCAGCGCCTTCAGGTAGGTGCCGATCTTGTTGCAGACGTCGCCTTGCGCGGTGACGCGGTCGGTTCCGACGATGACGATGTCGACCAGGCCGTGCTGCATCAGATGGCCGCCGGCGTTGTCGGGAATGACCGTGTGCGGCACGCCGTGGTGGTTGAGCTCCCACGCGGTCAGCGAGGCGCCCTGGTTGCGCGGCCGGGTCTCGTCGGCGAACACGTGCACGGGGATGCCGCTATCGTGGGCCATGTAGATCGGCGCGGTAGCCGTACCCCAATCGACGGTGGCGAGCCAGCCGGCGTTGCAATGAGTGAGCACGTTGACGCGCTCGCCGTTCTTCTTGTCAGCGGCGATCGCCTCGATCAGCTTGAGGCCATTACGGCCGATGGCCTGGTTGATCGCGACGTCCTCTTCGGCGATCTCGTCGGCGCGCGTGAGCGCCGCGGCCAACCGCTCCTCGCGCGGGCGGTTGCGCACCGCCGCCATCGTCTCGTCGAGCGCCCATTTCAAGTTGATGGCGGTCGGCCGCGTTTCGATCAAAGTCGCGTAGGCGCGGTCGAGGCCTTCGTCGGAGGCATCCTCCCGCAACGCCAGCCAGACCCCGTAAGCGGCGGCGGCGCCGATCAGCGGCGCGCCGCGTACCTGCATCGACTTGATGGCGTGGGTGGCGTCGGCCAGCGTCTTCAACTGGATCTTGACGAAGCGGTGCGGCAGCAGCGTCTGGTCGATGATGCCGACGCTTCTGCCGTCGGCCTCCACCCAGATCGTGCGCGTGGGTTTTCCGTCGATTTTCATGGGCCGACAGATAGCGCCTTTTTTCTCCGCTGTCGTCCCCGCGAAGGCGGGGACCCAGTAACCCCGGTCCATGCGCATCGCTTGACAGGGGTTACTGGGTCCCGGCCCTCGCATTCGCTCGGCCGGGACGACATGCCTTGCTTGTGGCACTCCTGTGCTGCACTGTCCCGCGCAATCTGGAGACGGACATGGCCCTCGACCTCGAAGCCCAATACGACAACCGCGCCCACGTACCCGAGCACGAGCAGATATTCGCGCGCTGGGCCGCAGAGACCGCCGCCTACCGTGACATCGCCAGCAAACGCGGCGCCGAGTTCGGCATGAAATACGGGCCCTCGTCGCGCCAGACCGTCGACATCTACCCGGCCGAGGGCGACGCCACCGACGCGCCGCTCGCCATGTTCATCCACGGCGGCTGGTGGCGCTCGCTCTCCCCGGCGTCGTTCGGCCAGATGGCGGCCGGCCCCAACCGGCTGGGCATCACCGTGGCGGTGGTCGGCTACGAGCTCTGCCCGCAGGTCACCATCCCCGACATCGTCGAGCAGATACGTGCCGCCTGCCTGTGGATGTGGCGCATGTCCAAGAAGCGCTTCGTGGTCTACGGCCATTCCGCCGGCGGCCATCTCGCCGCCAGTATGCTGGCGACCGACTGGAAGACGATCGCGCCCGACGTGCCGGCCGACCTGGTGCCGGCGGCCTACGCCATCTCAGGCGTATTCGACCTGGCGCCGCTCCTGCCGCTGTCCCTCAACGACGACCTGCGGCTCGACGAGCAAACGGCACGCGCTTGCTCGCCGCTCTACTGGAACGTCCCGCCCGGGCGCGTGCTCGACGTGGTCGTGGGCGGCAGCGAATTGCCCGCCTTCGTGCGGCAGAGCCGGACCGTCGCCGAAGCCTGGCGGCAGGGGCCGACCGAAATCCGCTACGAGGAAATCGCCGGCGCCAACCACTTCACCGTCATCGATCCGTTGAGCGACGGCGACAGTGCCATGTCGAAACGCCTGGCCGAGCTCGCGCGTAGCGTCGCCGGGATGGCGCTCTAAGAAATCCAAACGCCGTTCATTCCCGCGCAAGCGGGAATCCAGAAGCGGAAATCAGGAACTCTCATTTATTGCCCTTGGTCCTCGCTTTCGCGTGGACGAACGGAGAGGGAGTCACCGCTTGCGCTGGGCCAAGTCCTGCATGATCTCGAGCTGAATCTGCTGGATCTCCGCCAGCCGCTCCCACTGCCGGTTGATCAGGTGGTCGATCTTTTCGTGCAGGTAGCGGATTTCGAGCTCCGCCTTGAGGTTGACCCGGTAGTCGTTCTGCGAGCGCAGGCGGTCCTTATCCTCCTGCCGGTTCTGGCTCATCATGATGATCGGCGCCTGGATGGCGGCAAGACATGACAGTACCAGGTTGAGCAGGATGAAGGGGTAGGGATCGAAGACGTCGCGGGTGGCAGCCCAGACGTTGTAACCCATCCACACCGCCAGCACCGCGAAGAAAATGCCGATGAAGCTCCAACTGCCACCGAAATCGGCGACCGCGTCGGCCACCACCTCGCCGGCGGTGCGATGCTTTTCCCAGGCCTTTTCCACGTCGCGGCTGACCGTCTCCTCGCGCGCCAGGCTTTCCACCACCTGGCGGTCCAGTTCGGAGATCTCGCCGCGCTCGTGCTCGAGCAGGCTCTCGACGTAGCGGGTGCGGTAGTCGCTGAGATGGCGGGCGCAGACCAGGTCGTCCGGCGTGAGACTGGGATGGTCGGCGGTGACCAGGGCGGCGATCGCCGGGCGTACCGTGCCGAAGCGCACCGGCACGCGGGCTTCCTTGCCGCAGATGGCGCAGTGCGGGCGCGCGCGCCGGCGTGGTGACGAGGCTTGCGGGCTGAAAGGATCGGGCGTCGCAGGGTCGGACTTGGAAGAATCGGGCTTGGAAGGATCGGACATGGAAGGATCGGACATGGGCAGACTCCAAAGGAACCCCGCACGATCCTAGTGCGGCGGATTTGACGTTCCTATCAGGGCTGCAGCGAGTCTTTCATAGGAACGTCAAATCCAAAGCCGCACTAGAATCATAAGGTTGCTAGTGTCCTTTCGGTTCCGACGCTTGTAAACAAACATGCTGCAAAGGGGGACAAGCGTCGGAACCGGGACACTAGCCGAGCTCGGCGGTTGCGGCATCAGGTCTCGACGATTCCGCCGGTGTCGCCGCTCTCGGCGCCTTTGCGCGGGCCGTGCGGCAGCGCCAGATAGCTTTCCGAGCGCATTTCGATCAGCCGCGAGGCGGTGCGCTTGAACTCGTGCGATTCGATGCCGTCCTCGGCGAGATATAGCGCGTCCGGCTCGGCTTCGGCCGACGCGATCAGCTTCACCGCGTTGTCGTAGAGCGCGTCGACCAGAATGATGAAGCGCTTGGCCTCGTTGCGCTGAGGGAAATCCATCACTGGGATATTGTCGACGATGAGCGTGTGGAAGTCGTAGGCCAACCGCAGATAGTCGTTGGCGCCGAGCGGCTGCCCGCACAATTCGCGAAAGCTGAAGCGCGCCACGCCCATGGCCGCCTGCGGCACCTTGAGCACGCGCCCCGCCAGCGGGATGTCGCGCGGCGCGGCGTCGATCAGGCCGGTCAACCGCTGCCAGGCCATGTCGAGCGCGACCTTGGCGTCCCGGTCGGCCGGCACGTACCAGACCGACACGTTGGAGAACTTCTCCAGCCGGTAGTCGGTGCGCGCCGACAGTCGCACCACGTCGACCTGCTTGTGCAAGAGCCGGATGAACGGCACGAACAGCGCGCGGTTGAGCCCGTCCTTGTAGAGATCGTCGGGCGCGACGTTGGAGGTCGCCACCAGCACCACGCCGCGCTCGAACAGGCGCGTGAACAGCCGGCCCAGGATCATGGCGTCAGCGATGTCGGCGACGTGGAACTCGTCGAAACACAACAGCCAGGTCTCGTCGGCGATCTGGTCGGCGGCGAGCCGGATCGGGTCCTCGCCTTTTATTTCGCCATATTTGAGCTTGTGCCGGAACACGCGCACCCGCTCGTGCACGTCGGCCATGAACGCGTGGAAATGCGCCCGCCGCTTGCGCTGCACCAGGGAGCCCGCGAAGAACAGGTCCATCAGCATGGTCTTGCCGCGGCCGACCTCGCCGTGAATGTAGAGACCCTTGAGCGGCGTCTCCGGATCCTTGCGCTTGCCGAACAGCCAGCCGAGCGCCGAGGACTTGCGCGCCAGCCGGTGCTCGGCAAGGCGGCGCTCCAGGTCGGCGAAGCGGCGCGCGAGCGCGGCCTGGGCCGGATCGGCCTCGATCTTTCCGGCGGCGACGAGCGCCTCGTAGCGCGTGCTGAAGGAGTCGGACATTCGAACGGGATGACGAGCGGGTCGGAAGCGGCCGGGGAGACCTACGGGCATCTACGCCGGCTGTAAATCCGAGCCGGGGCCCGATGCCGCGCGAGACGCAGAATTTTGCACTGCAACCGCCCGCTACGACCGAAAGATAAGTGCGTCAAGATTGAGTTAGTATATTGTTAGCCATGCATTTTCGGCGTGGGAGGCTCCTCCGGAAATGGGTCGTCGGTCACTGTTTTATTGCACTGCATCATATAGCTAAGGGCGGCACCCGGGACCGATTCGGCCCTCGGCGCAAGCTAGGGAATACGCACTCGGTAGGATCGAAAAAGCCAAAGAAGAAAAATTGGAGACCCAGACAATGAACGAGCCTTTGCCCGACGGCGGCCTCATCCGCAAACTGTGGGTGGGCGAGACCGACGCTTACCGCGACCACCTGCTGCGCCTCGATCCCGACAGCCGCCACACCCGTTTCTCGGGCGCGGTGGCGGACCAGGTGATCGCCGACCACGCCGCCACCGCCCACGGGGTCGACGTGGTGGTGCATGGATTCTTCGTCGACGGAACGCTGCGTGGCGCCGCCGAGCTGCGCCACATCGGCCCGATGTTCTCGCGCGCGGCGGAAGCCGCCTTCTCCATCGAGAAGCCTTGGCAGAGCCACGGCGTCGGCAGCACGCTGCTTGAGCGGACTTTGCTGAGCGCGCGCAACCGCAGCATCAACGCGCTGCACATCCAGTGCCTAGCCGACAACCGGCGCATGCAACAACTAGCGCGCAAGTTCGACGCCGAGCTCAAATTCGATTTCGGCAGCGTGGTCGGCGAGGTCAAACCGCCGCGCTTCACCGGACTGTCGCTGATGCGCGAATGGATGGCCGATAGCCAGGGCTTCGCTTCGGCGGTGCTTGCCATGCAGGAGCGGTTTCTGCGGGTGGCGTAAGCCTTTCTGTCATTCCGGGGCCGGCCGAAGGCCGGAACCCGGAATCCAGAGCCACAACTGCAACGCTTCGCTCCATCGGTCTGGATTCCGGGCTAGCGTGCTGCGCACGCGCCCCGGAATGACGCTTAACTATTCAACGGATAAGCCGTCTCCACCACGTAGGGCCCGCCGCCGACGGAATCGCGCGAGGAAAACAGCACGAAGCGCGTGACCGAGAACGCGGCGGTGCGGAAATAACCGCAGGTGGCGAGATACTCGGCTACGTCGCGGCTGGACGAGGCGCGCAACCGCGCCAGCGTCACGTGCGGCGTGTACTTGCGCCCTTCCGGCGCCAAGCCGATGCGCTGGAACAGCCGTTCCTGCTCGGCCTGCGCCTCCATCAGTGCCCGCGCCGGCGCCACGTTCGCCACCACCGCGCGTGGCTTGCGGCCGCCGAACGAGCCCAAACCCTCCATGTGTAGTTCGAAGGGCCCGCGCTTCACGCGCCCGAGCACGGAAGCGACCTCGTGCGCGGTGGCGTCGTCAACGTCGCCAATGAAGCGCAGCGTCAGGTGGTAATTCTCCGGGTCGGTCCAGCGTGCGCCCGGCAGACCGCCGCGCAGACTGGAAAGCGCCGCGACGATGTCGGGCGGAATTTCGACGCCAGTGAACAGGCGAGGCATGGCAATACCGAAGGCTAGGAGCCGCGCGCTTGTTTGGCGCGCGCAATGAGCTGTTCGACGCTCGGCAGCATGCGCTGCACGATGATGTCGACGCCTTGTGGATTGGGGTGCATGCCGTCGGCCTGGTTGAGCTTGGGATTGGCCGCCACACCGGCGAGAAAGAACGGATAAAAGACGACATCGTAGTGCGCAGCAAGCGCCGGATAGATGGCGTCGAACCGCTTGACGTAGTCGGGCCCCATGTTGCGCGGCGACTGCATGCCGGCGAGCAGCACCGGGATGTGGTGCTTGGCGAGCGCATCAAGAATGTTTTCGAGCGTCGCCTTGGTGATCTTGGGATCGACACCGCGCAGCGCGTCGTTGGCGCCGAGTTCGAGGATCACCCCGTCGGTACCTTCAGGCACCGACCACGCCAGCCGATCAAGCCCGGCGGTGGTGGTGTCGCCGGAGACCCCGGCGTTGACGATTTTGACGTCGTAGCCTTTGGCGCGAAGCGCCTTCTGCAGCCGGGCCGGAAAGGCCTGATCGCCCGGTAGGCCGTAGCCGGCGGTGAGCGAATCCCCGAGCGCCACGATCCTGAGCGGCGCGGCGACGCTCGGCCTCGGCGCCATCAGGAAGGCGCCAAGAGCCGCCATCAGGAGCAACCGCCATTGGAACCCCGGGGCCTTCCGCCCATATGATCCTGATCGTGACGTTCGAGGCCCCATGAGAGCTCCTTCAGAGACACCAGCCGTTGCGCTCACTGGCATCAATTTATCCTTGGGACAGGCCGCCGCCCGGGTCCACGTCCTCAAGGATATCGGCCTCAATATAGGCCGCGGCGAGGCCTTTGGCCTGGTGGGGCCATCGGGTTCCGGCAAATCGACCCTGCTGATGGTGATGGCGGGCCTGGAGCGCCCCGACAGCGGCAGTGTGACGGTCGCCGGCGAGGAACTGACCGGGCTCGACGAGGACGCGCTGGCCCGCTTCCGCGGCCGCCATGTGGGCATCGTGTTCCAGTCCTTCCACTTGATCCCGACCATGACGGCACTGGAGAACGTCGCGGTGCCGCTCGAGCTTGCCGGCACGGCCGACGCGCAGGAACGCGCCCGCGCAGAGCTGACCGCGGTCGGGCTGGCTGAGCGGCTCGGGCACTACCCGGCGCAGTTGTCCGGCGGTGAGCAGCAGCGGGTGGCTATCGCCCGCGCGCTCGCGCCCAACCCGGCCATCGTCGTCGCCGATGAGCCGACCGGCAATCTCGACGAGGAGACCGGCAAGCAGGTCATCGACCTCCTGTACGCGGGGCAGATGCGGCGCGGCACCACCCTGGTGCTGGTGACCCACGACAATGCGCTCGCCGCGCGCTGCCAGCGGGTGGCGCGCCTGCGCTCCGGCCACGTCGACAGCGTGGACGTGCCGTGAGCATCGCTGCCTCGGCGCCAACCTCGGCAACCGGCTGGCGCCTCCCCCTGCGCTTTGCCATTCGCGAACTGCGCGGGGGCCTGCGCGGCTTCTACGTCTTCCTCGCCTGCATCGCGCTCGGTTGCATGGCCATCGCCGGCGTCAGCTCACTGGCGGCGAGCCTCAACGACGGCCTCGCGCGCGAAGGCCAGGTGATCCTCGGCGGCGATCTCGCCTTCACGCTGATCCAGCGCGAAGCGAAACCGGCGGAGCTCGCCTTCCTCGAGCGCCAGGGCACCGTGTCGCGCGACGCCACCTTGCGCGCCATGGCGCGCACCACCAATGGCCAGGCAACGTTGGTCGAGTTGAAGGCGGTCGACAGCGCCTATCCGCTGTTCGGCGCGGTCAAGCTCGATCCCACCGGCAAGCTCGATGCCGCACTCGCCGAACAGGGCGGCGTCTACGGCGCGGTCGCCGACCCGACCCTGCTGGCGCGGCTCGCCATCAAACCCGGTGCGGTGCTCAGCGTCGGCAACGCCAAACTGAAGATCAACGCTGCGCTCACCAACGAGCCCGACAAGCTCATGACCGGCATCGGCTTCGGCCCGCGCCTGATGGTGAGCCAGGCCGCACTCAAAGCCACCGCTTTGATCCAGCCCGGCAGCCTAGTGCACTGGCACTACAAAGTGCGGCTACCGCCGAGTCACGACAGCGCCGCCGCGCTGCAGGCGGTGGTGAAGAACGCCAAAGCGCAATTGCCGCAGGCCGGCTGGGGTATCCGCACCCGCGCCAAGGCGTCGCCGCGCCTGCAGCGCAACGTCGAGCGCTTCACCCAGTTCCTCACCATCGTCGGCCTGACCGCGCTGCTGGTGGGCGGCGTCGGGGTCGGCAACGCGGTAAAGAGCCATCTCGACCGCCGGCGCGAAACCATCGCCACACTGAAAGCGCTCGGCGCCGGCGGCGGCCGCGTGTTTTCGATCTACCTGACGCAGGTGCTGCTGCTCGCGCTTATCGGCGGGCTGATCGGCGTGGCGTTCGGCGCCGTTATGCCGTTCGCGGTGGCGTGGATGTTCAAGGCCATCCTGCCATTGCCTATCGAGCCGGCGCTGTTTCCCGGCGACCTGGCGCTGGCGCTGCTCTACGGCCTGCTCACCGCATTGGCGTTTGCATTATGGCCGCTCGGCCGTGCCCACGACGTACCAGTGGGCGAACTGTTCCGCGACGAGGTGACATCCGAGGCGCGACGGCCCCGCCTGATCTACATGGCGCTGACCGCCGTCGCCGTCGCGGTGCTGGCCGCGCTCGCGGTGCTGCTCGCCTATGACCGCCGCGTCGCCATCGTCTATGTCGGCACCGCCGCCGCGGTGTTCGTGCTGTTGCGCGGCGTCGCCTGGCTGGTGATGGCGCTCGCGCGCCGCGCCCCGCATGCGCGCGCGACGTCCTTGCGCATGGCGGTCGCCAACATCCACCGCCCCGGTGCGCTGACGCCGAGCATCGTCTTGTCGCTGGGCTTGGGAATCGCGCTGCTCGTCACGGTCATCGAGATCGACGGCAACCTGAGCCGGCAATTCACCCACGAAATCCCGGCCAAGGCGCCGTCGTTCTATTTCCTCGACATTCCGTCGACGCAGGCCACGCAGTTCACCTCGTTCCTCAAGACGCAAGCGCCCGCCGCCAAGCTCGAGGACGTACCGATGCTGCGCGGCCGCATCGTGTCGGTGAACGGCATCCCCGCCGACAAGCTTAAGCCCGCCGACGACGCACGCTGGGTGCTGCAAAGCGACCGCGGCGTCACCTACGCCGACGCGGTGCCGAAAGGCTCGCGCGTGGTCGCCGGTCAGTGGTGGAAGAAGGGCTATGACGGCCCGCCGCTGGTGTCCTTCGAACAGCACATCGCGGAAGGCCTTGGGCTGAAGCTCGGCGAGCCGGTCACCGTCAACGTGCTCGGGCGCAACATCACCGCCAAGGTCGCCAGCCTGCGCCGGGTCGACTGGCAGAGCCTCAGCATCAACTTCGTCATGGTGTTTTCGCCCAACACCTTCCGCGGCGCGCCGCATACCCACATCGCCACGCTCACCTTGCCCAATGGTGGCACGGCGGCAAAGGAAGGCGCGGTGCTGCGCGCGGCGGCCGAGACCTATCCCATGGTCACCGCCGTGCCGGTGAAGGAGGCGCTCGACGCCATCGGCAAGATCGTCGGCAACCTGCTGCTGGCGATCCGCGGCGCCAGCGCGATCACGTTATTGTCAGCGGCGCTTGTGCTGGGCGGCGCGCTCGCCGCCGGCCATCGCCATCGTGTTTATGACGCGGTTATCTTGAAGACGCTGGGCGCCACCCGCGCCCGGCTGCTCGGCGCCTACACCATCGAATACGCCCTGTTGGGCGCGGCCACCGCCCTGTTCGGGGGCTTGAGCGGATCGCTCGCCGCCTGGCTGATCGTCGCCCAGATCATGCACCTGCCGTTCGTCTGGCTGCCCTGGCCGGCGCTGATCGCCGCCGTCGGAGCCGTGGTCGTGACGGTCGTCCTGGGCCTTATTGGCACCTTCTCCGCGCTCGGGCAGAAGCCGGCGAGGGTATTAAGGAATCTTTAGATTTCGCGACATTCCGCCGCGTGGCAGGCGTTTGCCGGCACGGCAGGCCGAATTCGGCTATATTTGGCGCGCTTCCGGATTAACCTTTAGCAACAAAGGCCAGTCATGATCGGGCCATATCTGGCGCGGACACTCCGGATACCTTAGATTTGGAACACGGAACGCGACGGCCTACCGCCGGCGCGTCATGACCGGCCTGCAACGCCGGACAAAAGCCCGGCCCCGGCCGGACAAAAGAGGGAACTTCGATGTCGGACTTCGACCGTAACTATGCCGCCCGCCCGGCCTATGGTGCCGGCCAGGCTGCAGCGATCGATGCAGGCCTGCGCGCCTACATGATCCGCATTTACAACTATATGGCCGCCGGCGTCGCTTTGACGGGCGTCGCCGCCTGGCTGACCTTCAGTGCCGCGGTGCAGACCAACGGCGCCGGCCAGCTCGCGCTGACCTCGTTCGGCCACGCCATCTATGGCGGACCGCTGATGATCGTGCTGTTCCTCGGTACGCTCGGCATGGTGTTCTTCCTGAGCTTCCGCATCGGCCACCTGCAGCCGTCGACCGCGCTTGGGCTGTTCATGGTCTACGCAGCGCTACTTGGCGTCATGCTGTCGTCGATCTTCCTGACCTACACCGGCGCGTCGATCACCCGCACATTCTTCATCTCGGCGGCATCGTTCGGCGCGTTGAGCCTGTACGGCTACACGACGCAGCGCGACCTCTCGCCGATCGGGTCGTTCCTGATCATGGGCCTGTTCGGGCTGATCCTGGCGATGGTGGTCAACATCTTCCTGAAGAGCACCGGCCTCGACTTCGCCATCTCGGCGATCGGCGTCCTGATCTTCGCCGGGCTGACCGCGTGGGATACCCAGAAGATCAAGGAGATGTACAGCGCCAACGACGACGGCACCGTCATGGGCCGCAAGGCTGTGATGGGCGCGCTGACGCTCTACCTCGACTTCATCAACCTGTTCCTGTTCCTGCTGCGCTTTATGGGCGATCGGCGCTAAGCAGCAGTTATTCCATTCCCGGTTCGAACGCCCCGGCCAAAAGCCGGGGCGTTTTTGTCGCAGACGAACCGCTCTACGCGAAGCCTGGCTCGACCAATTCGCTCGAAGACACTCACATTGTTAAAAGCGTTTCAGATTGGCAGAATTACTTCTGCGTTGACCTAGGGAGGGAATCGTGCCTGGTTTTTTTATTGTATTACTGATCGGAATTGTGACCTGCGCTGTCCTCGCATTCATATTCAGGGCAACCATCAGAAGGTTTGTCATCGGAACCATCGATGCAATTGCTGCATTCGTAATGCTGGTGAGCGTTCTTATTTCGGGACTGATCGGAGCTAGATGGCTTGCGCCATTTGGAGGTCCACCGACGATCATTGGATTTGCAATCGGAGCAGCCGTTGGATTTGCAATATCGGCAATTCCGCTGAGCATCATTTTTCTTCTCACAGACATTGCCGAGAACACCAGGAAGAGCTGAGCTGTTTTCTCTGCCGCTGATCCAGCTCTTGTGAACGGTAGTTGGCAAGCCTCGACCATTCGACCGTGGTCACGGCGCCCTTATCGTTTGCCCGAACTTGGTCTAACCTGCGCTTCCCATGAGCCTCACCATCCGCCCCGCCACCCTCGGCGACATTCCAACCATTACCCGCGTCTACGCCCAAGCGGTCGCGCAGGGTACCGCCTCGTTCGAATACCTGCCGCCGGACGAGGCCGAGATGACGCGCCGTATGCAGGCGCTGCTCGCCAGGGGCCTGCCCTACTTCGTGGCCGAGCTCGACGGCACGGTCGCCGGCTATGCCTATGCCGGGCCCTATCACGGGCGGCCCGGCTATCGCTTCACGCTGGAGGATTCCATCTACATCGCGCCCGACAGCCAACGGCGCGGCATTGGCGGCATGCTGCTCACCGCACTGATCGAAACGGCCGAGGCGAAAGGTTTCCGGCAGATGGTCAGCGTGATCGGCGACAGCGACAACGTGGGCTCGATCGCGCTGCATGCCGCGCACGGCTTCCAGTATGTCGGCACACTCAAGAACGTCGGCTTCAAGTTCGGCCGCTGGCTCGATTCCGTGCTGATGCAGCGCCCGCTCGGGCCCGGCGCAAGCGCGGTGCCGGAGGACTGAAAAACAAAAACCCCGCCGGAAGAGCCGGCGGGGTTTTTTAGAGTCGATAAAAGTCGCCGGTGGCGGGATTGCGACCCATGCGGGCGGCGCGCTTGCGCACCTGCAGGATGCCGAGGCCGGAGATCTTCACCCGTTCGCCCTTCTTCAGGTGCTTGGTGATCATGGCAATGAGATCTTCCATCATCTCCAGGCCCTGCTTCTTGGTCAGCTCGTGCTGTTCCGAGAGGGCGGCGGCGAGCTGGCGAGTGGTCACCGGCTTGCTGGGCTTGGTCGCGGCGGCTTTTGCCATCAAATAACTCCTTAGAAGCGCACCATGCGCGGAACGACAGCACTTAAGGGATTCGAATTCGGCTGCAAAGGGGATTTGGGGGTCTATGAACCACAAAAACGCAATAACGGCGGGCCTGGAATGATCTCCCCGCGCCGGTGGTAACGCGCGGTAGGACGTTGCCGATGGCCGCGTTCTCGTCTATCTAGGCGGCGACGCGCCCGTAGCTCAGCTGGATAGAGCGTTGCCCTCCGAAGGCAAAGGTCAGAGGTTCGAATCCTCTCGGGCGCGCCAAACTTGTCAGAAGTGCCATTTCGGCGGACGATTGCCCCCGAATACCGCCGATTCGCCTCCCCGACAGGAACGTCTTCGCCGCCCTCGGCAGAGCGGGACGGCCCGCTACTCTCGACAGTCACTCAACAACCGCTCAATGCCTATCCCGCACGTTCCGCGCGCTTCGAGAACATGTGCATGTAGAGACTGTTGGCATATCCCGTCGCGACGACGATCAGGCCGTCGCGAAGCGCGAACAGGAAGTGATAGCGATTGTGGAAGGGGCCAGCCGGCGTATCGGCGCTGCATTCGACCTCGGCCGCCACCCGGTCTCCCTCTGCCGTCAGTACGCTGATGGAATAGGGGACGTCAGCCTGAACGCTGGTGAACTGCGCAAGGCGAGCGCCTATTTTGCGATGGCGGAGTTCGTCCGCCGGTCGAAGTGATGGTCAAGTTCATCGACGACCATCGAGATGCGCACGGGGCCGAACCGATCTGCGGGATGCTGCCGATCGCCCCAGCCACCTACTATGACCACCTAGCCAAGCGCGCCGATCCGGCGCGTTTGCCGGATCGTGCCAAACGCGATGAGACACTTCGGCGCGAGATCCAGCGCATCGTCTGTGGAAAGGCCACCCCGGTTGCCGGCGGCCGCCGGCAATTCAGGACGAGCAGTGGCGGGCCGCGACGGGCGGAACAGTCCAAGGGGTCGTAAGGGATCAGGGTTCGCGAGCCGATTTCAGCCCTTCATGAACGGCGATGAAGCGGTCGAAATTCTGCATCCGCTCCGCAATATCGCCCCTCCAGAACTCAAGCTGTTCCCAGCCGAGGGGCGTCAGCGTGTAGACTCGGACCGCAGGCCCGCTATTCGCCGTGATCCAGCTTGAGCCCACCTCGCCATCTTTTTCCAACTGCTTGAGCGTCCTGTAGACCGCGGCCGAGTCGGCCTTAAGGGACGGAAATCGCTGATTGAGAGCGGACTGCAGCGCGCCGCCATGTGTCGGCGTTTCGGCCAGCAGCAGCAGGACGAAGGCGGGGAGGTGCCGCGATTGTTGGCGCATCGTTAGAGCTCTTGACATTATACTGTTTATCGCAGTATGCTGTTTAAGTCATTAATGCGGAAGATATCGCGTTTCGCTCCCGTTTCCAACCGACAATCGGAGGGCACGTCATGCCCGGACTCACTTCTCGCGCTGAGGGACAGATGGTGTGGGTTCCCCACCCGAAGTTCTCCGACGTTCACGTCTCTTGGCTCATGGAGAAGACGCGCGGTGAGGCTCCGTTCGACTGCGCGCTGGTGCGCATGTCGCCGACGGCGGAGGTTTTCGAGCACATCCATGCAGCCGAGAGCGACGTGCTCTATGTGCTCTCCGGCCAGGCAATCATGTCGGTCTCCGGCATCGGCGACATTCCCCTCAGCCGGGGCAGTTTCCTGCGCATCCCGCCCGGCGTCTCGCACCGCCCGCACAGTTTCACGGGCGATTTCACCGCCTTCAACTTCTGGCCGGCGACGCCGGCGTAACCGGAAGCGGGCCGTATTCCGCGAGCCCGTTCTTCCAAGCTTATGGAGTGACAGATGATCAGAAAGCCCACCGCCCAGGTCCCCGGCGTCGTAATGGACAAGCCTGGATTCCAGGGGATGACCGCCCGCTTCGTCCTGACCCGCGATGACGGCATGCCCCATTATGCCCTTCGGATCATGGAGTTCGCCCCCGGCGGCCACACCTCGCTGCACGCCCATGCCGAGGAGCACGAGTTCTTCTTCCTCGAAGGTGAGCCTGCGATCGTTGACGGCGAGGGCCGCGAGACCCGCCTTGCCCCCGGCGATGCCGTCTACACCGCCCCCCACGAAGCTCACCAGATCCGCAATGTCGGCGCCACCGTGATGCGCATGGTCTGCACCATCCCGATCCTGCCCGGCGGCGACGGCAAGTCGACCTCCCAGCAGAGCGGCGGAACTTACTAAGCCCGGCGACGCCCGATAGGCGCCGCCAATCCGGTCTTTTCCAGGAGCTGACGCTGCTGGAGACGCGCGGCTTCCCGGCAGGCCATCCGTTCCATAACGTGCACGCCATGCCGAGCGACGTGACACTGCCGCCGATCTTCCTGCTCGGCTCGTCGGACTATTCGGCGCAGCT
>JARRQH010000002.1:0-37384 GCA_037381985.1 Pseudolabrys sp.
GTCATGGAAGCGGCCATGCGCAACGGCGTCGAGAGCATCGTCGCCGAATGCGGCGGCGGTTGCACCTGCGCCACCTGCCTGGTGCACGTGGATGACAAGTGGAGCGAGATCGTCGGCCCGCCGTCCTCGGAAGAAGAAGACATGCTCGACATGGCGTTCGAGCTGAAGCCGACCTCGCGGCTGTCCTGCCAGATCAAGGTGACGAAAGAGCTCGACGGCCTGATCGTGCACACACCGGCCTACCAGGGGCGCTGAACGCGAACCTTCCGGATCGTTTGGAATTGGGAATGCCCGCCTCCGACTTTCTTGCACCCACCGCCTTCGTCGACAGCGACAACGAAGCGGTGCGCGCCTTCGCGCAGGATGCGGCGGGCGCATTGCCCAATGACAAGGCGCGTGCGCTTGCGCTCTACACGGCCGTGCGCGACCGCATCGTCTACGATCCTTACGTCGATTACACCGACCCGGCCGTGTTCCGCGCCAGCGGCGTGCTTGCCGCCGGGCGCGGCTTCTGCATCGGCAAATCCGCCGTGCTTGCGGCCTCGGCGCGCGCGCTCGGCATTGCCGCCCGGCCGGGCTTTGCCGACGTGCGCAACCATCTCACTTCGAAGAAGCTCAGCGCGCTCACCGGCAGCGACACTTTCCGATGGCACGCCTACACGGAGCTTCTGATCGAGGGATCTTGGGTCAAATGCACCCCGGCCTTCGACGGCGCGCTGTGCGTGCGCGCAGGCTTGGCGCCGATCGATTTCGACGGCGTTACCGATTCCCTCTTACACCACCTTCGAGGACGTCCCTGTCGATGCCATCATGGCCGACTTCCACCGCCATTATCCGCGGCTCGTCGCGCACGGCCGCGCCGGCGGCGATTTCCACGCCGAAGTGGGCGCCTGAGCGGCGCGAGGCGGTCCGCAGCCGGATTCTGCCGTTGATTCCGCGGCCGGCCTTTATGTCGCGGTTATGCATATGTAGCCTTGGCGCAACACTCGGCCGCCGATCCGCGGGCGGCGGCTCTGGATGCCGTCCTGCTCGCGCACGGGGCGATGGGCTTAAGTGGCTGACTTGGCGGGTAAAACCTGATAGAGGCCGAGGCCGGGCGGCGTTCCCGGGAAGGGCTCCTATGCACACGAGTCTGCCGAAACCCATTGTTTCGGGGATTCCAACAGCCCAAAATCCCCGCAGCGACGGAACTTTTTGGCACCGACTTTGATTGTCCGTGATTGAGCAGCTTCACGAGACATAAGGAAAGATCTCGGAAGTCGCATTCTCGGGCCGTGTCGGGGGAAACGGCCGACTTCCGCGCCCATAATTGTTGAAGGATTGAGCTCGGATGACAGCGCCCAAACCCATTTTCGACGTCACCGAAGGCACCCCCCTCCTCGACACCATCAAGACCCCGGCCGACCTGCGCCGTATCGACGTCGCGCAGTTGCCGCAGGTAGCTGACGAGCTGCGCGCGGAAACCATCAGCACGGTCGCGGCCACCGGCGGCCATCTCGGCGCCAGCCTGGGCGTCGTGGAGCTCACCGTCGCACTGCATTATGTCTTCGATACGCCGAACGACCGGGTGCTGTGGGACGTCGGTCATCAGGCCTATCCGCACAAAATCCTGACCGGGCGGCGCGACCGCATCCGCACCTTACGTCAAGGTGGCGGTCTCTCCGGCGACCTCGATCTCCGCCGGCCTCGGCATGGCGGTGGCGCGCGACCTCGCCGGCAAGCAGAACAACGTCATCGCCGTCATCGGCGACGGCGCCATCTCCGCCGGCATGGCTTATGAAGCCATGAACAACGCCGGCGCCATGGACCGGCGCCTCATCGTCATCCTCAACGACAACGAAATGTCGATCGCCCCGCCGGTCGGCGCCATGTCGAACTACCTGTCGCGGCTGTTCTCGAGTCCGACCTTCCTGTCGCTGCGCGAAGTCGGCAAGCAGGTGGCCGGCCATCTGCCGCGCTTCATCCGCGACAAGGCGGCGCTGGCCGAGGAACTGGCGCGCGGCTTCGTCACCGGCGGCACCTTGTTTGAGGAGCTCGGCTTCTATTACGTCGGCATCGTCGACGGCCACGACCTCGAGCAGCTCGTGCCGGTGCTCACCAACGTGCGCGACGCCAAGAACGGTCCGATCCTGATCCACATCCGCACGCAAAAAGGAAAAGGCTACGCCCCCGCCGAACAATCGGTCGACAAGTACCACGGCGTGGTGAAATTCGACGTCGCCACCGGCAAGCAGAACAAGCCGGCGGCGAGCGCGCCCTCCTACACCAAGGTGTTCGGCGAAAGCCTGGTGCAGGAAGCCAAGAAGGACGACAAGATCGTCGCCATCACCGCCGCCATGCCGGGCGGCACCGGCGTCGACATCTTCGCCAAGGCGTTCCCGGAGCGCACCTTCGACGTCGGCATCGCCGAGCAGCACGGCGTCACCTTCGCCGCCGGCCTTGCGACCGAAGGCTACAATCCGTTCGCGGCGATCTATTCGACCTTCCTGCAGCGCGCCTACGACCAGGTGGTGCACGACGTCGCCATCCAGAAGCTGCCGGTGCGCTTTGCCATCGACCGCGCCGGCTTGGTCGGCGCCGACGGCCCGACCCATGCCGGCGCCTTCGACGTCACGTATCTCGGTTGCCTGCCGAACTTCGTGGTGATGGCGGCCGCCGACGAGGCCGAGCTGCGCCACATGGTGGCAACGGCGGTGGCGATCGACGACCGCCCGTCGGCCGTGCGCTACCCGCGCGGCAACGGCGTCGGCGTCGAGATGCCGGATCAAGGCGTGCCGCTCGAGATCGGCAAGGGCCGCATTGTGCGCGAGGGCACGACCGTGGCGCTGTTGTCGCTCGGCACCCGGCTCGCCGACTGCCTGAAAGCGGCCGATGCGCTGGCCGCCCGCGGCATTTCCGTGACGGTCGCCGACGCGCGCTTCGCCAAACCGCTGGACACCGCGCTCGTCACCCAGCTCGCGCGCCATCACGAACTCCTGCTCACCGTCGAGGAAGGCTCGATCGGCGGCTTCGGCTCCCAGACGCTCCAGTTCCTCGCCGACAGCGGCGCGCTCGACCAGAGCGGCTTCAAGGTGCGCAGCATGGTCCTGCCGGACATCTTCATCGACCAGGATTCCCCGGCCGCCATGTACGCCAAGGCCGGGCTCGACGCCGACGGCATCGTCGCCAAGGTGTTCGAGGTGTTCGGCGCCAAGAACACCGAATGGCCGAGTAACGAGTTCGTGCCCAGCGCGGACGCCAAAGGGGGCGCTGCATGAAGGTCATTCTAGCGCAGCCGCGCGGTTTCTGCGCGGGAGTCGTGCGCGCGATCGAGATCGTCGAACGCGCGCTCGAAAAATACGGGCCGCCGGTCTATGTCCGCCACGAGATCGTCCACAACAAATGGGTGGTCGACACGCTGAAAGCGCGCGGCGCCATGTTCGTGGAGGAATTGTCGGAGGTACCGCCCGACGGCATCACCATCTTCAGCGCCCACGGGGTGTCCAAGGCGGTGGTCGAGGACGCCCGCCAGCGCGGCCTGCACGTGCTCAACGCCACCTGCCCGCTGGTCTCCAAGGTGCACAGCCAGGGCCGCCACTACATGCGGCAGGGGCGCACCGTGATCCTGATTGGCCACGTCGGCCACCCGGAGGTGGAGGGGACGCTGGGCCAGATCCCCGGCAACGTGCTTCTGGTCCAGAACGAGAACGACGTTGCCGCCCTGGACTTGCCCGAAGACACACCCATCGCCTATGTCACCCAGACGACGCTCAGCGTGGACGACACCCGGGGGATCATCGCGGCGCTGACCGAACGGTTCAAGGACGCGGTCGGCCCGGGCACCCAGGACATCTGCTACGCGACACAGAATCGCCAGACGGCCCTGAGAGAACTCGCCAAGCGTGTCGACGTTATCTTCGTGGTGGGCGCCAAGAATAGTTCCAATTCGAACCGGTTACGCGAAATCGGCATCGAAGCGGGCACCCCCAGCCATCTGATCGCCGACGGGAGTGAAATTCAGCCCGAATGGTTGCATAATGTCGAGACGGTTGGAATCACCGCGGGGGCCTCGGCGCCCGAGGTGATGGTCATGGACGCGATCAACGCCCTGGGGCGGATCGCGGCGCCGGTGGAGGTGACCACCCTGCCCGGCGAAGAAGAGCAAATGGAATTCCGCGTTCCCGTCGAATTGCTCGACGTGGAAAGCAGCAGCAAAATAGGTAAGGACGGTAGTCTTGGGCATTCCTCTCCTGCAGAAGTTGACTGTCGGTAGCTACGTCGTTCGCCAGCATCTGGCGGGCCGCAAGCGCTATCCCCTGGTGTTGATGCTGGAACCCTTGTTCCGGTGCAATCTCGCCTGCGCGGGCTGCGGTAAGATCGACTACCCGGCCGAGATCCTGAACCAGCGCATCTCGGTGAAAGACGCGCTAGAGGCGGTCGACGAGTGCGGCGCGCCGGTGGTGTCGATCGCCGGCGGCGAGCCGCTGCTCCACAAGGAGCTGCCGGAGATCGTCAAGGGCATCATCGCCCGCAAGAAGTTCGTCTATCTGTGCACCAACGCGCTTCTCATGGAGAAGCGTATGAAGGACTACGAGCCGAACCCGTACTTCGTCTGGTCGGTGCACCTCGACGGCGACAAGGGCGACCACGACAAGTCGGTGTGCCAGAAAGGCACCTACGACAAGGCGGTCGCGGCGATCAAGGCGGCGAAGGCCAAGGGCTTCCGCTGCAACATCAACTGCACTCTGTTCAACAACGCCGATCCCGAGCGCATGGCGCGCTTCTTCGACGACGTCATGGCGATGGGCGTCGACGGCATCACCGTGTCGCCCGGCTACGCCTACGAGCGCGCGCCGGACCAGCAGCACTTCCTCAACCGCACGACAACCAAGCAACTGTTCCGCGACATCTTCAAGCGCGGCAAGGGCGGCAAGAAGTGGTCGTTCAGCCAGTCCAGCCTGTTCCTCGACTTCCTCGCTGGCAACCAGACCTATAAGTGCACGCCCTGGGGCAACCCGACGCGCACAGTGTTCGGCTGGCAGCGGCCCTGCTACCTGGTCGGCGAAGGCTACGCCAAGACGTTCAAGGAGCTGATGGAAGAGACCGACTGGGATTCCTACGGCGTCGGCCATTACGAGAAGTGCGCCGACTGCATGGTGCACTCGGGCTTCGAGGCGACCGCGGTCATGGACTCAATCGCGCATCCGCTCAAGCTCCTGAAGCTGCGCAACGGCGTGAAAACCGACGGAGAGATGGCGCCGGATATCGACCTGTCGCGGCAGCGGCCGGCGGAATACGTCTTCTCCCGCCACGTCGAGCAGAAGCTCGACGAGATCAAAGAGGAAAAGGCGCGCGCCAAGGACGCCAACAACGACACGCCGATGCCGATGGAAGCGGCGGAATAGCGCCGGCGCTGAAGCAAATGCGGACTGCCAAATGCCCGGCCTCGCGCCGGGCATTTCTTTTTTTGCCCTCCCCTGGAGGGGGAGGGTCGGTGGACGAAGTCCGCCGGGGTGGGGTGGCAGCATCTCCGTGAATTGACGTTGCCGGCAGTTCGCTTCGCGATTCACCCCCTCCCGACTGCCGTCGCTTCGCGACGACAGTCGACCTCCCCCCTCAAGGGGGAGGTGAAGAGAGAATGCGGTATCAGGCCGGTGCCGCCAGCGCGCGCTCGACGATGTCGGCGAGATCGCGCGACAGGCCGGAGGAGGCCTGGATGCGCTTGAGCGCGGCTTCGGCTTTCGACCGGCGGCCGGCTTCGAGCGTGCGCCAGTTGCGGAAGGCGGTCGAAAGCCGCGCCGAGATCTGCGGGTTCTTGGGGTCGAGCGCCAGCACCGTATCGGCGACGAAGACGTAGCCCTCGCCGTCGGCGCAGTTGAACTGGGTCGGATTGCCTTGCGCGAAGGCGCCGATCAGCGCGCGCACGCGGTTGGGGTTGGCCATCGAGAAGGCCGGATGCTTGGTGAGCTCTTGGACCCGATGAAGGGTGCCGGCCTCCGGCACCGCCGCCTGCAGCGACAGCCACTTGTCCACCACCAGGGCGTCGGACTGATAGCGCTGGTAGAAATCGGCAATGGCTTCGGCGCGCGCCGGCACGTCATGCAGCGACAGCGTGGATAGCGCCGCCATGCGGTCGGTCATGTTGTCGGCGGCCTGGTATTGCCGCAAGGCGCGGTCGATGGCCCCTTGCGCGCCGCTTGCCGCCATCAGGTCGAGGCAAACGTTGCGCAGAGAGCGCCGGCCGGCGCTTGCTGCGTCGGGCGAATAGCCGCCGGGCACGGTCATGCGCTCGTAGGTCGTCTCCAGCACGGCATCGAGCACGCTGCCGATCTCGACGCGCAACGCGCGGCGCGCGTGGAAGATGGCGTCGGGGTCGATGTCCTTGCCGATCTCGCGGGCGACGTCGCCGTCGCCGGGCGGCACCAGCGCCAGCGCGACGAAGGCGGGTTCCAGCGCGGCGTCTTCCAGGATCGAGGTCAGCGCCAGCATCAGCTTGTCGTCGTTGCGCGGCGGCTTGTGCGCGCGCAAGCGCGCCACGTTGTCGATGAGCAGACGCATGGAGATGGTCTGCAGCGCCTGCCAGCGGTTGAACGGATCGCTGTCGTGGGCGGCAAGGAAGGCGAGGTCGTCGGCGGTCAGATCGGTGACGAGCTTGACCGGCGCCGAGAAGCCGCGGTTGATCGACGGCACCGGCAGCGCGTGGATGTTCGTGAAGGTGAAGCTCGCCTTCGGCTCGTCGAGCACCAGCACGCCGCGCTCGACCGGCGCGCCGTTAGAAAGCTTCAGCGGCAGATCAGCGCCGTCCTTGCCGACGAGACCGAGCACCAGCGGGATCACCGCCGGCTCCTTGGTCGGCTGGCCGGGGGTGGGGGCGAGCATCTGCTGGGCCTCGAGCGTGTAGTTCTTGGCCGCGGCATCGTAATGGCCGCTGACGGTTACCTCTGGCGTGCCGGCCTGCGAGTACCAGCGCATGAACTGGCCCATGTCGCGGCCGCTGACGTCGGCGAAGCACTGGATGAACTGCTCGACTGTTGCGGCTTCGCCGTCGTGGCGCTCGAAATAAAGATCCATGCCGGCGCGGAACTTGTCCGGCCCGATCAGGGTCTTCACCATGCCGACCACTTCCGCGCCTTTCTCGTAGACGGTCGCGGTGTAGAAGTTGTTGATCTCCTTGTAGGCCTCGGGCCGCACCGGATGCGCCAGGGGGCCGGCGTCCTCGACGAACTGCGCGGCGCGCAGCGTGCGCACGTCGCTGATGCGTTTCACCGGCCGCGAGCGCATGTCGGAGGAGAATTCCTGGTCGCGGAAGACGGTCAGCCCTTCCTTCAGGCAGAGCTGGAACCAGTCGCGGCAGGTGATGCGGTTGCCGGTCCAGTTGTGGAAGTATTCGTGCGCGATCACGCCTTCGATATGCGCGTAGTCGTAGTCGGTGGCGGTTTCCGGGGTCGCCAGCACGTATTTGTCGTTGAAGACGTTGAGGCCCTTGTTCTCCATCGCCCCCATGTTGAAGTCGGAGACGGCGACGATCATGAAGATATCGAGATCGTATTCGCGGCCGAAGGCTTCCTCGTCCCAGCGCATGGCGCGCTTGAGCGAATCCATGGCGTAGGCGCAGCGATCTTCCTTGCCGTGCTCGACATAGATGTGCAGCGTCACGTCGCGCCCGGTCATGGTGCGGAATTTGTCTTCGACGCAGGCGAGATCGCCGCCGACCAGCGCGAACAGATAGGATGGCTTGGGATGCGGGTCGTGCCAGACCGCGAAATGGCGGCCGTCGGGCAGGTCGCCACTGTCGGTGAGATTGCCGTTTGCCAGCAGCACCGGTGCCTGTTTCTTATCGGCCTCAATGCGGGTGGTGTAGACCGCCATAACGTCGGGGCGGTCGGGGAAATAGGTGATGCGACGGAAGCCCTGCGCCTCGCACTGGGTGCACCAGGTGCCGCTGGAGCGATACAATCCCGAGAGCTGGGTGTTGGCGGTGGGGTCGACCCGCGTCTCGATTTCCAGCGTGAACGGCCCGTTCGGCGGTTGAGGAATGGTGAGCTGGTCGGGCGTAGCCTGATAGCTGTCGGCTGCCGCCTCGGCGCCGTCGATTTTGAGCGACGTGAGCGTGAGCCCGTCGCCGTCGAACATCAGCGGCGCGGCCGGGCTCGCCGGGTTGGGCTTGAGCTTCAAGGTGGCGCGCACCCGGGTTTCGGTGGGGTGCAGCGAGAAGTCGAGGGCGACGGTCTCCACCAGCCAGTCCGGCTGGCGGTAGTCCTTAAGGCGGATGGGCTGGGCGATGTCTGTGCGCATGATTATCTGATCTAAGGAATCGAGCAGGGGATTGAAAGGAGGAATGATGGCGAAGATGCGCGCCATGGTGCTGGACAAGCCGGGAACACCGCTGGTCGTGCGTGAAATGGCGGTGCCGACGCCAGGGGCGGGGGAAATTCTGGTCAAGGTTTCGGCCTGCGGCGTCTGCCGCACCGACCTGCACGTGGTCGACGGCGACCTGACCGAGCCCAAGCTGCCGATTATTCCGGGTCATGAAATCGTCGGCCGGGTGGCGGCGATTGCGCCGGGCGTCGGCGGCTTCGAGATCGGCGAGCGGGTGGGGGTGCCGTGGTTGGGCGCGACCTGCGGCGTCTGTCCTTATTGCCGCAGCGGGCGCGAGAACCTGTGCGATCACCCGGTCTTCACCGGCTATACGCGCGACGGCGGCTTCGCCACCCACACCATCGCCGACGCACGGTATTGCTTTCCGCTGGGTGAAGCCGGCGACGACGCCGAGATCGCGCCGTGGCTGTGCGCCGGGCTGATCGGCTGGCGCAGCTACCGCATGGCCGGCGACGTCGAGACGCTCGGCATCTACGGCTTCGGCGCCGCCGCGCACATCCTGGCGCAGGTGGCGAGCTGGCAGGGCAAGCGCATCTTCGCCTTCACCCGCAAGGGCGACACGGCGGCGCAAGCTTTCGCGCGTTCGCTCGGCGCGGAATGGGCTGGCGGTTCCGACGAGGCGCCGCCGGAATTGCTCGGTGCGGCCATCATCTTCGCGCCGGTGGGCGCCCTGGTGCCGGCGGCGCTGAAGGCGGTGAAGAAAGGCGGCCGCGTGGTCTGTGGCGGCATCCACATGTCGGATATCCCGAGCTTCCCGTATTCAATCTTATGGGAAGAACGGCAGGTGATGTCGGTCGCCAATCTCACGCGTGCTGACGCACACGAATTCCTCGAGATCGCGCCCAAGGCCGGCGTGCATGCCGAGGTGACGCGCTATGCGCTCGACAAGGCCAACGAGGCGCTGTCCGATTTACGCGACGGCCGCCTGCAAGGGGCCGCCGTCCTCATTCCCTAGCTGATCGCGTCGCGTGGGCGGTCAGTTGAAGTACTTGGCGTAGATCGCCTTGTAGCGGCCGGTCTCGCGCATGTTGTGCAGCCACTGATCGATAAACAGCCGCAGGGCTTCGTCCCGCTGGATCCAGATGCCCTTCTCCGCGAAGTTGAAGGGATGCTTCGGATGCACGGAGCAGAGCACGCCGTGGTGCAGCTTCTGCTGGAACAGCGTTTCCGACGAGTCGGTGACCATGACGTCGGCTTTGCCTTGGGCGATCTGGTCGAAGATCGTGACGTTGTCCTTGTAGGCCTCGATCTTGGCGTGCGGAAAATGGGCGTGCGCGAAACGGTCGTTGGTGCCGCCCGGATTGACGATGACGCGGACGCCGGGCTTATCGATGTCGGCGATGGTCTGGTACTTCGATACGTCGCCGCAGCGGGCGATCGGCGTCTTGCCTTCGCGCATGATCGGGGTCGAGAAGTAGCCCACCTTCTGCCGGGCGAGGGTAATCGAAACGCCGCCGGTGGCGATATCGAACTTGTCGGCCTTGAAATCCTTCGTGTAGGTCGGCCAGCTCGTCTTCACGAATTCCACCTTGACGCCCAGCGCCTTGCCGAGCGCGTTGGCCATGTCGACGTCGAAGCCTTCGAATTTGCCGGTCTTCTTGTCGAGGAAGGTGAAGGGGCGATAGTCGCCGGTCATGCCGACGCGCAAGGTGCCGCTGGCCTCGATCCGGTCGAGCCGCGTGGTTGGGCCTTGCGCAAACGCGGCGGTGCTGACGGCGAGGGTGGCGACCGCGGCCATGGCCGCGATATTCAGGTGACGGAACATTAGTGTTTCCCCAAGAGTTTCAGCGGTACGTGCCGCTGTATGCGGCACTCTAGCCAGCCGCGGTGGGGTTGTCATCGGGTCATGAATGGCCGGCCGGTGTCGGGTGCCCCTTGCGCTATCGCATCGGCTCGGCGTGGCCGATGACGCGCTTGATCGACGGCGCGCGTTCGCGCAAGGCGCGTTCCAGCGCGTCGACCTTTTCGTGCACCGCCTGCACGCTTAAGTCCGGGTCGACGTAACAGTGGAAATTGACGATCTCACCGTCGTCAGTTTCGCGCACGCGCACGTCGTGTACGTCGCGCAGCGTTTTTCCCTCTGCCGCCAACTCCGATAGCGCTATGGTCGCCGCTTGCACGCGTTCCGGTGGCGCGTCACGGCCCGAGGCGTGCGGTGGTTGCAAGGGCTCGATGTGGCTCTCGACTTCGACGCCCGGGCCGAGTTCGGCGGCGATAGCGTTCTCCAGGCTATCCGCTGTTTCGTGCGCCGCCCCGAGCGACATCTTGCCGTCGACCTCGAGATCGAGCGCCACCGCAAGCTTGTCGCGCAATTCGTGCACCGTGACGTGATGCACGGCGAGCGCCCGGTTGCGCGCGATCACCATGACGCGGTCGAGCACGGTCTCGTTATCAAGCGCCACCGGGTCGGTGGTCACGATCGGCTCGGCGCCTGGCATGCCGTCGCGCAACGCGGCTACCACGGCGTCTTTCAGCGCGCTGACGCGCTCAAGTGGCAGCGTGCGGCTCACGGCGACCGTCAAGTCGATGAACGTCGTTTCGCCGACCGCCCGGGCGCGGACTTGCTCGACCTTGACCACCCCGGGAACTTTCGACGCGATCGCGGTGATGGTCGCGGCGGCACCCTCCGGGGCAACGTCGATCAGCATGTCGATGGTGCGGCGCCCGAGCCGCCAGCCGGCGATGCAGACCAGCACCGCGACAGCCAGGGCCGCAACCGAGTCAGCCCACCACAGGCCGAAACGCACGCCGGCCAGGCCGACCAGCACTGCCAGCGACGCCCACAGGTCCGACGAAAAATGCAGCGCGTCCGCTTCGAGCGCGTGGCTTTGCGTTTTCTTCGCCACGCGGGTCAGCGAGCGGGCGCGGAAATAATCGACCGCGATCGAGACCAGGATGACGGCAAAGGCCCAGACCGTGGCCTCGACTGCGTGTTGTTCGTGCTCGATGAGTCGCTTGGCCGCTTCCCAGATCACGACGCCGGAGAGCAGGAACAGCAGCGCGGTCTCGGCCAGCGCGGTGATCGCCTCGACCTTGCCATGGCCGTAATGATGCTCTTCGTCCGCCGGTTTGCCGGACACGCGCACGGCGACGTAGGTCATGATGGTGGCGCCGAGGTCGATGGCCGAATGGCCGGCCTCCGACAGGATCGCCAGCGAGCCGGTCAAGACGCCGACGATCGCCTTGGCGACCGTCAGGCCGGCCGAGGCGGCGATAGAGGTGAGGGCGACCTGTTCCTTTTCGCTCTGCATAAGGAATTGATTAGCTCATCCACCGCTCGATTACGAGCGCGGCCGGTTCGCCGTCGTTTCACATCTGTCCGGGCAGTCGATAGACGAAACGGCAGCGGCCCATCGCGAAGCCTCCCTTCTTGGCCTTGGTGCCGCGCACCAGGAACGTCGCGTGGTGTTGCGCTCGATGAGATATCGCAGCGCGGCGTCGTTCTTGCTGTTGCCGATGTCGCTGTCGAGCACGATGACGTGCGCGTGCCCGTCTTTGGTGCGCACCGCGTAACCCATGTTGTCGGGGTCCTTGTGCTCCCAGACGAGATGGCCGCGAGAGCGCAGGCTGTGGTTTGTCTCATGGCTGGCTCCTTTTCAACGCGCTCCCTCCGGTCACGTTAGCAACCGTCGGCGCACCGGCGGAAGCCGGTCGCGGGCACCGCCATCCGGGCCGCTGGTCCGAGTCCATTGCCATCGTCTTGCACGGGGTCGCGACAATTCGATGTCGCGGCTCGGGCCTGGCTCCCCGAGCGGCACCCCCACTTGCCCACAGCGGCGCGGAGGCGGCTTTCAATGATGCTTGACGATAGGATATAGATGTATTAAACATTACAAATCACATTAATTACGCGCCTCGATCCAGCATGATCACGTCCGCCCAATTGCGCGCCGCCCGGGCTCTGCTCGGCATCGACCAGCGCCAGCTGGCGGCCCGTTGCGGTCTGTCGCTGCCGACCATCCAGCGCATGGAGGCGAGCGATGGCGTGGTGCGCGGCAATGTCGACTCGCTGATGAAGCTGGTCGACGCGCTTTCCGCCAATGGCATCGAGCTGATCGGCGAGGGTGCGAGCTCGGGCGGCGGAGGCCGCGGAGTACGGTTGAAATGAACCATGGCGTGCCGGTGTGCGCCGCCGGGTGGGGGCGCTGATGGTCGTTCCCGCGCTCTACGGCGTCGCGGCGCTGCTGGTCCTTGCGCCCCTGGCGGTCGCTCTGGGCCGTTCGAACGCCGCGACCCGGGTCGTCTATGGCGCGAGCCTGATCGTTACCGCGGTGCTGGCCGTGGTCGGTTTTCTCGGCCTCGTCGGCGCGCCGGCAACGGCCGTGACGCTGCCGCTCGGGCTGCCGTGGCTGGGCGCGCATTTCCGCATCGACGCGCTGTCGGCATTCTTCCTGATCGTGGTCAATCTCGGCGGCGCGGCGGCCAGCCTCTACGCGCTCGGCTATGGCCAGCACGAGGAATCGCCCGGGCGCATCCTGCCGTTCTATCCCGCCTATATCGCCGCCATGAACCTGGTGGTGCTCGCCAACGACGCCTTCAGCTTTTTGGTGGCGTGGGAGTTCATGTCGCTGACCTCGTGGGCGCTGGTGATCGCGCACCACAAGGAAGGCGACAACCTGCGCGCCGGCTTCGTCTATCTGGCGATGGCGAGCTTCGGCACCTTGGCGCTGCTGCTCGCCTTCGGCCTCATGGCCGGCGCCAATGGCGATTACGTGTTCGATGCCATCCGCGCCTCGCATCCCTCCGTATGGCTTGCAGCCATCGTCTTGATCCTCGCGCTCGTCGGCGCCGGCTCCAAGGCCGGCGTGGTGCCGCTGCATGGCTGGCTGCCGCTCGCGCACCCGGCCGCGCCCAGCCACGTCTCCGCGCTGATGAGCGGGGTGATGACCAAGGTCGCGATCTACGGCTTCATCCGCATCGTGTTCGATTTGCTCGGCGCGCCGGACTGGTGGTGGAGCCTGCTGGTGCTGGCGGTCGGCGGCGCCACCGCGGCGATGGGCGTGCTCTACGCGCTGATGCAGAACGACATCAAGCGCGTGCTCGCCTACAGCACCATCGAGAACATCGGCATCATCTTCGCCGCGCTCGGCTTGGCGCTGGCATTCAAGGCGGAAGGGATGATGGTGCCGGCGGCGCTGGCGCTCACCGCCGCACTCTTGCACGTTTTCAATCATTCGCTGTTCAAGAGCCTGTTGTTCTTCGGCGCCGGCGCCGTGCTCCATGCCACCGGCGAGCGCGACATGGACAAGCTCGGCGGTCTCATTCACCGCATGCCGCAAACCGCCTTCGTGTTCCTGGTCGGCAGTGTGGCGATCTCGGCGCTGCCGCCGCTCAACGGCTTTGTCTCCGAATGGCTGACCTTCCAGGCCATCCTGCTTAGCCCGCACCTGCCGTCGTGGGGACTGAAATTCATGGTGCCGGCGGTGGGGGCGCTGCTGGCGCTGTCGGCGGCGCTGGCGGCGGCGTGCTTCGTGCGCGCCTTCGGCATCAGTTTCCTCGGGCGGCCGCGCAGTCCCGCAGCGGAAAGGGCGCACGAGACCGACGGCTTCTCGCGCGGCGCCATGTTTGTGCTGGCCGCGCTCTGTCTCGTCGCGGGCATCGTGCCCGGCGTGTTCATCGACGCGCTGGCGCCGGTCACGCACGCGCTCGCCGGCGCCAGCATGCCGCATCAGACCGGCGTGCAATGGCTGTCGATCGTGCCGATCGCGCAAAGCCGCAGCTCCTATAACGGGCTCCTGGTCTTCGTGTTCATGGTGGTGTCGGGCGGGTTGGCCGCCTTCGCCATCCATCGGCTCGCCTCCGACCGGCTGCGGCGGGCGCCGGCCTGGGATTGCGGCTTTCCCAATGCCGATCCGGCGACGCAGTATACGGCGTCGAGCTTCGCCCAGCCGATCCGACGGGTTTACGGCACGCTGGTGTTCAGCGCGCGCGAAGCCGGCGAGATGCCGCCGCCCGGGTCGCTTCAGCCCGCGCGGCTGACGGTGACGGTGCGCGATCCCATCTGGGACACGCTCTACGCCCCGCTGGCGCGCTTCGTCGCCGTCGCGTCCGACCGCCTCAATATCCTGCAATTCCTCACCATCCGCCGCTACCTCTCCCTGGTGTTCGCGGCGCTGGTGCTGCTGCTGCTGGTGCTGGCGATATGGCAATAGTGCGCGAATTCGCCTTCCAGGGCGCGCAGATGCTGCTGGTGCTGCTGTTGTCGCCGCTGCTCACCGGCTTCGTCCGCAAGATGAAGGCCCGTCTGCAACGTCGCCGTGGGCCGCCGGTGTTGCAGCCTTATCGCGATCTCGCGCGGCTCATGCGCAAGGACGTAGTGCTGGCGGAAAATGCCTCCTGGCTCTTTCGCGTCATCCCTTATCTTGTCTTTGCCGGCACCTGGGTCGCGGCGTCGTTGGTGCCGACCTTCCGCAGCGGGCTCTATTTTTCCTGGACGGCGGACTTAATCGCCATCATCGCGCTGCTCGGCAGTGCGCGTTTCTTCCAGGCGCTCGCCGGGCTCGACGTCGGCACATCGTTCGGCGGCATCGGATCGAGCCGCGAGATGATGATCGCCTCGCTCGCCGAGCCCGCCATGCTGATGATCATGTTCACGCTGGCGCTGGTCGCCGGCTCGACGCAGCTCTCCACCATGGCGGCTTACATGCTGTCGTCGGAAGTGGGCCTGCGCGTTTCGCTCGGGCTGGCGCTCATCGCCATCGTCATGGTGGCGATCGCCGAGAACGCGCGCATTCCGGTCGACAACCCCGCGACGCATCTGGAGCTCACCATGGTGCACGAGGCCATGGTGCTGGAATATTCCGGCCGCCATCTGGCGCTGATCGATCTCGCCTCCGAGCTGAAGCTGCTTCTTTACGTGTCGCTCATCGCCTGCTTGTTCCTGCCCTGGGGATTGGTCACGGCCGAGTTCGGTCCGCAGGCACTGGCCATCGGGGTCGGTGGCTATGTGGCGAAGATCGCCGGTTTGAGCTTCCTGCTGGCGGTGTTCGAAACGGCGATCGCCAAGATGCGCGTCTTCCGCGTGCCGGAGTTCATGGGCGCCGCGTTGATGCTTGGCCTGCTCGCTACTTTGTTGTTGTTTGTGTCGGGGAGCCTTTAGGCATGCACGGGCTCACCTTCGACGTCGCCCATCTGCTCGCCGGCTCGTTGGTGTTGGTGAGCTTCATGCTGCTCTACCAGAGCCGGCTCTACGCGTTGCTCAATATCTTTGCGCTGCACGCCGTGGTGCTGGCGGCGTCGGTGGGGTGGCAGGCGTCGGCGCAGGATGCGCCGCACCTCTACGTGACGGCGGCCATCGCGCTCATCTTCAAGGGCATCGTCATTCCGGTCGCGCTGCACCGGATCATCATCCGGCTCGGCATCCATCGCCAGATCGAGAACGTGGTCGGCGTCGGCCTCACCATGCTGCTCGGCATCGGCCTAGTCGCGCTTTCGATGGTGGTGATGCTGCGGGTGACGGCGGGAGCCGACGCGCTGGCGCGCGAGGACCTCGCCTTCGCACTGTCGGTGGTGCTGCTCGGCCTGCTGATGATGGTGACGCGCCGCAACGCGGTGAGTCAGGTGATCGGCTTCATGTCGCTGGAGAACGGCCTGGTGCTGGCGGCGACCGGCGCGCGCGGCATGCCGCTGGTGGTCGAGTTCAGCGTCGCCTTCTCGGTGCTGATCGCCTTCATCGTCATCGGCATCTTCCTGTTCCGTATTCGCGAGCGCTTCGACACGGTCGATCTGCAGGCGCTCGATGATTTCCGGGGAGAGCGGCGATGAACTTCGACGCGCTTTCCGCAGTTCTGCTAATTCCCGCCGGCTCGGCGGTGCTGCTGGCCGTGCTGCCGGGCTACCGCCTGACCGCGCAGCTCAACGTGCTCGCCTCGCTGCTCGCGTTTCTGGCGTCGGTGTCGTTCTTCTTCGTGACGCCGGTGTCGGGTCCGTATCTGCTGGTCGACGACCTCAACAAGGTCTTCATCGTGCTCAACACCTTCGTCGGATTCACGACGGCGATGTTCAGCGCCAGCTACATCGGCCACGAAATCGAAACAGGCAAGCTGACGCCGCGCTTCGTGCGCTTCTACCACGCCATGTACCAGGTGCTGATGTTCGGCATGAACCTCTCCCTGGTCGCTAACAATATTGGCCTGATGTGGGTGGCCATCGAGCTCGCCACGCTCTCCACCGTGCTGATGGTCGGTATCTACCGCACCCACGAGGCGCTGGAAGCGGCCTGGAAGTATTTCATCCTCGCCAGCGTCGGCATCGGCCTCGCGCTGTTCGGCACCATCCTCATCTACATGGCGGCGCAGCCGGTGGTGGGCGAAGGCCTCAACGCCATGGTGTGGACGGTGCTGATGACCAAGGCGCAGCACTTCGACCCCGCGTTGCTCGACGTCGCCTTCGTGTTTCTGTTGCTCGGCTACGGCACCAAGGTGGGGCTGGCGCCGCTGCACGCCTGGCTGCCGGACGCCCACGCCGAGGGCCCGACGCCGATTTCGGCGGTGCTCTCCGGGCTTCTGCTCAATGTCGCGCTCTACGCGCTGTTGCGCTTCAAGATGCTCTTGGCACTCTATCCGGTGGCGATCGCGCCGGGGCCGCTGATGGTGACGATGGGGCTGATCTCCTGCCTGTTCGCCGCCTTCATGCTGTACCGCCGGCGCGACATCAAACGCCTGTTCGCCTATTCGTCGATCGAGCACATGGGCATCATTGTGTTCGCCTTCGGCATGGGTGGGCCGCTCGCCAACTTCGCAGGCCTGCTGCATATGACCATGCATTCGCTGACCAAGTCGGCGATCTTCTTCACGGTCGGCCACATCTCGCAGGTCAAGGGCACCCAGAAGATCGCCGATATGGGCGGGCTGACCGAGAGCCATCCGGTGCTCGGCTGGGGTCTGGTGCTCGGCGTGGTGGCGATCGCGGGTCTGCCGCCGCTCGGCATTTTCATGAGCGAATTCCTGGTGGTCACTTCCTCGTTCGCGCGCGAGCCGTGGCTCGCCGTACTGCTCGGCCTCGGCATCCTGGTTGCGCTCGGCGGGCTGTTGCTGCGACTCAACGCCGTTGCCTTCGGCGAGCCGAAAGGGCCGGTTGGGCCGGTGCATGCGTCCTACGTGCCGATGTTCGCGCACCTCGCCATCGTGTTCATGGCGGGCATCTATCTGCCGCCGGCGCTGGTGGCGGGCTTCGAAAACGTCGCGCGGTTGCTGGGATAGCGCCATGGCCGTGACCCGCAGCACCGTAAACGAAGAGGGGTGGCGCGAGGCCGTTGCGCGGCTTGCCGCTGGGCAGACGACGTTGCTTGGCCTGTGGGGCGATGCGCCAAACGTGCACATGGCGCTGCTCGATGAGACCGCTGGCGATATCGCGGTACTCACTTATGAATGCATCAATGGCCAATTCCCCAGCGTCGGCGCGCAGCATCCGCCGGCGATCAGGCTGGAGCGGACCATTCGGGATTTGCACGGATTGGAGCCGGCCGGCGCGGAGGATACGCGACCCTGGCTCGATCACGGCGTCTGGCATGGCGGCGACAAGGTGCCCTACGAATTTCTCCCCGTTGAAGGGGAGGGGCTGCATCAGATCCCGGTCGGGCCAGTGCATGCCGGTATCATCGAGCCCGGTCATTTCCGCTTCACCGCCAATGGCGACTTCACGGTGCGGCTGGAAGAGCGGCTCGGTTATGTGCACAAGGGCATCGAGTCGTTGATGGCTGGCGCCTCGCTCGACAAGGCCGCGAAGCTCGCCGCGCGCACGTCCGGCGACAGCACGGTCGCCTATTCCTATGCGTTTGCGCTTGCGGTTGAAGCGGCGCTGAATGTCGAAGTGCCGGCGCGAGCGACATACTTGCGCGCGCTTGTGGCCGAGCTGGAGCGGCTCGCCAACCATCTCGGCGACATCGGCGCCATCTGCAACGACGCCGCCTTCGCGCTCATGCATGCGCAGACCGGCGTGCTGCGCGAGCGGGTGTTGCGGACGTCGCAGGCCTGCTTCGGCCACCGGTTGATGATGGACACGATCGTGCCCGGCGGTGTTGCCCGCGACATCGCGCCGGACGGCATAACGGCCATCAAAGCGCTGATTGTCGAATTGCGCCGCCGCTTCCCGCGCCTGATCGAGCTTTACGACAGCACCGCCTCGCTGCAGGACCGCACCGTCACCACCGGGATCGTCAAGCCGGAATACGCGCATCGCTTTGGCGCGGGCGGTTTCGTCGGACGCGCGTCGGGCCGCGCCTTCGATGCCCGGCACGCGCTTCGCTATGCGCCCTACGACCGGTTGACGTTCGAGGTGCCGGTGCGTGGCGAAGGCGACGTCAACGCGCGGGTGTGGATCCGCATCCGCGAGTTCGAGCAGAGCCTGTCGCTGGTCGAGCAGATTGTCGACGCGCTGCCCGACGGGCCTGTCGTGGCCGAGATCAAGCGCGCGGGTGAGCCACGGGAAGGCCTGGCGCTGGTCGAGGCTTTCCGCGGCGACGTGCTGGTCTGGCTACGTCTGGGTGCCGATGGCCAGGTTGCGCGTTGTCACCTGCGCGACGCTTCCTGGTTCCAGTGGCCGTTGTTGGAGACCGCGATCGAGGGCAACATCGTCGCCGACTTCCCGCTCTGCAACAAATCGTTCAACTGCTCCTATTCGGGGCACGATCTCTAGAGCGAAACCATGCGCCGCACGTTGTTCGAAAGCCTGACCCATCGCCCGCTCACCGAGCCGCCGCCCGCGCCGGACGAAGCAGCGTTGCAGGAACTGGCGCAAAGCGTCAACCGCGCTTCACGCGCCAAACTTGGACGGTCGCTGTCGATACGTGCGATCGACGCCGGCTCGTGCAACGGCTGCGAGCTGGAAATCCACGCACTCAGCAACGCCTTTTACGATCTTGAGCGCTTCGGCCTGCATTTCGTCGCCTCGCCGCGTCATGCCGACGTGCTGCTGGTGACCGGGCCGGTCACCAAGAACATGCGCGAGGCGCTGGAGCGCACCTATAACGCCACCCCCGGCCCGAAGTGGGTGGTGGCGGTGGGTGCCTGCGCCGCCGATGGCGGCGTGTTCGCCGGCAGTTATGCGGTCGCCGGTGGCGCCAAAGATCTCATCCCGGTCGACCTGCACATTCCCGGCTGCCCGCCGATGCCGACCGCGCTTCTGCAGGGGCTGCTTGCGCTGCTCGAAGCCGCCAGCGGCAAGGCGCGCGCCGGCTGACCGCACGCTGCAATCGGAAACAAAGTCAGCTTACGGCAGGAAGCTCTTCTCGTCGGCAGGCTTGCGCGGCAGGTACTCGTCGATCACGTAATTGAGCCCCCATTTCGCCAATGCCTGCTGCTCGGCGCGCACGCCCATGTCGAGCAATTGGTTGATGGCGGCGCCCCACTGTGGATGCGCGGCGATGAAGGGTCGTTCCTCAAGGCGTTGTTGGCGCGCTCGAAGCGCGATATCCCGCATTATTATCTGGCGCACGATGTTGATATGACCGCCAGCGAGAAGTGGCTCACCGAGGCCAACGCCAGCCGGCCGCCAGAAAATCGTCTGCTGATGGGCGTGCTGGCGCTCAAGGCGGTGCAGGCTGGCGTCGCGGTTTCGATCCGCGGCGGCGGTCTTGTCGCACCGGCGCTGCACGACGTCGATAGGACTCGCTGAACGGCGCGGTAACGTATCGCACGGCGCGTCTCAAGAGCGCCAAGACCTGAACGGGCGGGAAGCCAGCGCTAACGCGCGGCCGTCTTTCGGCCGCCGGCACGCACCTTCTTTTTCTCACGGGCCTTTTTCACCGCCTTGGACGGCTTGCGCAGCGGCGCCTGGCCAACCTCCGGCAGGAAGCGGCGGCCTTCGGCGACCAGGAAGTCGCGTAGCGCGCCCGCTGCCGGCATCAGCCGCTTGGCGGCTGGCCGGACGACGAACCATTGCCGTACCTCGGGCAGGCCGACCACGTCGAGCACCTTGAGCCGTCCGTCCTCGATTTCGGAGGCAATGGTGTGGGCGGAAATGAAGGCGATGCCGAGCCCGGCGATCACGGCCTGCTTGATGGTCTCGTTGGAGCCGATCTCCATGCCGATGCGCGGCTCGATGCCGTGCTTATGTAGGAACCGCTCGGCAATTAGGCGTGTGCCCGAGCCCGGCTCGCGCATCAGGATAGTCTGGTCGGCGAGCGCTCGCGCCGGAATGTTGTGCCGCTTGGCGAGCGGATGATCGGGCGGGGCGATCAGCACCTGTGGGTGCTCGCCGATGAGTGCGCTCTCGACCTCCACGCCTTCCGGCGGCCGGCCCATCACCGCCACATCGAGGCGTCCGGCCTTGAAGGCGGCGATGGTGTCCTCGCGGTTGCCGACGATCAGCTCGATGTCGATGCCGGGCTGGCTGCGCGCGAACGCCGCCAGCATCTGCGGGGCGAAGTATTTGGCGGTCGAGACCACGCCCACGATCACGCGTCCGCTCGCCAGCGACTTCATCTGGGCGAGGCCCGCGGCGCAGTCCGCGAGGGTTGCCTCGATCTTTTCGGCACAGCCGAGCAACTCGCGGCCGGCGGCGGTGAGCGCGAAATGGCGCCCGTCGCGCTCGAACAGCGGCAGGCCGGCGGCGTCTTCGAGCTGCTGCATTTGCATGGTCACCGCCGGTGGCGTCACGTGGCAGGCTTCCGCCGCGGCTGCGAAGCTGCCGCCGCGCGCCGCCGCGATGAGCAGCCGGAGCTGCTTGAGGGTCGGGTCTTTGAGGGGCGATGTCGGCATGTTCAGTTTTCCTGAATGAACCAATAAGATAATTCAAATTTACTTAATTTTAAAGACCCCCTACCTTAGCAGCACCCTAGAGAAGGGAAGCCCAAAGGAACGCTCAAGGATCCGCTATGGCCGACAGCCGCAACCTGACCAAGATCCGCGACAGCAAGCAGCGCTATAAGGCCGGCGTCCTGAAATACGCCCAGATGGGCTATTGGGACGGCGACTACGAGCCCAAGGACACCGATATCCTGGCCGTGTTCCGGGTGACGCCGCAGGAAGGCGTCGATCCCATCGAGGCCGCGGCCGCGGTCGCCGGCGAATCCTCGACCGCCACCTGGACGGTGGTGTGGACCGACCGTCTGACGGCCTGCGATGCATACCGTGCCAAGGCTTACAAGGTGGAGCCGGTGCCCAACCAGCCCGGGCAGTATTTCTGTTACGTCGCCTATGACCTCGCCCTGTTCGAGGAAGGCTCTATCGCCAATCTCACGGCGTCTATCATCGGCAACGTATTCAGCTTCAAACCGTTGAAGGCCTGCCGGCTGGAGGACATGCGGCTGCCGGTCGCCTACGTGAAGACGTTCAAGGGGCCGCCGACCGGCATCGTGGTCGAGCGCGAGCGTCTCGACAAGTTCGGTCGGCCGCTGCTCGGCGCCACCACCAAGCCGAAGCTCGGCCTCTCCGGCAAGAACTACGGCCGCGTGGTCTACGAGGCGCTGAAAGGAGGCCTCGACTTCACCAAGGACGACGAGAACATCAACTCGCAGCCGTTCATGCACTGGCGCGACCGCTTCCTCTACGTGATGGACGCGGTCAACCGCTCCGGCGCCGAGACCGGCGAGGTCAAGGGGCACTATCTCAACATCACCGCCGGCACCATGGAGGAGATGTACAAGCGCGCCGAGTTCGCCAAGGAACTGGGCTCGGTCATCGTCATGATCGACCTCGTGGTCGGCTACACCGCCATCCAGTCGATCTCGAACTGGGCGCGCGACAACGACATGCTGCTGCACATGCACCGCGCCGGCCACGGCACCTATACGCGCCAGAAAAACCACGGCGTCTCGTTTCGTGTCATCGCCAAGTGGCTGCGGCTCGCCGGCGTCGACCACCTCCATGCCGGCACCGCGGTCGGCAAGCTGGAAGGCGATCCGATGACCGTGCAAGGCTATTACAACGTCTGCCGCGAGACCAAGAGCGCGGTCGATCTGCCGCGCGGCCTGTTCTTCGAACAGGACTGGGGCGGCATCCGCAAGGTCATGCCGGTCGCTTCCGGCGGCATCCACGCCGGTCAGATGCACCAGCTGTTGGACCTGTTCGGCGACGACGTCTGCATGCAGTTTGGTGGTGGCACCATCGGCCACCCCATGGGCATCCAGGCCGGCGCAACCGCCAACCGGGTCGCGCTCGAGGCCATGGTGCTGGCGCGCAACGAGGGCCGCGACATCAAGACCGAGGGCCCGGAGATCCTTGCCGATGCCGCCAAGTGGTGCCAGCCGCTGCGCGCCGCGCTCGATACCTGGGGCGACATCACCTTCGACTACACCTCCACCGATACGTCGGACTACGTCCCGACCGCGGTGGCGGTCTAAGGCAGGGGAGATAGAGACATGCGCGTGACTCAAGGAGCCTTCTCGTTCCTGCCCGATCTCGACGACAAGCAGATCGCCGCGCAGGTTGAATATTGCCTGCGGCAGGAATGGGCGGTGAGCGTGGAGTTCACCGACGATATCCACCCCCGCAACACCTATTGGGAGATGTGGGGCATGCCGATGTTCGATTTGCACGACCCAGTCGGCGTCATGCAGGAGATCAAGGCCTGCCGCGAGGCGAACCCGGAAACCTACGTGCGGGTCAACGGCTTCGACTCGACGCAGGGCTGGGAGACGGTGCGCCTGTCGTTCATCGTGCAGCGGCCGTCGCACGAGCCCGGTTTCCGGCTGGAGCGCACCGAGGCCGAAGGCCGCACCATCCGCTACGCCGTGCGGGCCTACGCGCTCGACCGGCCGGAAGGCCGGCGCTACGGCGCCAAGGGCTAATGACATGAGCATCGCGGGCCCGGCAGTGTTGAGCGGCGGCGCCATCGGCGAAGCGGTCGACCTGAAGGCGCTTCAGGCCGAGACCGATATAAATACGCCGATCGCCGAGCTCGAGCGCGACCTCGTGGGCCTGGCGCCGGTCAAGCAACGCATCCGCGAGATCGCCGCCTTCCTGCTGGTGGCGCGCGCGCGCGAGCAGGTCGGTCTCGTCTCCGGTCCGCCGACGCTGCACATGTCGTTCACGGGCAATCCGGGCACCGGCAAGACCACGGTGGCGCTACGCATGGCGAGCATTCTCCACAAGCTCGGCTACGTGCGCAAAGGCCATCTGGTGTCGGTCACCCGCGACGACCTGGTTGGGCAATACATCGGCCACACCGCGCCCAAGACCAAGGAAGTGCTCAAGCGCGCCATGGGTGGGGTGCTGTTCATCGACGAGGCCTATTACCTGCACCGGCCGGAGAACGAGAAGGACTACGGCCAAGAGGCGATCGAGATCCTGTTGCAGGTGATGGAGAACCAGCGCGAAGACCTGGTGGTGATCCTCGCCGGGTACCGCGAGCGTATGGAGACCTTCTTCTCCTCCAATCCCGGGTTCCGCTCGCGCATTGCGCACCACATCGATTTTCCGGACTATGGCGACGACGAACTGCTCGCCATCGCCGAGGTCATCGCCGAGGAAGGCCATTACCGGCTGAGCCCGGAGGCGCGCGAAGCGATGGCCGAATACGTGACACGCCGGCGGCAGCAGCCGAACTTCGCCAACGCCCGCTCGATCCGCAATGCGATCGACCGGGCGCGGCTCAGGCACGCCCTGCGGCTCTATAAGGAAGAGGGCGCAATCGATCGCGACGGACTAATGACGATCGAAGCGGCCGATATCAAGGCAAGTCGAATTTTCGCGGGCTGACGGCACAAAGGACCGTCGGCGCGCAATGGGGAAGCGCCATGGCGAGTGATTTGACGAGTGACCTGAGCCTCGACGTTTATCTCGGGACGTGGGCGAAGGGCGATGCCCGGCGCGAACCGGTCGCCGCCACGGTGGCCGCGCTCGCGAGCGCCTGCACGGACATCGCCGCGTTGATCGCGGCCGGCCCGCTGGAAGGCCAGCTCTCTCAACTGCGCAACAACAAATCGGGCGGCGACTTTCAGACCGAGCTCGATATTCTCGCCAACGCCCGTCTGATCGACGCGCTGCGTGCCGCGCCGGTCGCGGCCGTGGCTTCGGAAGAACTGGACGTGCCGGTCGAGCTCAACCCGGACGCGCCGATCCTGGTCGCGCTCGATCCCCTCGACGGGTCCTCCAACATCGACACCAACGTCTCGGTTGGTACGATTTTCTCGCTGCTCCCTGTTCCTCCCGGCGGCGGGAATGAGCCGGCGGCGTTCCTGCGCCCGGGTCGGGAGCAGGTCGCCGCCGGTTATGTCCTTTACGGCCCGCAGACCTCGCTGGTGCTGACGCTGGGCGAGGGCACCGACATGTTCACCCTCGACCGCGCGACCGGCACCTTCATGCGCACGCGCGCGCTGATGCAGGTGTCGCCACAGACCAGGGAATTCGCCATCAACGCCTCCAACTACCGGCACTGGAGCGCGTCGGTGCGGGTGTGGTTCGACGATTGCATCGCCGGCAGCGAGGGTCCGCGCGGGCGCGACTTCAATATGCGCTGGATCGCTTCCATGGTGGCGGAGGCGCACCGCATCCTGATGCGCGGTGGCGTCTATATCTATCCGGGCGACGCCCGCGACGGCTATCAAAGCGGGCGCCTGCGCCTCATCTACGAGGGCAACCCGATCGCCTTCCTGATGGAGCAGGCGGGCGCGGCCGCGTCCACCGGCAGCGAGCCGGTGCTCGACCGCGTACCGGGGAGCTTGCACGAGCGCGTGCCGTTGATCTTCGGCTCGCGCGACGAAGTCGAGCGCATCGACCTGCACCATCTCAATCCACAGCTCGCGTACGAAAAATCGCCTTTGTTCGGCCGGCGTGGCCTGTACCGAGCCTGACGAGCGAATTCAGACAATGGCCGGGGGCGCATCGTGTCAATAAGGCATCCTATCATTTCCATCACCGGGTCGTCGGGCTCCGGCACGACGTCGGTGAAAAAGACGTTCGACGAGATATTCCGTCGCGAGAACATCACCGCCGCCTCCATCGAGGGCGATGCCTTTCATCGCTACGATCGCGTGGGCATGCGCAAGGCGATGGAAGAGGCGATGGAGAAGGGCAACTCCAACTTTAGCCACTTTGGGCCGGAATCGAACCTGATCGACGAATTGGAAACGGTGTTCCGCGAATATTCCGAGAAGGGCAGCGGCCGCACACGTCATTATGTCCACGACGAGGATGAAGCCAAACGCTTCGGCTGCGCGCAGGGCACCTTCACCGACTGGAAGCCGCTGGAAAGCGATAGCGATCTGCTGTTCTACGAGGGCCTGCACGGCGCCGTCGTCACCGAGACCGCCAACACCGCGCGCTATGCCGACCTCAAGATCGGTGTGGTGCCGGTGATCAATCTTGAATGGATCCAGAAGATCCACCGCGACAAGGCCGAGCGTGGCTACAGCCAGGAAGCGGTGGTCGACACCATTCTGCGCCGCATGCCCGACTACGTGAACTACATCTGTCCGCAGTTCACCGAAACCGATATCAATTTCCAGCGCGTGCCCACGGTCGACACTTCCAATCCGTTCATCGCGCGCTGGATCCCGACGCCAGACGAGTCAATGGTGGTGATCCGCTTCCGTAATCCGCGCGGCATCGACTTCGTGTATCTCGTCAAGATGATCCACGACAGCTTCATGTCGCGGGCGAATTCCATCGTCATTCCGGGCAACAAGCTCGATCTCGCCATGCAGCTCATCCTGACGCCGATGATCCTGCAGCTCATGGAAAAGAAACGGCGTGCCGGATAACGCGTGAAGAGGGAAGGGACCGCCATGAATGTCGTCGCCAAGCCGCCGCACGCGGACCTGACCGATCCCGTCACCGCCGCGGTGCGCGCGCTGGCCATGGACATGGTGGAGAACGCCAAGTCCGGCCACCCCGGCGCACCATTGGGGCTGGCGGAAATCGTCAGCGTGTTGTGGCGGCGTTATCTGCGCCACGATCCCGCCAACCCGGCCTGGCCCGACCGCGACCGCTTCGTGCTCTCGAACGGCCATGCCTCGCCCTTGCTCTATGCGCTCCTGCATCTCACCGGCTATCCGCTGCCGGTCGAGGAGTTGAAACGCTTCCGCCAGCTTCATTCCAAGACGCCGGGACATCCGGAATTCGGCGTGACGCTCGGCGTCGAGACCACCACCGGGCCGCTCGGCCAAGGCTTCGCCAACGCGGTCGGCATGGCGATCGCCGAAAAGACGCTTGCCGCGCAGTTCAATATGCCGGGCCACGAGGTCGTCGATCACCGCACCTACGTGATCGTCGGCGACGGCTGCCTGATGGAAGGCATCAGCCACGAGGTCGCCTCGCTCGCCGGCAAGCTCAAACTCGGCAAGCTGATCGCGCTCTACGACGACAACGGCATTTCCATCGACGGCAGGGTCATCGAGTGGTTCGCCGACGACACGCCCAAGCGCTTCGAGGCCTATGGCTGGAACGTGGTGCGCGCGGTCGACGGCCACAGCGCGGCGGCGGTCGATGCCGCGCTCGCCGAGGCCGTCGCCGAAACCGAGCGGCCGAGCCTGATCTGCTGCAAGACCGTGATCGGCCGCGGCGCGCCCACCAAGCAGGGCCATCAGGACACCCACGGCGCGCCGCTCGGGGCCGAGGAAGTCGCGCGCACGCGCGAGGCGATTGGCTGGACCCATCCGCCTTTCGTGGTGCCGCCCGAGGTCGCCGCCGAGTGGGACGCCACCGAGAAGGGTGAGGCACTCGAAGCCGACTGGCAAAAGCGCTTCGAGGTCTATCGCGCGGCCTGTCCGGACTTGGCGGAAGAATTCCTGCGCCGCATGGCGGGCGATCTGCCGGCCGATTTCGCGCAGACCGCCGCCACGCTGGTCGCCACCACCGCCGCGGAGGAATCCTCCATTGCCAGCCGCAAGGCCAGCCAGATCGCGCTTGCCGCCTTGGCGAAAGCGCTGCCGGAGCTGATCGGCGGTTCGGCCGATCTCACTCATTCCAACCTGACCAATCATCCGCTGACCAAGCCGATCACGCGTGACGCCGCCGGCAACACCATTCTGTTCGGCGTGCGCGAATTCGGCATGGCGGCGATCGCCAACGGCCTGGCGCTGCACGGCGGTTTCCTGCCCTACGTCGCAACCTTCCTGGTGTTCTCGGATTATGCCCGCAACGCCATCCGCATGAGCGCGCTCATGCACATGCGCGTCATTTACGTCTTTACCCACGACTCCATCGGTCTCGGCGAGGACGGCCCTACGCATCAACCGGTCGAGCATGTTGAGTCTTTGCGGTTGATTCCCAATCTCGACGTCTGGCGGCCGTGCGATGCGGTCGAGACGGCGGTGGCCTGGACGCAAAGCGTCATGCGCGACGACGGGCCCAGCATGATGGCATTGTCGCGGCAGACGCTGCCGCATCAGCCGCGCGCCGATGAGCAAATCGAAGCGATCGCCCGCGGCGGCTATGTGCTGATCGAAACCGAGCAGGCGCCCGCCGCCGTCATCATCGCTACCGGCTCCGAGGTGAAGCTGGCGCGTGCCGCCGCGGAGTTGCTGGCGGGCGAGGGCCTGCCGGTGCGTGTCGTCTCGATGCCCTGCGTCGAAGCCTTCGAGCGCCAGCCGATGGACTGGCAGGAGCGCGTGCTGCCGGTGAACCTGCCGACGGTGACGGTCGAAGCCGGCGCCACGCGCGGCTGGTGGAAATACGCCGGCCGCAGCGGCGCCGTCATCGGCATCGACCGCTTCGGCGAGTCCGCGCCGGAAAAGGATCTGCTCCCATTGTTCGGCTTCACGCCGGAGCGCGTGGCCGATGCGGTGCGCGCAGCCGTCGGCCGCCGGCACGTCGTTCCCGTTGGGTGAAGCAATTACAAGGAGCCAACCATGCCGCTCGTATCGATGCGTCAACTGCTCGACCACGCCGCCGAGGAGGGCTACGGCCTGCCGGCGTTCAACGTCAACAACATGGAGCAGATCAAGGCGATCATGGAGGCCGCGCGCAAGGCGAAGAGCCCGGTGATCCTGCAGGGCTCGGCCGGCGCACGCAAATATGCCGGTGAGCCGTTCCTGCGCCATCTCGTCTTGGCGGCCATCGAGGCCTACCCGGAAATCCCCATCGTCATGCACCAGGACCACGGTGCCTCGCCGGCGGTGTGCATGACCGCGATCCGATCCGGTTTCACCTCGGTGATGATGGACGGATCGCTGAAAGAAGACGCCCGCACGCCGGCCGACTACGACTACAACGTCGGCGTCACCCGCAAGGTCGTCGATCTGGCGCACGCCGTCGGCGTGTCGGTGGAAGGCGAGCTCGGCTGTCTCGGCTCGCTGGAGACGCTGCAGGGCGACCAGGAAGACGGCCACGGCGCCGAAGGCAAGCTGTCGAAGGAGGCGCTGCTGACCGATCCGGACGAGGCCGCGCGCTTCGTCAACGAGACCCAGTGCGACGCGCTGGCGATTGCGATCGGCACTTCGCACGGCGCCTACAAGTTCACCCGCAAGCCGACCGGCGATATTCTCTCGATCGACCGCGTCAAGGCGATTCACGCCCGGCTGCCCAATACCCACCTGGTCATGCACGGCTCGTCGTCGGTGCCGCAGTATCTGCTGCAGGAAATCCGCTGCTACGGCGGCGAGATCCCGGAGACCTACGGCGTGCCGGTGGAGGAAATCCAGGAGGGCATCCGCAACGGCGTGCGCAAGGTGAATATCGACACCGACATCCGCCTCGCCATGACCGCGGCCATGCGCCGCGCCATGAAGAAGAACGCGCGCGAATTCGACCCGCGCAAATTCCTGCAGGCGGCCATGGACGAGACCACCAAGGTCTGCATCGAGCGCTTCGAGGCCTTCGGCTCGGCCGGCCAAGCGGAGCATGTCATGCCGATCGAGCTCGACGTCATGGCGCAGCGCTACAAATCGGGCTCGCTGCACCAGGTCGTGCAATGATCGGGATGGGTCTCGACGCGAAGCCTATCGTCGCCCGCTGATCGCGCCACACCCTGTCGTAGCCGGCGCGTGTGTCGTATATTGGTATGCGATGGGCGAGCCCAGTGACCAGACAGCAAAGAATGAAACGCAGGCGATGGAACCGCCGGCGGCGATCTATCTCGATTACCAGGCCACGACCCCCGCCGACCCGCGGGTGGTGGAGGCCATGCTGCCGTATTTCACGCGGGCGTTCGGCAATCCGCATTCGCGCCAGCACGCCCATGGCTGGGCGGCGGAAGATGCGGTCGAGGCCGCGCGCCGCCAGGTCGCCGCGCTGATCGGCGCGCCCGCGCGCGGCGTTATCTTCACCTCGGGCGCGACCGAGGCCAACAACCTCGCCATCAAGGGTGCGGCGCGGCGCGACCCCAGGCGCATCGAGATCGTCACTGTCTCCACCGAGCACAAGTGCGTGCTGGAGGCTTGCCGCAGCCTGGAACGTGAAGGGTTCCGGATCACCGTTCTGCCGGTCAGGGACAGCGGCCTCGTCGATCTCGATCAACTCGCGGGCGCGCTCAGCGCGCGCACGGCGCTGGTCTCGGTAATGGCGGTCAACAACGAGATCGGCGTTATCCAGCCTGTCGCCGAGATCGGCCGCCTCGCGCGCGACCACGGCGCCCTGTTCCATACCGACGCCGCGCAGGCCGCCGGCAAGATCGCGCTCGACGTCGAGGCGATGAACATCGACCTCATGAGCATCTCCGGTCACAAGCTCTATGCGCCCATGGGCATCGGCGCGCTCTATGTGCGGCGGCAGCCGGGCCCGCGGCTGCGGCCGCTGTTCGACGGCGGCGGGCAGGAGCGGGGGCTTCGTTCCGGTACGCTGCCATTGCCATTGTGTGTCGGGTTCGGCGTGGCGTGCGATATCGCCCGCGATGAGATAGAAGAAGAGAGCGTTCGCTTGGCGGCTTTGTGCGACCGCCTGCTCGATGCGTTGCGCGCGCGGCTGCCCGACATCCGCGTCAACGGCGATATGATGCAACGGGTCGCCGGCAATCTCAACGTGGCCTTTCCCGGCATCGACGCCGAGGACCTGATGATGGAGGTCAAGGGCGTGGCGGTGTCGTCCGGTTCGGCCTGCACCTCGGCGGAGGTCGAGCCGTCTTACGTCCTGCGCGCGCTCGGGCTGCCTGATGACCTCGCGCGCGCGTCTTTGCGCATCAGCCTCGGGCGCTTCACGACGGAAGATGAGATTGATCAGGCCGCGGCGTTGTTGGCGGGTGGGGCGGAGAGATTGCGGGAAGGCTGAGCATGAGACTCAGCTGTCATTATCCGCGAAAGCGGATGATCCAGTAATCGCCTGCGTTGGTTTGAGGCACGAAAGAGAGTAATCGAAACAGCAAGAATTACTGGATCCCCCGCCTTCGCAGGGGACGACAGCAGAGTTTTCAGAGCGACCCGCTAACTCGCCAGCGCCTCGTCGTCTTCGGGATCGGCATCGCCTTCCGCCACTGCTTGCGGCAGTAGCTCCTGTTCCAGCGCCGCCAATTCGTTGCGCACCGCTTCGCGCGCGGTGCGTTCGAGTTCGCGGTAGCGCGCGAGGATCGAGCGCCCGTAAGGCGTCAGCCGGCAGCCGCCGCCGGAGACGCCGCCCTGCTGGGTGGTGAGCACCGGCTCGCGGAATGCCTGCTTCAAGCCTTCCACCAGCAGCCAGGCGCGACGGTAGGACATGCCCATTTCCTTGCAGGCCGCGGTGATCGAGCCGTGCTGGTCGATCAATTCGATGAGCCGCACCTTGCCGGGGCCTAGCGCGCCATGCCGGCCGAACGCCACCCGCACCATCAGCCGCACGCTGTCCGCCTTCGGGTCGTTGTCGCCCTCCGGCAGGTAGTCCGTCGCCTTGGCGTTGATGCGGGACGGTCTGCTCATTTCATGCCTTTCAGTCCAAGCCCCTCAGCCGCGCCCGTTGCCGGGCTCGTCGATGAGATCGTCGTCGAGGTCGATGCCGCTTTCCTGCGCGCGCAGATAATCGGACGTGGTGCGCACGCGCGGTACGGTGCCGACCTTGAACGGACTGTCGGGCATCTCGGTCATCACCGCGATGCGACAGTCCTGGCAGAGCTTGAGATGGTCGAGCGCGCCGGCGGCGGCGAACATGGAGTGGCCCTGTAGCCGTTCCATCACGCGCTTGACCTGCGATGCCACGCCGAACGGTTTGCCGCAACGCTCACAGCAGAACGGCTGTTCCTCGTTGAGCACGCGATGGCGGTGCGCCTCCTCGCGGAAGCTGAGACGCGGCGTCAGCGAGATCACTTTTTCCGGACAGGTATTCTTGCACAGCCCGCATTGCACGCAAGCGTCCTCGGCGAAGCTGAGCTGCGGATGGTTCGGATTGTCCTTCAGCGCGCCGGTCGGGCAGGTGCCGGCGCAGGCCATGCACAGCACGCAGCCCTCGGTGTCGACCGTGACGCTGCCGAAGGGCGCGCCCGCCGGTAGCGCGATTTCCTCCACCTTGCTGGGGGCGTTGCGGTGCAGATGATCGAGCGCGAAGGCGATCACCTCGCGCTTGCGGCCGACCGGCTGGAAGCTGCCGGGCGTCAGGCCGGGGCAGGGCGCGAGGCCGTAAAGCAGATCGCCGATCGAATCCGGATCGTCGCGTTCGATCAGTTGCACGCGGTCCGTGCCATAGCCGAGCCCGTCGAACACGCTTGTCGCCAGCGACGCTTGGAAGGCCAGCCCGGCGCTTTCCTCGCGCTTGGCCGGCGGCACCAGCAACAGCGTGCACTCGGCACCGAAGGCCGCCGCCGATAGCATGAAGTCGACGCCGATCTGCGTCACCTGGTTGACCGCGAACGGCAGCACGTTGGCCGGCAGGCCGCGCCCGAGGCGTGCCATCAGGTCGAGGACCTCGTCGCCGAAGGCCGTGTCGTGAACCAGCAGCACCGGCCGCTCGCCGCCGGCGTTGAGATAGGTGCGCAGCAGCGTCCGCAGGCGGATGAGCAGCGCGTCGCCCGCCGGCAGGGCGTAGCGCGCAGCGCCCGTGGGGCAGACGCTGGCGCAGACACCGCAGCCGGCGCAGATATAAGGATCGTAGACGACGCGATCCTCGTCGGACGTGATGGCGCCGGTCGGGCAATTGTCGAGGCAGCGCGAGCAGCCGACGATGCGGTTGCGCGAATGCGCGCAAATGTCGGGGTCGTAGTCGACGTAGCGCGGCTTGGTGAACTGGCCGACCATGCCGGTGGCGGCGAGCAGCGCCTCCATCACCAGCGCCGGATTGCCGGGATCGGGATTGAAATAACCGTCGCGCTTGTCGGAGGCGGTGAACAGCGGCGTGCCGCCGCGCAAGTCCAGGATGATGTCGGCGGTGCGGGTGAGCGTTTGCGGTGCGCCCTCGAATTCGAGCGTGCCCCGCGAGGCGGTCTTGACGCCTTGCACAGCTTCCACCGTCAGCTCGAAGCCGCCGAAATGGCCCCAGGCGGCGGTGACGCGGCCGCGGAACACCGGCACGTCCATGGTGCGCGGTGGCAGCACTTGCGCCTCAGGCGTCAGCAGGATCGTGACGTCGAGCCGGCCGGCGACCTGCCTGGCGGCCTCGAAGACGGCGTCGTCATGACCGAGGATCAGGAATTCGCCTTCCGAATTCATCGCCACGGTGGAGGCCGGCGGAATATCGAGACTGGCTTCGGCGAGGAGCGCGGCCATCTTGGCGGTGACGTCGCGGTTCGGCTGACGTCCGGCATCGCTCCAGCCGGCGCGCTCGCGGATATTGACGAAGCGGATGTCGGGCGCCTCAGTGCCGGCTTCGTTCACGAGGTCGTTTAGCGTCTCGCGGAACAGTGGCGCTTCCTGCGTGCAGGCGACCAGCAGCGCGCTGCCGTCCTGCATCGACTGCCGCGCCGTATCCTGGAACTGCGGCAGCTCGCGCCGGCACAGATGTCCCGCGACCCGGCAGCTATCGCCGCCGGCGGCGCGCGCAAGCGCGTCACCGTCGATCGCCATGGTCTTCTGACAATTGCAGACGAGTACGTTGCGTTCGGCCAGTTTCATGAGGCCGTTCATCCTCCGCCCGGGCTTCACGAGCCGTTGCTTTTCTTTTGGCTGCAACGGCTTGTTGTTTTATGACTTCACAACATCATGCGGAAAAGCGCATACTTTGTCTAATTCAAATGATGGGATAAAAAATTCGCAGGTTAAAGCCGTATAGTGCAAGGCTATGACTTGCAGATGTGGGATGCAGGTCTGGAGTTTCTTATGATGAACAATCCGGACGAAAGCCTGCTGTTGCGCTGGTCGCGGCGCAAGACTCAAGCGCGGTCAGAAGCACGGCGGGAAGCGGTACAGGAAAAGAACATAGAGTCCGCGGCCCCCGACGCGAGCGCTGCCGATGCGGCGCCGGTCGAGCGGACCGACTCGTCGCCTGCCGCGACGGAGAGCGTCGGTGAGGGGGACACGCCCGAGGTGGACATCGAGTCTCTGCCCGATGTCGAAACCCTGACTTACGACTCCGATTTCTCCGTGTTCCTACGCGAGGGCGTGCCGGAACGGCTGAAGCAGGCCGCGCTGCGCAAGCTGTGGCTGTCGAACCCTGTGTTCGCCAATCTCGACGGTCTCAACGACTACGATCCGCAGACCATGAAGTTTCTCGAGGAAGCTGTCGCGGAGCCGATCGCCGAGGTGGGCCGTGCGCTGCGCGACAAGATCATGGACGTCAAGCGTGCGCGCGAAGAGCGGCCGCGCGGCCGGCACGGACCGTCGAAACAGGAACGGCGCGCGTCGCTCGAACAAGCGCGCGGTGCCGCGCCGGCCGAGCCGGCGGCATCGGATGAGGACGACGACGATGTCGGCGCGGGCGACTTGGGTCCGCCCGACGAGCGCCGCGACAACTGAAGGAAGATCCCCGTGTCGGTTGAACAAGCCGCTGCCGCGGCGAGCATCCCCGAAGAAGAGCGTCAGCGCGCCGACCTCTACGTGCTGCTGGCGCGGCTCCTGATCCGCGCGCCGGACGAGGCGACGCTCGACGCCATACGCAAGCTGCAAGGCGGCGGGGGGCCGGTCGGTGAGGCGGTCGACGCGCTCGCGGCGGTGGCGCGCGCCAAGACCGCCGGCGCCATCGACGACGAATTCCACGCCCTGTTCATCGGTCTCGACCAGGGCGAGGTGGTGCCCTACGCCTCGCATTATCTCACCGGCCGGCTCTACGACGCGCCACTCGCCAGCTTGCGCGCCGACATGGCCGAACGCGGTATCGGTTGGGACGAGAGCATCAAGGAGCCCGAGGACCACATCGCCGCTCTCTGCGAAATGATGGCCGGGCTGATCCTCGGTGTCTTTGGCGATCATCCGGCCAGCATCGACGAGCAGCGCTCCTTCTACGAGGCGCACCTCGCGTCCTGGGCTGGGGATTTCTTCACCGATCTGGCGGAGGCCGAGGCTGCGACATTTTATATGCCGCTCGCCCGGCTCGGTTCCCACCTCATGGCGCTGGAAGGCCAGGCGTTCCGGCTCGCGGTCTGAGACCGGGATAAAGCGTCCACTTTTCAGTCGATTATGAGCGCCGCGCCGGGTGCCCGGTTTCGGTGCACCGCCGTTGCCGCAGCGCGGGATTCGCTAGCGATCAGGCACGCGCAACCGCCGTCGTATCCGGACAAACATGTTGACCAAGTTTCGCCTCGGGACCGATAGTCCGCTAGTTCAGATTCAGTCTAATTACGAAAAGTACCAAAATGTCAGAATCTGATCATATATCGGCCAGGTACACGAAATATCCGAACACAATCAATCCGATTGCCACCACCGAAGGCCATCTGCTGCGCGAGGGCACGGTGACCCCGATGCTCGACGCGGTCGCCGAGGAAGTGCCGGTGGCGCTGGTCTACAACGGCGTCTCCCACGTCGTGATGATGGCGACCCCGGGCAACCTGGAAGACTTCGCGCTCGGCTTCAGCCTGAGCGAGGGCATCCTCGAAAGCCCGGACGAACTGCTCGATTTCGACACCGACGAAGCGCCGCAGGGCCTGATCGCGCGCCTCACCATTTCGGGGCGTCGCTTTGCCGCCCTGAAGGAGCGTCGGCGCAATCTCGCCGGCCGCACCGGCTGCGGCCTATGCGGGGTCGACAGCCTCGATCAGGCGGTGCGGCCGCTGGCGCCGCTCGGCCGCAGTCAGGTCATTTCGGCGGCGGCGCTCGGCCGCGCGCTCGATACGCTGCCGGACTGGCAGGCCTTCAACCGCGTCACCCGTTCGCTGCATGCGGCAGCCTGGGCCGACCGCGACGGCAACATCGTGGTGGCGCGCGAGGACGTCGGCCGCCACAACGCGCTCGACAAGCTGATCGGGGCGATGGCCACGGCGGGCATCGATCCCGCGTCCGGTTTCGCGCTGATCACCAGCCGTTGCAGCTACGAGATGGTGCAGAAGGCGGCGACCGCCGGCATTCCGGTGCTGGCGGCGGTCTCGGCGCCGACGGCGCTCGCCGTGCGCATGGCCGACGCCGCCAACCTCACGATGATCGCGCTGGCGCGCGCCGACGGCATGCGCGTCTACAGCCACCCGGAATTCATCGAGGGCATTCCACCGAGCACGGAGTTCACCAACGCGGAATGAGCCGGCTGCAAGACCGGGGATCCGCAAATCCGACACCCAATCCGACATCCATGTACCAGCAAGCGAGCAGGCCCATGACCAAGAAGACCGACAAGCAGACGCGCAGAAAAGCCAAGACCGCAAGCAAGGCCGCGAGCGAGAACGCCCAGCTCGACCGCCGCAGCTTCATGCGCCTCGCCGGGCTCGGCGCCGGCGTGGCCGGCGCGTCGATCGGCCTCGGCGCTTCGGAAGCGAGCGCCAGCGAGCAGGCCCCGGCCGCGCAGGGCGGCTATCGCGAGACTGATCACGTCAAGACCTACTACCGCATGGCGAGCTTCTAGCTCGCGCGAACGCTCGACCTCAGCCGGCGCGGCCACCTCCGCCGCGACGAACAAGAAACACCGGGATCGATAAAGGAGAGTTCTCATGCTCACGAAACAGAGCGACGGAACGGCAAAGACGTCACGCCTGTCGCAGGTGGTGGCCAGCGTCGTCGGCGGGACGGTCGACCGCCGTACCTTCCTGCGGCGCTCGAGCCTCGCGGCCGGTGGTGTGGCGGTGGCCTCGAGCTTCGGCCTGAGCATGGTGAAGAAGTCGGACGCCGCCAACGCGGTCCAGATGGAGCCGACGGGCGGCAAGAGCGTGAAAAGCGTGTGCACGTTCTGCGCGGTCGGCTGCACCATCAAGGCCACGGTGCAGAACGGCGTGTGGACGCGCCAGGAGCCGGCCTTCGAGAGCCCGTTCAATAACGGGGGCTATTGCGCCAAAGGCGCGGCGGCCCGCGAAGAGACCAACTCGTCGCGCCGCCTCAAGTATCCGATGAAGCTCGTGAACGGGAAGTGGAAGAAACTCTCCTGGGACCAGGCGATCAGCGAGATCGGCGACAAGATTCTCGACATCCGCAAGAAGTCCGGTCCCGACTCGGTGTACTGGCTCGGCTCCGCCAAGACCTCGAACGAACAGTGCTACCTGTTCCGCAAGTTCGCGGCGTTCTGGGGCTCCAACAACACCGACCATCAGGCGCGCATCTGCCATTCCACCACGGTCGCCGGCGTCGCGAACACGTGGGGCTACGGCGCCATGACCAACAGCTTCCCGGATATCCGCAAGGCCAAGTCGATCATCACCTTCGGCGGCAATCCGGCGGAAGCGCATCCGGTGGCGATGCAGCACATCCTCACCGCCAAGGAGCGCAACAACGCGCCCTTCATCGTGGTCGATCCGCGCTTCACGCGCACGGCGGCGCATGCCACCGAGCACGTGCAGCAGCGCCCGGGCACAGACGTGGCGGTGGTCTGGGGCATCCTCTACCACATCTTCGAGAACGGCTGGGAAGACAAGACCTACATCCACGACCGCGTCTTCGGCATGGAGAAGATCCGTGACGAGGTGAAGCAGTGGACGCCGGAAGAGGTCGAGAAGGTGTCCGGGGTGCCGGGCGCGCAGCTCAAGCGCGTGGCGCGGCTGCTCGCCTCCAACCGCCCGGGCACGCTGACCTGGACGCTGGGCATCACGCAGCACACCATCGGCAACTCCAACACCCGCGCGCTCTGCATCCTGCAGCTCGCGCTTGGCAACGTCGGCAAGGTGGGCGGCGGCACCAACATCTTCCGCGGCCACGATAACGTGCAGGGCGGCACCGACATGGGCATCCTGTGTCACACCCTGA
>JARRQH010000003.1:0-17645 GCA_037381985.1 Pseudolabrys sp.
CCCGGCTCGTCGTTGAAGTGCTCCACCGAGCCGCCCGGCGCGGTGATCTCGTAAGGCGACATCGAGGCGTCGCCGACGAACACCACCTTGTAGTCGTGCGGATAGGTGTGCAGCACGTCCCAGGTCGAGGTCGTCTCCTGGAAACGGCGGCGGTTCTCCTTCCACACCTTCTCGTACAGGCAATTGTGGAAGTAGAAATGCTCCATGTGCTTGAACTCGGTGCGCGCCGCCGAGAACAATTCCTCGGTCGCCTTGATGTGCCAGTCCATCGAGCCGCCGATATCGAAGAACAACAGCACCTTCACGGCGTTGTGGCGCTCGGGCCGCATGTGGATGTCGAGATAACCTTTATGCGCGGTGCCCTTGATGGTGCCGTCGAGATCGAGTTCGTCGGCCGAGCCGGTGCGCGCGAACTTGCGCAGGCGGCGTAAGGCCACCTTGATGTTGCGGGTACCGAGCTCGACCTCGTCGTCGAGGTCCTTGAACTCGCGTTTGTCCCACACCTTGACGGCGCGCCGGTGGCGGCTGCCGTCCTGGCCGATGCGGATGCCTTCCGGGTTATAGCCATAGGCGCCGAACGGTGACGTGCCGGAGGTGCCGATCCACTTGTTGCCGCCCTGGTGGCGCTTCTTCTGTTCGGCGAGCCGCTGGCGCAACGTCTCCATCAGCTTGTCGAGCCCGCCCATGGTCTCGATCTGCTTCTTCTCTTCTTCCGTCAGGTATTTCTCGGCAAGCTTCTTGAGCCACTCTTCGGGGATCTCCGCCTCGATCGCCTCGCTCATCAGGTCGAGGCCCTGGAACACGTGGCCGAACACGCGGTCGAACTTGTCGAGGTTGCGCTCGTCCTTGATGAGCGCCGCGCGCGACAGGTAATAGAAGTCCTCCACCCGGCGCCCGGCGAGGTCCTGCTCCATCGCCTGCATGAGGGCGAGGTATTCGCGCAGCGACACCGGCACGCCGGCGCTTTTGAGTTCCTGGAAGAAGGTGACGAACATGGGCGCCATATTGCATAGGCGGCGGGGCCGACGCCACTCCCCGGCGAGCCCCCGGTGAAACCCGCCATCGGGCGTGCTATCCGGAGCGCGCCTTTCCGGCCCGTGGCGCCCGCCGCGGCCTTCCTTGACCGATCGGAGCCCTTCCCCCATGGCCGACGCCGCCGTCCTCAAAGACCTCGCGCCCACCGGTACGCTGCGCGTCGCTATCAATCTCGGCAACAGCGTGCTGGTGCAGAAGGACGACGCGGGCGGCGCGCCCGGCGGCATCAAGGGCATCACGCCGGATCTCGCCCATGAACTGGGCCAGCGGCTCGGCGTGCCGGTCGAACTCGTGCCCTTCGAGGCGGCCGGCAAAGCGTTCGAGGCGCTCAAGGCGAACCACGTCGATATCGTCTTCCTCGCCAACGAGCCGGTGCGCGCCGCCGAGATCGACTTCACCGCGCCCTACGTCATCATCTACGGCAACTACATGGTGCCGACGGAGTCGGCCCTGAAAACGCTCGCCGACGTCGATAAGCCCCGCATCCGTATCGCCGTCGGTCACAACTCGGCCTACGATCTCTTCCTCACGCGCACGCTCAAGAACGCCACGATCGTGCGCGCCGAAAAGGGCGGCGGGCGCGGCGTACCTCCGCGCCTTCATCGAGGAGATGAAGGCCAACGGCTTCGTCGCCGATGCGCTCGCGCACAGCGGCCAGACCGCTACCGTCGCCCCGCCCGCCACTCCACAAGAAAATCCGATCATGAACGAACAGTCCCCGTCCCGGCTTAGAAAGCCGGCGCCACAGCTTGAACACTATCCGCACCGTGAACGCGACATCGTCCGCTTCGGCGATCTCGATGCGCAGGGCCACGTCAACAACGCCGTGTTCGCGACCTATTTCGAGACTGGCCGCGTCGCCATGTTCCGCGATCCCGATCTCGGCATCGGCGTCGAAAACGCCACCTACGTGCTGGCGCGCCAGGAGATCGACTTCCTGCGCGAGCTGCACTGGCCGGGCGAGGTCGTGATCGGCACGGGGCTCGCGGAACTCGGCCGCTCGTCGTTCGTCATGGTGCAGGCGGCGTTTTCCGGTAACGACTGCGTGGCGGCTGGACGCGCGACGTTGGTGATGCTCGACGCCACCACGCGCCGCCCGCGGCCCTTGCCGCCGGAAGCGATCGCGCGGCTTGAGCGGTGGAAGTATCGCGGCGGGTAAGCAGGGTTTGTCCGTCACCCTGAGGTGGCCGCGCGTAGCGCGCGCCCTCGAAGGGCGACGGCCCGGTAGTTGGGGCCGATCATCCTTCGAGGCTCGATCGCCGCGCGATCTCGCACCTCAGGATGACGGATTGAAGTTGGCCTCCCCCGTATGCACGTGCTCGGGCCGCGCGCCCATGCCGACGAGCCGCGCCGGCAGCCGCTGCAACACCGGGAACATCTGCGCCAACTTGATCGGCAACGGCGGCGTCGGCCGCGCGCTGCCGTGCGGCGCCTTGTCGATCATGTTGTTCTGCACGAAGACCTGGAGCTTCTGCGTCACCCGCACCGGAAACTCACGCCGCTTCTGGATGGCGGCGAGCGTCGCGTCCGTCACCTTGCCGGCGCGCAAGGGTCCGGCCAGGATATTGGCCGACGCCACCGCGTCCTAGACGGCGAGATTGACGCCGACTCGATCCGCCACCCTTAAAATCGGATATCGGGTGAACCCGATATCCGGGGGCGACGGCCACCGCAGATTCACCGGCCGACATCCTTCGAGGCTCGCGGAGTTTATCATCGGGCGGCGCTTCGCGCCGACCCGTTGGCTCGCACCTCAGGATGACGGAGTAAACGCCGACGCAAACCCGAGGGTGAGGCCTACGCCTGCTTCTCCGGCGTGCGAACCACCAGACCGTCGAGTTCGTCGGTCACCTTGATCTGGCACGACAGCCGCGAGTTCGGCCTGACGTCATAGCCGAAATCGAGCATGTCCTCTTCCATGGGCGAGGGCTCGCCGGTCTTCTCGCGCCAGGCCTCGTCCACGTAGACGTGGCAGGTGGCGCAGGCGCAGGCACCGCCGCATTCGGCCTCGATGCCGGGAACGTTGTTGCGGATCGCGGTCTCCATCACGGTGGAGCCGACCTCGGCGGCGACCGTGCGCGCGGTCCCTTCGGAGTCAATGTAGGTGATCTTCGGCATGAGCGACTGGCAGCCCGCGTGATTGAGGGAATCGCCACGCGCCGGAATTGGCGCGGGCGCGCCTCCTATATCGCCATTCGGCCGGGGGCGCTATCCCTTCGCTTGAGGCGCCAAAAGTGCCGCGATCTCCGGCCGCGCGCGCTCGACCGCCGCGGCAAGCCGCGCGACGGCGGCCTGACGCTCGGCCGGGGCGGCGACTTCGGCGCCGGCGGCGGCCGCGGCCACCCCGGTGGCGCCGATGCCGGCGGCCGACCCCTTCAAGGTGTGCGCCAGCGCGGCGAAGGTGACGGCCTCACTGTCGCGCATGCGCGCGATCAGCAGCGTTGCCTGCCGGTCGAACAGCTCCAGGAGCTCGCGCTCCAGGCCACGGTCGCCGTAGGTCATGCGGCTGAGATGGGCGCGTTCGATGGCCGGGCCGGACTCGTCATCGCTCTCCGCGGGCTCCCTCAGATCGACAGCAGCTTGCGTCATGTCGTCGGCCTCCCGCTTGGCCTTCTCTGGCCTTCAAGGCTTGGCGCCTCGTCCTTGGCCGGAAGCGTGCAACCGGAGCCGCCAACGACGGGTAAATAGTCGGGGTCTCTTGGGGTATCCCGTTCCGGGTTGGTTAACGCGCCGGCAGGAAGCCGGGGACGGAGCCGGCGACCACGGTTCTTGGTCGCGCCGGCGCCTTATTTCGGGCCTCCCAATTGGCCGCCGGAACCCCCGCTAAGGCCTTCAAATTCATGGTGAATAAGAAGTTAACGATGATGGGAAACTCTTGATCGGGTTTGTTTCTTTCGTATTGCCAAGCCGATAGGATGAAGCTGCCGGCAGCTTGAGACGTGGGACGGACGCCGCCGGCTTCAGCAGGCACCCGCGCTCGTGGCGCGGCCCCGACAGACAAGTCCGAGGCGGGCCGCGCTAGCAGTCCGGCGTTCAAACGAGGCGATCACCGCAATGGCCAATAATCCCCAGAAAAACGATGATCCGATGGCCGACACCCTCAACGCCATCGAGGCCGCGCTCAAGCTCGGTGACGGCGACAGCGACAAGGCCCCGCCGGTGAAAGCGCCGACCGAAAGCAACGACACCGACAAACCGAATGTCGCCGAGCCCGAGCTGTCGATCGAGGAGCCGCAGCCGTCCTGGCAGGCGGACGAGACGCCGCCCCGTCCCGCCAATGACGACCGCGCCATCGCGGGTCAGATGCTGCAGGCGCTCAACGAGCGCCCGGTCTCGCGCACGCCCCTCACGCTCGCCACCATCGCCACCGTCGCTTGGCTCGTGGCTGCTGCCGCTATCGCCGTCCTGTTCCGTCCCGAACTGCAGGCGCTGCTGACGACGCCGCGCATGACCGTGCTGATCGCGCTGGGCGCGGTGGCGGCGGTCGTGCTGCCGATCGTCGCCTTCTACGTGCTGGCCCTGCTTATCCGCCGCGCCCAGGAAATGCGCGCCGTGGCACAATCCATGGCCGACGTGGCGCTCAAGCTGGCGCAGCCGGAAACCGCGGCGACCGAATCCGTGATGTCGGTCGGCCACGCCATCCGCCGTGAGGTCGCCGCCATGGGCGACGGCGTCGAGCGCGCGCTCGCCCGCGCCGCCGAACTGGAATCCCTGGTGCACAACGAGGTCTCGGCCATCGAGCGCGCCTACAACGACAACGAAGTGCGCATCCGTGGCCTGCTGAGCGATCTCGCGACCCAGCGCGAAACGCTGGTCGCGCAGGCAGAGCACGTGCGCACCGCCATCTCCAGCGTGCATCTCGACCTGTCGCACGACATTTCGTCCGTGGGCGACCTGGTCGCCGACAAGGTGCAGGAAGTGGCGCAGCGCGTCACCAAGTCGCTCACCGAGAAGGGCGAATACATCACGCTCGCGCTCGGCCACGCCGGCGACTCCATGGTCGATGCGCTGAGCGAGCGCGGCTCGACCCTGCTCGAGCGCCTGGAATCGACCGGCGAACGCTCGATCGGCGCGGTCACCACCGCCGGCGAGAACACCTCGCACGCGATCGCCACCTCCGCCGACAACGTCACCCAGATCATCACCGCCGCCAACCAGCAGCTCACCGAAAGCCTCAAATTCAAGGGCGAGACGGTGGCGCAGGAATTCGACGAACTCGCGGCCCGCCTGCACCAGATGATGAACGCGCGGCTCGACCAGGTCGCGCACGGCTTCGCGCAGAACGCCGCGCTCACCATCGAGAACATGGGCGTGCGCTCGGAGGCCTTCACCACGGCGTTGGCCGAAACCAGCAAGCGCATGGTCGACGACATGGCGACGCGCGCGGAAGACCTGCACCAGACGCTTCAGAATACGGGCGACTCGCTGGTGCACGGCATCGGCCAGCGCGGCGACGAGGTCGTCAGCCGCATGGAAGAGACCGGCGCCCGCGTCGGCGACACGCTCACCAGCCGCAGCGAGGCGGTCGCCGACGGCTTCCGCACCAGCACCGAGACTCTGGTCGGCGCCCTCGACGCGCGCAGCGCCTCGATCGCCGACGCGTTCCGCGCCAGCACCGGCGCGCTGGTCGGCGCGCTCGATGCCCGCAGCGCTTCGATCGACGACAGCTTCCGTGCCAACACCGACGCCCTGGTCGGTGCCCTCGACTCGCGCAGCAGCGCGGTGTCCGAGGCGTTCCACGCCAGCACCGAGACGCTGCTCGGCGCCATCGACGAGCGTGGCGAGGCGGTCAAGGACATGCTGATCAAGCGCCTGCAGGCCTTCGACGACATGTTCCAGCACGGCGGCACCGAACTCACCGAGAAGATCTCGCGCGACGCCTCGACGCTCGGCAGCCTGATCACCCGCCACATCGCCGAGTTCGACCACACCGTGAAGACCTACGGCGGCGAGCTGGTGGACCGGCTGGGCCAGCGCACCCAGGACGTCTCGGATGCCGTGCGCACGCATCTGGACGGCTTCGACCAGCAGGTCGGTCAGCACATCACCAGCGCCGGCGAGACCATTTCGGCGCGCGGCAACGCCGTGGCCGAGACCCTCGACGCGCGCATCAACCGCTTCGAAGAGCTCCTGGTCGGCCGCGCCGAGACGGTCGCCGCCCACATCGAGAACCGTACCTTTGAGGCCGCCGACGCCGTACAGGCGCGCGTCGAGCAGTTGTCGGAGTCGATGAAGGCCAATGCCGCGGACGCCGAGCGCTCGCTCAGCGACCTCACCCGGACGACGACCGACGCCATCCGCGGCAGCACGAGCGAGGCCGAACGCACCCTGCGCGGCGCCAGCGACGACATCGCCGCGGCCATCGGCCTGCGCGCCGAGGAACTGACCGCCCTGCTCTCCGAGCGCGGCGGCGGCGTGGTCGCGGCGCTGACGGAACAGGGCGAGCATTTCGCCTTCACTGTCGGCAGCGCCACCGACCGGGCGCTCGAGGCTATCGAGGAAAAGGGCCTGTCGTTCTCGCGCACGGTGCTCGACAACAGCACCGAGATCGCCAACCTCATCAACACCGCCGGCGAGAACGCCGCCGGCTCGGTCAGCCGCACGCTCACCGAGTTGCGGGACAGCACGCAAACCGCGATCGCCCGCTCGACCGAAAGCGCCACCGCCGCCATCAAGGGCATGGTGCTCTCCGGCGCGCATGAGAACATGAACTCGCTGGAAAGCACTCTGATGCTGCGGGTGTCGGAATTCGTCACCGCCATGAACGAGGTGACCGGCGCCACCACCGAGGTCACCACGCGAGTGGAAGGCAACATCACCGGCTTCCGCGAGGTCACCGCCCAGCTCGTCACCGACCTCGGCCAGCTCGCCCACCAGTTCGACGAGCACGGGCGCGATCTGGCCAAGTCGATCGACATGATGGATCAGAGCAACCAGCGCACCGAAGACTCGGTCAACCAGCGCCGGCTCCAACTCGACGACCTGGTCCAGACCCTGGAGAACCGCACCGGCGACCTGCAGGATCGGCTCAGCCGCTTCTCCGGCCTGCTCGACGAATCGCTGGAAGCGGCGGCGGGCCGTGCCCGCGACGTCGCCCGCGTGGTCTCGGAGACCACCGCGGAAGGCACCCGTGCCATCAGCGAACAATACGAGCGCGTGCGCGAGCACGCCGAGGACGTCGCCCGCGCCATGCTGGAAAGCAGCGCCGAGGGCACACGCATGGTCGGCGAGCAGTACGAGCAGATGCGCCGGCAGGCCGACGACGCCGCCCACGCCATGCTGGAAAGCAGCGCCGAGGGCACGCGCATGGTCGGCGAGCAATACGAGCACATGCGCCGGCAGGCCGAGGAAACCGCCCGCGCCATGCTCGAAAGCAATGCCGAAGGCACGCGCATGGTCGGCGAGCAATATGAGCGCCTGCGCCAGCAAGCGGAAGACGCCGCCCGCGCCGTCGCCGCCAATGCCGAGGACAGCGCACGCGCGATGAGCGAGCAATACGAGCGCATCCGCGCCAGCGCCGAGGACGAACGCCGCCGCACCGTCGAGACCATGCGTTCGGTCTACCAGGATGTCGGCGGCGACGCCGAAGCGGTGTTCCGCGAAGCCAGCGGCCGGTTCGCCGAGGTGATGGCCAACATGAAGGAGATGGCGAGCGAGATGCAGCGCGAGCTGGAGACGACGCGTGCCGAACTCCGCCGCGGCATCTTCGAGCTGCCGCAGGAAACCGCCGACAGCGCCGCCGAAATGCGCCGCGTGATCGTCGACCAGATCGAAGCGCTGGCCGAGCTCAACCGCATCGTCGCCCGTCACGGCCGCAACATCGACGCCTCGGAGCCGATGCGCCGGCCGCAGCGCGAGGAGCCGGCGCTCGCCGTGGTCGGCGGCGGCCGTTCCGCCGAACGCTATGAAGCCCGCCATGAGGCGCCGGCGCGCCAAGAATCGCTGCGCCAGGAACAGCCACGCCACGAGGCGCCGCGCGGCCTGCCGCCGCTGCGTTCCGCGGCCCCGGCGCGCAACGAGGGTGCCAACTACGCCTCGCCGCGCCGACCGGAACCGGCCGCCGCGCCCCCCGCCCCTGAAGGCGGCAGCCGCGGCTGGCTGAGCGACCTGCTCAACCGCGCCTCGCAGGAGCCGGAGCAGCAGCCGGCGCGCAACGTCCCGCGCGAGACCGCGCGCGGCGGCAACGACGAGCGGGTGCCGCGCCACACCATCGAGTCGCTCGACGCGTTGTCGGTCGACATCGCCCGCATGATCGACCACGAGGCGGCCGCCGACCTGTGGGACCGTTACAAGCGCGGCGAACGCAACGTGTTCACCCGCCGGCTCTACACACTGCAGGGTCAGAAGGCGTTCGACGAGATCCGCCGCAAGTATCGCGGCGACCGCGAATTCAAACAGGCCGTCGACGGCTACATCGGCCACTTCGAACGGCTGTTGGAAGACGCCTCGCGCGACGACCCGAGCGGCATGATGGCGCGCACCTATCTCACCTCGGAGACCGGCAAGGTCTACACCATGCTGGCGCACGCGGCCGGACGCTTCGACTGAGCTCCGGGTACACGTTGACATGAACAGCGGCCGCCGGTTTCCACCGGCGGCCATTTCTTCTTGTCGTCATGCCGGTGGTCGCGCGCGCGTTGCGGCACCGCCGCTTCGTTCAGTTCTTGCTCGCCGGCGTCCCGCCGCCGCCCCAGATCAGGCGGCTCGGGTTCTTATCGATGTTCCGAATGGTCCGGTCGAGCGTACCGAGCGTGCGCCGCGCCGCCCTCGATAGCGTGTGGAGCTGCTTCTTGCCGCTGGCCGCGAGTCCGCTCAGGCTATCGGTCACCGCAGCGGTGCGCTTGTCGAGCTTGGCGGCGAGCCCGCGGATCGAGCGCACCGCCTCGTTGATCTGCCCGCTCTTGCCGTCCTTGCCGCCGGTCAGGTCCTGCATACCCTGCAGAATCTTGTCGAGGCGATCGGAGTTCTTCGCCAGCGTGGTACTGAACTTGTCGACGTTGGCGAGCGTGTCATCGATGTGCTTGGAGTTCCTGGCAAGCGCCTCGGTGAAGGCGTTGACGTTGGCGAGCGCCGTGTGCAGCGCCTTCTGGTTCTCGCTCAGGAGCTTGTCGAGCTTGGTGAGCACATCGCGCGCGGTCTGGGTCACGTCCTGGCCGGCGGCCACCGGCGCGACCAGCTCCGCTGGATGATCCCGCGTGCCGCTCAGCGTCGGCGAAGAGGCGGTGCCGCCCGTCAGCGATAGCGCGGCGATGCCGGTCAGCCCCTGAAACCGGATGCCGACATCCGTGTCCTTGTGCACCGGTACCTTGCGATCGATCGCGATGTCGGCAACGACCTTTCCGGAATACTTGGCGTCGAGCGCGAGCCCGGTCACCTGCCCGACCCGAAGGCCATTGAACATCACCGGGCTGCCGGTCGCGAGCCCCGACACCGAGCCTTCGAACAGCACGCGGTAATAGGCGCGAGCGCCATCGCCCATGCCCTGGAACCAGTAGACCGCCGCGAACGCGGCGGCGATGACGGCCAGCGTGAACAGGCCAATCAGGGTATAGTTTGCCTTGGTTTCCATCGTCGCCTTGGTCTCCATGGCCGTCCCGTCCAAAAGGTCGGGTCGCCGCCGCCATACGCGCCGGCCTCGTGCGGCGGAATGCGCCGCTGAAGTGCCGCCGCTTCTGACGCAGGATTTTGTCCGAAACCCGGCCCTGCCCGTCGAAGCTATGCACTGGACGCAGGACTAAACGCGGGACTATAGGTCCGCCGTCGCCTCGAGGGCGTGCCCGACCCGGGACCGCTTGCCGCGGAAATACTCCTTTAACCACGGATGCTCGGACTTGAGCATAGTTTCCATGGTGCCGGCGGCGATCACCTTGCCGTCGGCCAGCACCGCGATGCGGTCGCACGCCGTATGCAGGCTGTCGAGGTCGTGGGTGACCATAAACACGGTCAGGCCCAGAGTTCGCTGTAAGGTCATGATCAAGCTGTCGAAGTCGCCGGCGCCGATCGGGTCCAACCCCGAAGTCGGCTCGTCCAGGAACACGATGTCGGGGTCGAGCGCGAGCGCGCGGGCGAGCGCCACGCGCTTGGTCATGCCGCCGGACAGCTCGGAAGGATATTTCTCCAGCGCGCTGGCGTCGAGACCGACCATTTTGAGCTTGGCGAGCGCCAGTTCGTCGAGCAGGCGCTGGGAGATCTTCAGGCTTTCCCGCACCGGGAACTGCAGGTTCTCGCGCACGGTCAGCGACGAGAACAGCGCGCCCTGCTGGAACAGCACGCCCCAGCGGTGCTCGACCGCCTGCCGTTCGCGGTCGCTCGCCGCGTCGAGATCGACGCCGAGCACCTTGATGGTGCCCTGCCGCTTGGGCAGCAGGCCGACGATAGTGCGCATCAGCACCGACTTGCCGGCGCCGGAGCCGCCGACGAAGCCGAGCACCTCGCCGCGATAGACGTCGAGATCGATGTGATCGAGCACGATGTGGTCGCCGAAGCCGACCACCACGTCGCGCACCTCGATCACCGTCTCTTTGTGTCCGTTACCCGTCATCGTCTACATCCCGATCAAGGCGAAGAACACGGCGAACACGCCGTCGACCACGATCACCAGGAAGATCGACTCCACCACCGAGGCCGTCGTGTGCAGGCCGAGCGATTCCGAGCTGCCCTTGACGCGGAAACCCTCGACGCAGGCGACCGTGCCGATGATGAGCGCCATGAACGGCGCCTTCAGCATACCGACCTTGAAGGTGTCGAGGGTGATCGCCTCCTTCAGCCGCTCGAGGAAGACCGCCGGATCGATGCCGCCGTAGAGCCAGCACACCAGCGCGCCGCCGTAGAGCGCGGCCATCGAGCCAAGGAAGGTGAGGATCGGCACCGCGATGACGAGCGCGACGATGCGTGGCAGGATCAGGACCTCGACCGGATCGAAGCCCATGGTGTGCATGGCGTCGATCTCCTCACGCATCTTCATGGCGCCGAGCTCGGCGGTGTAGGCCGAGCCCGAGCGGCCCGCCACCATGATGCAGACGATCAGCACGCCCAGTTCGCGCAGCACCAGGAAGCCGAGCAGGTCGACCACGTAGATGCTGGCGCCGAACTTGACGAAGTGGAACACGCCCTGCTGCGCCACGATGCAGCCGACCAGGAAGGTGATCAAAAGGACGATCGGCACCGCGCGCCAGCCGACCTGGTCGAGCTGGTGCACCATCGAGGTGAAGCGGAAGCGGCGCGGATTGACGATGACGCGGCCGACGGCGACGGTGAGCGCGCCCAGCATGTTAACGACGCCGACGAGCGTGTCGCCGACGGAGACGATGCTGACGCCGATCGACCCCAGCACGAAGGTGAGGCCGTGGCGCGGCTGCGGCTCGGGCGGCGCCGGCTCGACGTGCTGCAGTTCGTCGAACAGCGGCTTGTAGTCGTCCTTGAGACCGTTGACCGTCGGCGCGACGCCGTGCGTGGAAAAGGCGCGCACCAGCCGCTCCAACAGCCAGGCGCCGAAGGTGTCGAGCCGCGTCACCGCCCCCAAGTCGATCTCGACGTTGCTCGCGCCTTGGCCGGCGGCGGCGCTGCGCTTGATCTCGCCGTTGACCTGGTCTTCGAGCGCACGGGCGTTCTCGGCGATCCAGTCGCCGACGGCCGCGATGCGCAGCCGATCGCCTTCGGTCTTGGCTTCGAGCAGCTTGGCTTCGAGCAGCATGTCGCTCAAGGGCTTGGAACCTCTGATATCGCTTTACCGTCCCGGGCAGGACGGTCGGCGCGGGGCAACGAGGGCGCCCTCGCCGCGGCCGCAAGCGGTGAAATCCGATACTTGACCATCGCGGGCAAACCTGTCGAGGGTTTGACGGAACTTCTCAACGATAGTCGATCTATACCTCATCCTGGCGATTCATGCCCCTCGCGCTCGACGTTTCTATCGAAAGCTGGCCGATCCGTGGCGGATTTGCCATCAGCCGCGGCGCCAAGACCGAGGCCGTGGTCGTGGTGGCGATATTGAGCGACGGCGTCGCGCGCGGCCGGGGCGAATGCGTGCCGTATGCGCGCTACGGCGAGTCGCCGGAGAGCGTCGCGGCGGCACTCAACGCCATGACGCCGGCGCTCGCCGCGGGCTTGACCCGCGAGGCCCTGCAGCGCGCCATGCCGCCGGGCGCCGCCCGCAATGCCCTCGACTGCGCCTTCTGGGATCTGGATGCCAAGCGCGAGCGCCGCCCGGTCCATGAACTCGCCGGCCTGCCCACGCCCGGCCCGCTCACCACCGCACTCACCGTCTCGCTTGGGTCCCCCGAAGCCATGGCCGTGGCTGCCGCGCGCGCCGCCCACCGAACGCTGCTGAAGATCAAGCTCGGCGCCGACGGCGACCCTGAGCGCATCGCGGCGGTGCGGGCGGCGGCGCCGAACGCGACCCTGATCGTCGACGCCAACGAAGGCTGGACCGACGCCAACCTCGAAACCAACCTCGCCGCCTGCGCAGTTGCCGGCGTGACGCTGGTCGAGCAGCCGCTGCCGGCGGCGCGTGACGCCGCGCTCGCGACGATCGCGCGGCCGGTTCGCCTCTGCGCCGACGAAAGCGTTCATGACCGTGCGTCACTTTCCGGGCTCGCCGGCAAGTACGACGCCATCAACATCAAACTCGACAAGACCGGCGGGCTCACGGAAGCGCTGGCCATGGCGGCCGACGCCGTTAACCGGGGATTCACCATCATGACCGGTTGCATGGTGGCGACGTCGCTTGCCATAGCGCCAGCCGTATTGCTGGCGCAAACCGCCCAATTTGTCGATCTCGACGGCCCTTTGCTGCTGGACCGGGACCGTCCGGACGGCCTCGTCTATCGCGACAGCCTGGTCTTCCCCGCCACGCCCGCGCTTTGGGGGTGAGCAGGAACCATGGTTCCCCTCTACTGTTGATCTTCCTCAATGCGGTTGTTGCCGCGTGCGGGCATAGGTCGCAACATGACCAAGCGGCATCCGCCATTCCCGTCCCAGGCTCCCGTGCCGACCTCCAAGGTGGCCGAGCGGCTGCGTGCGCACGCGCGGCTCTGCCAGCATATTGCCGAAGAGAGCTGGAATGAGGCCATCGCCGGCGAGCTTGGCCGCCTTGCCGAACAGTGCGTGGCCGCCGCCGACAATATCGACGCCAACGCTACGCCCGGCGCCCAGGTCCACTGACGCGAGGCCCCCACTCAGGTTGGGTCGAAATGCCTGATTCTGTTCACGGATTGTCCGCGGGATTTGGTTAACCAAACCTTTCCGTCCGTCCCCCGCCTGCGTTAAGCTTCTGTAAACTGCCTGTCCAAAGAGGCAGGCCCGCGCGGGGCGCGCGTGACGGGGCTACGGGGCAGATGCGGATTCGGGGACTGCTGCTCATCGCGATATTGACGGCCACGGTCGCTGCTTATGCAGCGCCAGCAGCGGCCGCCATGCGCATCTCCGAGGACCGCGGCGGGCAGATCGGCCGATACCTCCAGGCCTTCGCCACCCTGCGCGCGTCGGGCGAGCGGGTGATCATCGACGGCGACTGCCTGTCGGCCTGCACGCTGATCTTAGGCATCGTCCCGCACAGCCGCATGTGCGCCACGCCGCGCGCCGTGTTCGGCTTTCACGCCGCCTGGATGCCGGGCCGCGACGGCCGGCCGGTCACCAGCCGCCCGGGCACGCGGGAGCTCTGGAAGGTCTACCCCTGGCGGGTGCGGCGCTGGATCAACCGCCACGGTGGTCTGTCGCGCCGCATGATCTATCTACGGGGGCGCGACCTCTACCGCATCGTGCCAAGTTGCGCGTCGCGCACGGCCGCACGCCACGCCCGCTACCGCGCACAGCGGTCACCGCACCACCGCTACGTGGCGCGCACGATGCGCTACCAGCGCGCAGCCGCCGCCAACGACCGCCGCTAACGCCATCGCCGCATAGGCGGCGCTGCCGATCATCCCGTAGAGCCAACCGGCCAAGGCCATCGCGAACCCGAGCGCGATAGCGAGATAGCCTTGCACGGTCGCGCCCTGCTCGGTCGGCGCGTGGCGCGCCGCCGAGCGCCCACAACGCGGCGATGGTGGTGCCGCTCAAGCCGGCCGCGCGCCACCGCCAGAAACGCCGGATCGCGCAGCAGGTGGCGCTTGGGCGCCGGCGCGGCGGCCGATGGAGCGGCGGCGCCCGGCAGCGGCGCCAGCGCCAGCTCGGCCAGCACGAGCGCAGCCGCAGCCGCCACGATCAACCAGATCAGGTCGCGGGCCGGCAGCACGTCGCTGACGTAGCCGGCGCCGAAGGTGCCGGCGATGAACGCGGCCGATCCCCATAAGCGCACCACCATGGGCAGCGCCAGCGCCACCCCGATCAGGGAGGCGTCGAGCCCGCGCGCCTTGAGCCAGACCGGCAAAAACAGCAGTTGCACACCCATCAGCACGAACAGGGTGGCGTAGAACGCCGCCAGGCGGCCGACGAAGGCGAACCTAAGCTGGTGAAACAAGGGCATTTCCCGCTTTCTTGCGAGCGAATCAGGCCGGTCGATTGATAGACTGCCGGCAATGGGTTGCCTATGGCTGTTTCCCGCGTTGCGACCCGCGTCGCTATCCACGTCGTTGGTCATGTCGAAACAGTCTATCGCGCTCGCCTATTCGCGGCCGTCCGACACACTGGGCGAAACCGAATATCGCGCGCTGGTGCAGGTGCTCTCCGAGAGCGCGCGCGGGCGCGCGTTCCTGGAGGAGCACGCCCGGCGCAGCCGCAGCGCGGAAACCAAGATCCTGCTCACCGCCATCGAGCGCATCGAGGCGCAGGTGCGCCCGCGCCCGCCCGACCCGGTCTACAACGATCTCGGCCAAGTGCTCGAGGAGCTGCGCACCGCCCGCGCGCGCATCGAGAGCGGCGGCAAAGTGGCCCAGGCGGACCAGCTCGGCGCGCTGCTTGAGCTGCTGCTGCGCCGCATCACCAAGATGCTGCCGCCGTTGGCCGCGCAAGCCAAGCGCCTCGCGCCGCCGAAGCCGGCTGCTGCACCGGCCGCCGCGCCGCGCCCAGCGGCAGCGCGCTGGCTCGAGGAACCGCTGGTGCCGCCGCCCGCCGTCAACGACGCGCTGCCGCATCCCTCAGCCGGGGGGATCGCGGCCAAGGTCCCCGCCACCCCACGCCCAGCTCCGGCCGTCGCCCGCCGCGCGCCGGCGCCCACGCAGCCGGCACCGGCGCGACCGGCATCGGCCGTCGCGATCGAGGACGAGATCAAGGTGCTGGTCGATGCCCAGGTCGAAAGCCGCGCCAAGAAAGCGCCGGCGCCCGTCGCCGCGCCCACCGCGCTGGTGGCAACCCGGGCCATCACCGCGAAAGAGGCCCTCGCCGCCATCATGGCGCTGAGCGAGGAAGAGCGGATCGCGTTGTTTTCTTGAGGCGCAACTCGAAGCTGATAATCCGTTCGTCCCCGCGAAGGCGGACCCAGAACCAAGAAGCTGGATTCCCGCTTGCGCGGGAATGAACGGAATATGTTTCACCGTCCGCGGATCAAACGCTACTCCGCGATCAACTTCGCAAACAACGCCGCGTCCACGTTGCCGCCCGACAGCACCGCCGCCACCACCTTGCCGCTGACGTCGAGCTTGCCGGCAAGCAGCGCCGCCAGGCTCACCGCCCCGCCCGGCTCCACCACCAGCTTCAGTTCCTCGAAGCCATAGCGCACCGCGCGTCCCACCTCGGCGTCGCTGACCGTGAAGCCCTGGCCGATCAGCTTGCGCGTGATCGGAAAGGTGAGCGCGCCGGGCGTGTTGCTCATCAGCGCGTCGCAGATGCTGCCGCTCAGGCGCGCATTGGTTTCGCGCTGGCCGCTCTTGAACGAGCGCAAGGTGTCGTCGAAGCCTTCCGGCTCGACGGCGTAGACTTGCGTATCGGGCGCGGCATCCTTGACGGCCAGCGCGATGCCGGCGGCCAACCCGCCGCCGGAGGCGCCGACCAGCACGACGTCCGGCTTGAGATTCAGTGCGGCGAGGTCTTCCATGACTTCGCGGCCGGCGGTGCCCTGCCCGGCGATGATCAACGGATCGTCGTAAGGCGGCACCAGCGTGGCGCCGCGCTCGCGCGCGATTGCCTCCGCGATCGCGGCGCGGTCTTCTGTCTCGCGATCGTAAGGCACGATCTCGGCGCCGTGCGCGCGTGTGCGCTCGCGTTTCGCCGCCGGCGCGTCGGCCGGCATGACGATGGTCGCGCGCATGCCACAGAGCTTGGCCGCCGCCGCCACGCCCTGCGCGTGATTGCCGGAGGAATAGGCGACCACGCCGCCTTCGCGCTTCTCGGGCGGAATGGAGGCGATCTTGTTATAAGCGCCGCGGAATTTGAACGAGCCGGTGCGCTGCAGGATTTCCGCCTTGAGGAAGACGCGCGCGTTCAGTCGGTCGTCCAGGACGGGTGCGTTGATCAGGGGTGTGCGCACGGCGACGCCCTTGAGGCGTTCGGCGGCGCGCGCCACGTCGGCGGCGGTGGGCAGCGTGTCGGGAGCGTTCATGGCCGGCAAGGTAGCGCCAGCCGCTATCAGGCCGCAACTGCCGCCGTCGCCTCAGGAATATTGGCGCCGCGCGCGGCCTCGCCGACGTATTGCACGAACAGCCGCGCGCACTTCTCCCAGGTCATGGTCAGGGCGTAGTCGCGGCAAGCTTCGCGCGATACGTCGAGCGCGCCAAGACAGGCCGCCCGCAGGTCCTCGTCCAGGACGCCGACCGGCGCGGACCCAAGCACGTCGCGCGGCGCCGGTACCGGGAAGGCCGCCACCGGCACGCCGCTCGCCAGCGCCTCCAGCAGCACCAGGCCGAAGGTGTCGGTGTGGCTCGGAAACACAAATACGTCGGCGGCGGCATAGATCTCCGCCAGGGGCTCGCCTTGGCGCGCGCCCAGGAAGACGGCGTCGGGATGCGCTTTCTGCAACGCGGCGCGTGCCGGCCCGTCGCCGACCACCACCTTGCTGCCGGGCAGGTCGAGCTTGAGGAACGCTTCCAGATTCTTCTCCACCGCCACCCGGCCGACGGTCAGAAAGATCGGCCGCGGCAGGTCTAGCGTCGCGCCGTCGCGCGGCCGGAACAGCGTAGCATCGACCCCGCGCGACCACAGCTTGACGTTCTCGAAGCCGCGCGTTTCGAGCTCGGTGACCAGCGTCGGCGTCGCCGCCAGCACCGCCCTGCCGGCACCGTGGAAGCGGCGCAGCCAGGCCCAGGTCACGGCTTGCGTCCAGCGCGTCGGCACCGGCAGCCGTTCGGCGAGATAGTCGGGAAAGCGGGTGTGAAAGCTGGTCGTGAACGGCACCCCGAGCCGCAAGCACACCCGCCGCGTGGCGTGGCCGATCGGCCCTTCGGTCGCGACGTGGATGGCATCGGGCCGCGAATGCTCCAGCCGGCGCTCGACCGCGCGCGCACCGACCAGCGCCAGCGGGATTTCCGGATAGCCCGGCATCGGCAGCGTGCGGAATTCGGCCGGGCTCAGGAAGTCCATCTCGACGCCGAAGCCGCGCGCCTCGTCGGCCACCTTGCCGAGCGTGCGCACCACACCGTTGACCTGCGGGTGCCAGGCGTCGGTGGCGACCAGGATTTTCATAAGGATGCGCGCTCCGAACGCCGATCCGTCACCCTGAGGGGCTCGGCCGCAGGCCGAGCCAT
>JARRQH010000003.1:17655-53916 GCA_037381985.1 Pseudolabrys sp.
CTCAGGATGACGGAGAAAGCTTCTCATGCCGCCTGCGGCTGCACCAAAGCGGGCACGGCCTGCGGCTCGCTCATCGCCTCGGTCCAGGTGATGATCTCGAAGGTGCCGTCCTCGCGCTCGGCGACCGCCGTGCAGCTTTCCACCCAATCGCCGCAGTTGATGTAGTGCAGGCCGAAGTCGTTGTGGATGGTGGCGTAATGGATATGGCCGCAGATGACGCCATCGGCGTCGTGGTGCTTGGCTTCGGTCGCCAGCGCCTTCTCGAAGGCGCCGATGAAATTCACCGCGTTCTTCACCTTCAGCTTGGCCCACTGCGACAGCGACCAGTACGGCGCGCCGATCACGCGGCGCAGCGCGTTGAAGATGCGGTTGGCCCTGATAGCAAGGTCGTAGGCTTTGTCGCCCAAGAGGGCAAGCCAGCGCGCCTGCGTCACCACCAGGTCGAAGAGGTCGCCGTGCACGACCAGATAACGCTTGCCGTTGGCGGCCTCGTGGATGGTGTGCTCGACCACCTCGATGCCGCCGAAATGCGTGCCGTAGTAGTTGCGCAGGAATTCGTCGTGGTTGCCGGGGATGTAGATCATGCGCGCGCCCTTGCGCGCCTTGCGCAGCAGCTTTTGCACCACGTCGTTGTGCGCCTGCGGCCAGTACCACGACGAACGCAGCGCCCAGCCGTCGACGATATCGCCCACGAGGTAGATGGTGTCGGCGTCGTGCAGGCGCAGGAAATCGAGCAGCTTGTCGGCCTGGCAACTGCGCATCCCGAGATGCACATCGGAGATGAAAAGCGCGCGATATCGCTTCGTGGCGTCTTCCGTCACGAGACGATCCTGGTGTTGCTCATGTTCATGTGGAGAAGCGGCTAGCATGATTTCTTTGCAGTTTTGTGACAGCGCCGACCCGTCATCCTGAGGTGCGAGCGAACGCGAGCCTCGAAGGATGACGGCCTTGAGCCCTCAGGTCTGCCACCCCTCGAGGGCCGCCTGCGGCGGCCACCTCAGGGTGACGGTTAGAATTACGCGGCGACGTTATGGGTTAACGTCCGTTGAAAACGCACGAGGGTGTAGACGCCGAATGGCTTGACCTTGCGCCGCTCGACGATCGCGGCGCCGCCATGCGCGCTCGCCCAATCGGCCAGACGCTGGAACGGGAATTCGGGACGCAGCCCCAGGCCGTGCGCCTTCTGCGCCAACAGCCGCTCGACGGCGGCGGCCCAGCCGCGCTCGGAATAGAGATGATTGACCAGAATGATCTCGCCGCCTGGCCGCACCACGCGCGCGCATTCCGACAGCACGCGCTCGGGGTTCTCGACCAGCGTGATGACGAACTGCCCGACCACGCAGTCGAAGCTCGCGTCCTCGAACTTGAGGTTCTGGGCGTCCATCACGGCGAGCCCCTTGACGAAGGGAAAGCGCCCGCTCGCCGCCCGTTCACGGGCGCGCGCGATCATCGGCTCGGAGATGTCGATGCCGGTGATCTCGGTGGTAACGTCGTAGTCGTCGAAAGACAGCCCGGTACCGACGCCGATCTCCAGAATGCGCCCGCCAACCTCACGCGCGGCCCGCGCCGCCGCCCGCCGCCCGTTGAGGAACACCGGCCCGCACAGCGCGTCGTAGACCGGCGCCCAGCGCGCGTAGGCCATTTCCATCACCTGACGCTCGGGATCGCGCCGCATCGTTCCCCCCGCGAATCAAACACCTAGCTCGGCAATCAGGGTAGCAACGCTGTACGACAGTCTGGCGACAGCAGGCCATTGGTCCTATGGTGGCGCACGCTCCCAAGACGATCTTCCGCCCGCACCATGCCCGCACGCGACGCCGCACGAGACCTACCCCGGCGCACTGCCCGCCTGCTGTTCCGGCATCACTTCGAGAGCGGTATCTCGGTGTCGCTATCCCTGGCCGTCGTGGTACTGGGCGCAGCCGCGCTGGGTGGCGTCGAACGGGCGGTGTTCGCCGCCATCGGTGCCATGTGCGTCAGCATCGTCGACCAGCCCGCCGGGCTCGGCCGCAAGGCGCGCGCCTTCGCCGCCGCCCTGCTGGCGAGCTCGCTGGTGTCGCTGCTGGCCGGCCTCGCCAGCGGCCGGCCGCTCGCCATGGCCGGGGTAGTGACGCTGACCAGCCTCGGCTTCGCCTTCGCCACCGCCTTCGGCCGCCCCGCGCTCATGCTCGCCATCACCGGCGTGCTGGCGCTGATCATCGGCATGGCCATTCCCGCCGGCAACGCCGTCGCGGCTTTCGCGCACACCGGCTTGTTCCTTGCCGGCGGCGGCGCCTACGCGGTGCTGGCGATGCTCGCGTCCTGGGCCCTGGACGACCGCAACCGCCGCATGTTCCTCAACGAGACCCTCCTCGCCTTCGCGGCCTACCTGCGCGCCCGCGCCAACCTTTACGACCGCGGCACCGACACCTCGCCGGCGCTCGCCAACGTCATCGAGCGTCACGGCGTGCTGATGGAGCGGCTGCAGGCGGCGCGCGACACCATCTTCACCGGCCGGCCGACGGCCCGGCGCCGCCGGTGAGCGACGCCGACTGGGAGGCGTTGCGCGAGGTGCCGGACCGCGAGGCCATGGGCCTGATCGCGCGCCTGAGCCGCGCCATCGCCGACGACGTCGACGCGATGGCGTTGCGGCTGATCTCGGCCGGCGGCGCCATGCCGGCCTGTCTGCATCCCGATCTGCTGGCGGCGCTCGACGCCGCGCTCGCCCGGCTCGCCGACGCCGGCCGCGAAGACGCCGTGGCGGGCTTGCATCCGACCCGCCTCAAGCTCGCCCGCGCCATGCAGCGCACCCGGCACCTCGCCGAGGTGCTGTCGGCGCCCGACGACGGCGCCCCGCCGCTGCCGGCGGCGGCGCTCGCCGCCTTCGTGCAGCCGCCGGTGCAGTGGATCGCGACCTTGCGCCCGCACATGACGCTGACCTCGCCGGTGACGCGCTATGCCGTCCGCCTGACGCTGGCGATGTTGGCCGGCTACGCGGTCACCGTCGCCTTGCCGAACCTCGTGCACGGCGGCTGGATTCTGCTCACCGTCGCGCTGATCATGCGCGCGAGCTACGCCATCACGCGCCAGCGCCGCAACGACCGCCTGCTCGGCACGCTGGCCGGCTGCGCGCTCGCCGCGGTGCTGATCCCGGTGCTGCCGCCCCATGCCGTAGTCGCCATCATCATCGTCGGTGTCGGCGTCGCGCACGCCTATGCCGCGGTCAATTACCGGATCACCTCGTTCGCGGCCTCGCTGATGGCGCTGCTGCTGCTGCACTTCCTCGAACCGCAGACCTTCTACGTCGCCGACCGCGTCATCGATACGGTGATCGGCGCCGTCTTGTCGGTGGTGTTCGCGCGCGTGCTGCCGAGCTGGGAGTGGAACGACGTGCCGCGGCTGGTGACCGCGCTGCTGACCGCCGACCGCGCGTTCGCGGACCGGGCGCTGACCGCCGACGCCGACGACCATCGCTACCGCCTCGCCCGCAAGCAGGCGCTCGACCGCTTCACCGCGCTCGCCACCATCGCCCGCCGGCTCTCGAGCGAGCCGCATCACGACGACCGGCAGTTCGTCGGCCTGAGCGAGCTCCTGGCCGCCAACTACCTGTTCGCGTCCGACCTCGCCTCGGTGCAGGGCATGCTGCGGGTGCGCGCCGGCGCATCCGACGCCCAGGCCATCACGCTGCTCGACGAGACGCGCGCGCGCGTGCTCGCCAGCCTCGCCGCCACCGACGCGGCGCCGCCGCCGGAGACGCTGCGCCGGCGCGGCTGGTTCGAACTGCGCGACGTCGAACCGCTCACGCTGCTGCGCCGGCGGCTGCTGCACATCGAGCACGGCGCGCAGCGGCTGGCGGCCCAGGCCGGCCGTGCCGTCGCCAAACGATCCGCACCGCCGAGGTAGGTCGCCTGCGCCACCGCCGGGCGCCCCGACAGCCGCGGCAGCGACACGGGTTGACGCCCCGTCCCCCGGACCTAACACTCCCGCCCGCAACAACAAGCCGCTTACACGCGAGGGGATGCCATGGATCTCGGAATTGCCGGCCGCAAGGCCATCGTCTGCGCCTCGAGCCGCGGGCTCGGCCGCGCCTGCGCCCGCGCACTCGCCGAGGCCGGCTGCGAGGTGGTGATGAACGGCCGCAACGGCGGCACGCTCGAAACCGCGGCCACCGAGATCGCCAAGGCTACCGGCGCTAAGATCACGCCCGTCGCCGCCGACGTCGCCACCCCGGAGGGCCAGAAGGCGCTGCTCGCGGCCTGCCCCACACCCGACATCCTGGTCAACAACAACGCCGGCCCGCCGCTGCGCGATTTCCGCACGCTGACCCGCGAGCAGATGATCGACGGCGTCGTCGCCAACATGGTCGTGGAGATCGAACTGATCCAGAAGGTCATCGATCCAATGTGCGAGAAGAAGTTCGGCCGCATCGTCAACATCACCTCGGGCTCGGTGAAGATGCCGCTCGCCGGCCTCGACCTCTCCTCCGGCGCGCGCGCGGGGCTGACCGCGTTCCTGGCCGGCGTCGCGCGCTCGGTCGCCGCCAACAACGTGACCATCAACCACGTGCTGCCTGGCGCCTTCGACACCGACCGGCTGCACAGCGCGCTCAACACCAATGCCGAGAAACAGAGCAAGAGCGTCGCCGAGGTCACCGCCGCCCGCCTCGCTGGCATCCCGGCCAAGCGCTTCGGTGAGCCGCCGGAATTCGGCGCGGCCTGCGCCTTCCTGTGCTCGACCAGCGCCGGTTACATCACCGGGCAGAACCTGCTGATCGACGGCGGCGTGTTCAACGGCGCGTTCTAGCACCGCTCACGCAAGAGCGTCCGCTCGTCCCCGCGCAAGCGGGGACGCGGAATATGCCGGCTCTCTGTCAATCCGGGGATCCTCACGCCGCCTGCGGCGGCACTGGCTGCTCGTCGGCGCAGAACTCGACGCCCATGCGGCAGCCTTCGCGCCAGATCACGTGGCACGCTTGGCGAAGCCGATCACTGTCGATCATCAGCATGAAGTAATCGGGAACGCCGATCGGGCTGGCGACGTCGAGGCAGGCGCCGGCCGACGACAGGCTGCTCACGCTGCAGTCGATGCCGGCGGCATGGTTGAAGCCGATGCGGCCAGCCTTGAGCACGCGGTGACATTGGACCTTGCGACGCTCTTCCATGGCATCCTTCACTCATCTTCCGGCGCGCATGCCCGGGCCTCGTTCCGCGTCGCGACGGTCTGAGCGGTCGGGGGGACCCTAGGTTCTTGCTTGGTCGCGTTCCGGACGGCGAACCGGTTCCCACTTCGCCTGGAAACGTTCTAGCGCAGCTTGAACGTGTCGTAACCGGTCTCCGGATGCCGCTCCAACTGCTGCCGGATGAAAGGATCGGGATCCTGCCCGACGTATTTTTGGTTGACGTAAACCGGCGGGGCACAGCCGTTCGGCTTGGCGGCCGGGTGGAAGAACAAGTCGAACCAGGAGAATTCGTAAGGCCGGTCGATGCAGCGCGGCGGCGGGCGGTGCTTGCCGCGCGCCAGTGCCGGGCTTGATGCGACAACGAGCGCCGCGAGCGCGACGACGATCCAACTCGATTTCATGAATGGCTCCGGTATGTGGCCCCGCCAAAGATCGGCAAATCACTGCCGGCACCATCTCGCGCGAAACCGGCATTTTCAAGGGCGGTCAGGACAGCGCTTGCTCGGTCAGGAAACCGCTCAAGCTAGCACTTGGGCCGCATTGCCGAGGCGGGTCGCCTCGACCCACCAGTCCGGCTGCGCGGCCTTGAGCTGGCGGGCGGCCGCATCGGCCGCATCGGCCGCATCAAACAGCGCGAAACAGGTCGGCCCCGAGCCCGACATGCGGACGCGCCGCACGCCCGGCAGTTGCCCGAGCGCATCGAGCACCGCGCCGACCGCCGGCTCGCAGGCGACCGCCGGAGCGGTGAGATCGTTGCCGTGGGTATCGAGGAAGGCGAACAACGCCTCCGCCTCGTCCGGCACCGGGCCGAGGGCCACGTTGCTGCCGCCCATCCCGGCGAAAGCCTTGAACACGTCGCGGGTGGCGAGCGGCACGCCCGGATTGACCAGCACCGCCGGCAGCGCCGGCAGCGCGGCCGGCGCCGAGAGGATTTCGCCGACGCCACGCATGACGCGCGCCGCGGACGCCAGGCACACCGGCACGTCGGCGCCAGTGGCGAGCGCCGCGGCGGCCAGCGCCGGATGATCGGCCGGCAGGCCGTTGACGCGCGCCAAGAGCCGCAGCGCGGCCGCGGCATCGGCCGAGCCGCCGCCGATGCCCGCCGCCACCGGCAGGTTCTTGCCGAGCCGGAACCGGCCACCCTCGAGACGGCCGAGGGCCTCGCGCAAGGCGCGTTCGGCCTTCAGCACCAGGTTGTCGGCGTCCGGCCCGCAGGCCGTGGCGTTCGGCCCGTCCATGACAAGGGTGGTTTCCACACCCGGCTCCAGCGTCAACGTGTCGGCGACGCCGGCGAACACCACCAGGCTTTCCAGCTCATGATAGCCGTCGGCCCGGCGGCCGACGACGCGCAGGGTCAGGTTGATCTTGGCCGGAGCCCGTTCGGTGAGCGGCGGAGTCACGTTGGGAATGCCTTGGGAGGTATCCGACGTTCAATTCGACTCGTCATTCCGGGGCGCGGGCGTAAGCCCGCGAGCCCGGAATCCAGAGCCCTTATTCGGAGTATGTATCTGGATTCCGGGCCCGGCGCTAACGCGCCGTCCCGGAATGACACTGAAGGGTTCAGCCGCCGTCGCCGAGCTTCCTCTTGGTCGCGGTCGCCTGCGACGACTGCTCCACGGACAGCCCGTTCTTCAGCTTGTCCTCGATCTTGGCGAGTTCGTCCGGATCCGGCTTCATATCGCGCGCGTGCATCCACTGGTAACGGGCGTCGAGCTTGCGCCCAACCCGCCACAGCGCGTCGCCGTAGTGGTCGTTGATGGTCGGATCCGCCGGCTTGAGCTCGATGGCGTGCTGGAGATGCTTCACCGCCTCCGCGTAGTTGCCGAGCTTGTAGTAGGCCCAGCCCAGCGAGTCGACGATGTAGCCGTCGTCCGGGCGCTGCTTCACGGCCTTCTTGATCATGGCCATGCCTTCGTCGAGATGCACACCCTTGTCGATCCAGGAATAGCCGAGATAGTTCAGCACGTGCGGCTGATCGGGGAAGAGCTTGAGCGCTTGCTTGAAGTCGGCTTCCGCCTTCGGCCACTGATGCGAGCGCTCGTAGCAGATGCCGCGGAAGTAGAACATGACCCAGTTCGGCTTCTGCAGATCCTTAACCGTGGCGATCGCCTTGGTATAGACGGGACCGCACTTGGCGAACTCCTTGTGCGCGCGCATGAGATTGCCGAGCGCCATCAGAGCTTCGAGATCGTCCGGCGAAGCCTTCAGCACCGCCTGAAGCTTGGCCTTGGCCTCCTCCGTACGGCCGAGCGCGTCGAGATCGGAGGCCATCTGGATGGCGGCATTGCGCGCGAGCGGCGAGCCCGCCGGGATGCGCTCGTAGGCCGCGAGCGCCAGCTCCGGCTTCTTGATCGAGTCGTAGAGATCGGCGATCGAGATCAGCGCCAGCGAATGGTGCGGCTGGAGATAGAGCGCGAGCTGGAGATAGACCAGCCCCAGGTCCTCGCCACCGCGACGGCCGAGCGAGGCGCCGAGCCCGTACAGCGCTTCCGCCGCACCGGCTTGGGCGGAACCGACCACGCGCGGCAACTTTGCGCCTTTCTCCGCCACGGCGGCGCCCGGACCGGCCGTCAGCTTGCCGGCGGTTTCCGACCCGACGATGCCGTCGACGGGAACCTTCTGCTTGCGCTGAAAGGCCTCGACCGCGCGGCGCGTGCCCGCCCCATAAATCCCGTCGGCCTCGACGCCGAGGCGGTTCTGCAGGTCCTTCACCAGCGCGCCGCGCGAGCCGGTGCCGAGCACTTTGCCGGCGGGCAGATCGAGAGCGTGCGGCTTGGCGGGGGTCGGTGTCTTGTCCGAAGTCTTGTCCGAAGTCTTGGCCGAAGTCTTGGCCGGAGTCTTGGCCGGCGCGGGGCCCAGCTTCTTCATGGCCGCGAGCACGAGCGGATGATTGGGCACCTTCTCGTTGAACTGCGCGAAGACCTGGCGCGCTTCGTCGGGCTTGCCGTTACGCGACAGCCAGCTGCCATAGGCCTCGACCACGCGCAGCGCGGACGAGTCGAGCTTGTAAGCCTGCGCGAGCCGGACGCCCGCCTCCTTCTGATGGCCGCCGAGATCGAGGATCATGCCGGCGTTCAGGTCCTTGAAGATGGCGTACCAGTCCGGTCCGCTGAGACGGTCGATCAGCTTGACCGCGTTGCGGCTCTGGTGCTCGCCCGCCATGCTCCAGGCGGCGAGCAGCGTCGCGGTCAGATCGGTGATGGGGCCGTGCACCGACTTCATCAGGTCGCGGCGCGCGGCGCGGTAGCGCTTCTCCTTGAGCGCGTGCACACCCAGCACCAAGAGACCGATGCGGTCGTTCTTGTCGACGCGCAGCACGCGCTCGGCGAAGGGCACCGACGACTTGATCTCGCCGCCGATGACCAGCGACAGGAATGCGCGGTTGAGCAGGTCGGGATTCTTGGGATCGCGCTTGAGCGCGTCGCGGTAATACTGCGCGGCCTTCACCGCGTCGCGCATCTGGTTGGCGTGGCGGGCGGCGAGATAGCTGCCGGCGGCGGTGATGCCCGACATGTCGTCGCCCGGTCGCGGCTGGGCGAAAAGCTTGACCGGCGCGGCGGCAAGAAGAACGGTGAGCGCGGTGCCGACGATGCACCGGGCGAGGCTCGAAGAGGTCACGGGCATGCTCCAATGGGGCGGCGCGCAGAGGCTCCCCATGCCGCGCCGCCAAGGTTGCGCCGAGAATGGCCTTTTTGCGCCGCCCCCGCAAGAACGGCGCCGGATGGGCAAACCGTCCTCCGCTTGAAAACCCGGATAGAGGCGGCATCGTGGCCGGCGGCCGGCCGGCGCCTCACATATTGGAATAATTCGGCCCACCGCCGCCCTCGACGGAGCACCGTCTTGCCGCATCGATTCGAGAGAGTAGTGGAACAATGGACCGCGCCATTTGCACGCTCACACGGTGTCCACACCACACCCGCTTGGGAACGCTCCCATTGGCGTGCGGCAACACCAGCTTGTCGAGCGCGGCCCCTTGCTATACATGTATAGCAAAGGAGATATCCCGATGCTGGCCCTACGCCTGCCGCCCGAAATCGAGAAACGGCTCGCCGCGCTGGCGAAGAAGACCGGCCGCACCAAGAGCTTTTACGCGCGCGAGGCGATCTTGCGGCATATCGAGGATATCGAGGACGCCTATCTCGCCAGCCGCCGGCTGGCGCGCGGCGGCAAGCGCATAAGCCTCGAGCAGCTCGAAGACGAACTTGACGCCAAGCGCTGACGACGATGCCGCCCGCGCGCACATGGCGGGTGGAGTTCGACCAGGACGCCGCGCGGGACCTCCGTAAGCTCTGGGTTGACGCGCAGCGTCGGATACTGCGCTATCTGCGCGAGCGGATCGCCACCGCGGAAAATCCACGCCGGTTCGGACACGCCCTCACTGGCGACCTGAAGGGCCTGTGGCGCTATCGCGTCGGCGATTACCGCATCGTCGCTTCCATCGAAGGCGACCGCTTCATCGTCCTCGTCGTGACGGTCGGGCATCGGCGCGAGGTCTACGAATAGCGCCGGCGCCTCACATATTGGAATAATTCGGCCCACCGCCGCCCTCGGGGGGAACCCAGTTGATGTTCTGATTCGGGTCCTTGATGTCGCAGGTTTTGCAGTGGACGCAGTTCTGCGCGTTGATGACGTATTTCTCGGAACCGCCCTCTTCCACCCACTCGTAGACGCCGGCCGGGCAATAGCGCGCCGAGGGACCTTTTTACCTCTTATCTGCATTACCAATGCAATTACAGCGGGAAGAACCACAAGACAGCCTGCGGCAGGCCGGCGAGCGTGCCGAACTTCGACCACAGCGGCTTGGCGTTGCGCACGCGCTTGAGGTCCTTGCCGATGGCCGAGCCGCGCCAGCCGGCATCGTAATCGGCAAGCTCGTCATTGCCGCGTCCGGCGGAAAGCGCGGCGGCGACCGCGTCCGCCGCCTGTATGCCCGACAGCATGGCGTTGTGGCTGCCCTTGATGCGCGGCACGTTCATGAAGCCGGCGTCGCAGCCGACCAGCGCGCCGCCGGGAAACACGAGCTTGGGCACCGATTGAAAGCCGCCTTCGGTGATCGCGCGCGCGCCATAGGCGAGGCGCTTGCCGCCGGCGAAGGTGTCGCGCACCAGCGGATGGGTCTTGAAGCGCTGGAATTCCTCGAACGGCGACAGATACGGGTTGCTGTAGTTGAGATGCACCACGAACCCAACCGACACCAGGTTGTCGTCGAAGTGATAGAGGAACGAGCCGCCGCCGGTCGAACCGCCGAGCGGCCAGCCGAAGGAATGCTGCACCATTCCCTTGCGGTGCTTGTCGGGCTGGATCTGCCACAGCTCCTTGAGGCCGATGCCGAACTTCTGCGGCTCGCGGTCGTGCGCGAGGCCGTAGCGCGCGATGAGCTGCTTGCCGAGACTGCCGCGCGCGCCTTCGGCGAACAGCGTGTACTTGGCGCGCAGCTCCATGCCGGCGGTGAACGAAGCGTTGGGCTCGCCGTTCTTGCTGACGCCCATGTCGCCGGTGGCAACACCCACCACCGCGCCGTTGTCGTCATAGAGCACTTCCGCGGCGGCGAAGCCCGGATAGATCTCGACGCCGAGCGCTTCGGCCTTCTCCCCCAGCCAGCGGCAGACGTTGCCGAGCGAGACGATGAAGTTGCCGTGGTTGTTCATCAACGGCGGCATCATCAGGTTCGGCAGCCGCACCGCGCCGTTGTGGCCGAGGTAATAGAAGCGGTCGTCGGTCACCGCGGTCTTGATCGGCGTGTCCTCGTTGCGCCATTCCGGCACCAGCGCGTCGAGGCCGACCGGATCGATCACCGCGCCGGAGAGGATGTGGGCGCCGACCTCGGAGCCCTTCTCCACCACCACCACGTTGATGTCGGCGTCCAGCTGCTTGAGACGGATCGCGCTGGCAAGGCCCGCCGGGCCGGCGCCAACGATCACCACGTCGAATTCCATCGCCTCGCGTTCGACTGATTGCATGTCGCTCATGCGCTTTCCCGCTTGAATTGCGGCCTGGATCGCAATCCGGCCGCGTAAGGTCTAGCAATAACTTTCCACGTCACCCCAACAACGCAGGATGTCTTCCACGATTTTTACCCTCTGACAACGCGGATCGTCTGCACATCGGCCTTCACTGAAGTGTGAAGGCACGACGCTGGCCACGAAAGGCTCACGACCGACAAAAGCTGCCCCAAGCCCCCTCCGGAGTCGCCGTGCGATCGCTTGATCAGAAAGGTTTTCCCATGTCCGATACCACGCCGCTCGTGCCGCGTCAGCCTGTCCCGCCACTCTCGGTGCCGCTCGCAGGCGGCGGCAAATTCGACCTCAACACCGAGAAGGCGGAGAAATTCACCCTGGTCGTGTTCTATCGTGGCTTGCATTGCCCACAGTGCCGCAAGCAACCGACCGGCCTCGAAGCCAAGCTGCCGGAATTCGACAAGCGCGGCGTCACGGTGGTGGCCATCTCGGCCGACGAGCCGGAGCGCGCGGAAGGACCAAGGCCGAGTAGAGCCTGCCGAACCTGGGCATCGGCTATAGCCTCGACCTGAACACTGCCCGCGTCTGGGGCCTGTGGATTTCCGCCAGCCGTGGCAAGACCTCCGCCGGCATCGAAGAGACCAGCCTGTTCAATGAGCCGGGCCTGTTTCTCGTCAAACCGGCCAGGACGCTCTATTGCGCCAGCGTGCAGACCATGCCGTTCGCACGACCTCAGTTCGCAGACCTCTTGGCCGCGATCGACTTCATCGCCGAAAAGAACTACCCGCCACGCGGCGACGCGGTGAACCTGGCGCAGGCGGCGGAGTAACGCTGGCGTCCACGAACATCCTCGCGCCGGCTTGCGCTGTCGGCGCCGGGGGTGTTTGGTCCTGAGGCTATGACCTCCGGCGAGAACCATTCCGCGCGCGACCTGCTCGACTTCTACCTGGAAGCCGGCGTTGACGCGCTGGTCGGCGAAGCGCCGGTCGACCGTTTCGCCACCGACGAGATGCCGGCGCCGGCCAGGCCCACTCCCACGCCGCCCGTGCGGCGCGAAGAGATCGAAGCGCCGGCACCGCCGCGCCCCGGTGGCGGACGCGTGCGGCCTGCGGCGGCGAGTGCACCACCAGCGCCGGACGAAGCCGTCATGACCGCGCGCGAAGCGGCGAAGAGCGCCAATTCGCTCGAGGAACTGCGCGCCTTGCTCGAGCGCTTCGAAGGCTGCGCGCTCAAGGCCACCGCCACCCAACTGGTGTTCGCCGACGGCAACCCCCAAGGGCGCGTGATGTTCGTGGGCGAAGCGCCCGGCCGCGACGAGGATATCGAGGGCCTGCCCTTCGTCGGCCGCTCCGGCAAGCTGCTCGACCGCATGCTGGCCGCGATCGGACTCGACCGCGAACAAGTCTACATCGCCAACATCGTGCCCTGGCGGCCGCCCGGCAACCGCACGCCGACGCCGGCGGAATCGCAGATCTGCCTGCCGTTCATGCTGCGACAAATTGAACTGGCCGATCCCGACATCCTGGTCTGCCTGGGCGGGCCGTCGGCGCAAACGCTGCTCGGCGTCAAGGAGGGCATCACGCGCATCCGCGGGCGCTGGTTCTCGTTCGACACGGGAAAACGCGAAATCCGCGCCATGCCGACCTTTCACCCCGCCTTCCTGCTGCGCAGCCCGTTGCAAAAGCGATTTGCGTGGCGCGATTTCCTGGCGATCAAGAAGGCGCTCGCGACCTGACGCGAGCGCGATGCTGCCAATCGCCGGTGTCATGGTGACGAGTTCGTGTCACAGAGTCTTCGACATTTTGCATTGCGGCCGTGTGATCATGCATAGTCGCGTCGTGGGCGTTTTGTATACATAGAAATCCTTGAATATATGAGGCCGGAGCCGACATCATGCACTTCGATCCCGTCCTGCTCTCACGCCTGCAATTCGCCTTCGTCGTCACATTCCACATCATTTTCCCGACATTCACGATCGGGCTGTCGGCTTACATCGCCGTGCTCGGCGCGATGTGGGTGAAGACCGGGCAGGAACGCTTCCTCCACATCATGCGCTTCTGGACGCGCATCTTCGCGGTGTCGTTCGCCATGGGCGTGGTGTCGGGCGTCGTGATGTCCTACCAGTTCGGTACCAACTGGAGCCATTTTTCACAGGTGGTCGGCAACGTCGTCGGCCCGCTGATCGGCTACGAGGTGCTCACCGCCTTCTTCCTGGAGGCGACCTTCCTCGGCGTGCTGCTGTTCGGCTTCCACAAGGTGCCGCCGTGGCTCTACGTGCTGTCGGGCTTCTTCGTCGCCGGCGGCACCGCGTTTTCCGCGTTCTGGATTCTGTCGGCCAATAGCTGGATGCAGACGCCGGCCGGCTTCACGATGCAGAACGGCGTCGCCTTCCCGACCGACTGGCTCGCCGCGATCTTCAACCCGAGCTTCCCCTACCGTTTCGCGCACATGGTCAACGCCGCCTACCTCACCACCGGCTTCGTGGTGCTGGCGGTGGGCGCGCGCTTCCTGCTCGCCGGCCGCCATCTCGACGTGAGCCGCACCATGATGCGCATGGCGATCGGGCTGGTCGTCATCCTGGCGCCGCTGCAGCTCATCATTGGCGACCTGCACGGCCTCAACACGCTCGAGCACCAGCCGATCAAGGTCGCGGCGATGGAGGGCCACTGGAACAGCAACCAGGCCGGCGTACCGTTCGAGATCTTCGCCTGGCCGAACGAGAAGACCCAGAGCAACGACTACTCGATTTCGATCCCGCACGCGTCGTCGCTCATCCTCACCCATAGCTGGGACGGCAAGTTCAAGGGCCTGGACAGCGTGCCGGCCAAGGACCGGCCGCCGGTGCCGATCGTGTTCTTCGCGTTCCGCATCATGGTCGCCCTCGGCCTGTTCATGATCGCGGCCGCCTGCGTCGGCGCCTTCCTGTGGTGGCGCGGCACGCTGTTCGAGACACGCTGGTATTTGCGGATCATGTCGAACTGCTGGTGGATCGGCTTCGTGTCGGTGATCAGCGGCTGGATCACCACCGAGGTGGGACGTCAGCCGTGGATCGTCGAGGGCGTGTTGCGCACCTCGGACGCGGTTTCGCCGGTGCCCGGAGACAACGTGCTCGCGACGCTGATCATGTTCGTGCTCGCCTACGGCGTCGTGTTCTCGTTCGGCATCTACTACATCAACCGCCTGATCAACCGCGGACCGGAAGGACCGTCGGAGCCCGAGCCGTTCGCGGCGAGCCCGATCGCCGCCGCGGGTCCGCACGCGGCGCAGGGAGGCTAGGCCATGGAATGGTATCTTCCCGTCATCTGGGCCGGCCTGATCGGCACCGCGGTTGCCATGTACGTCATCCTCGACGGCTTCGATCTCGGCGTCGGCATCCTGTTTCCCTTCTCCGACAACGAACGCGAGCGCGACCAGATGATGGCATCGGTGGCGCCGTTCTGGGACGGCAACGAGACCTGGCTGGTGCTGGGCGGCGGCGGCCTGTGGGTGGCGTTTCCGCTCGCCTATTCGGTGATCATGCCGGCGCTCTACATCCCGGTGATCGTCATGCTGCTGGCGCTCGTCTTCCGCGGCGTGGCGTTCGAGTTCCGCACGGTGTCGCGCAGCAAGACCTGGCTCAACATCGCCTTCACCGTCGGCTCCGCGATCGCCGCCTTTGCGCAAGGCGTCATCCTCGGCGGGCTGATCCAGGGCATCAAGGTCGAGAACAACGCCTTCGCCGGCGGCCCGTTCGACTGGGCGACGCCGTTCGCCTTCATCTGCGGGCTGGCGATGATCATGGGCTACGGCCTGCTCGGCGCCACCTGGCTGGCGATGAAGACCGAGGGACCGGTGGCCGTGCGCGCGCGGCATCAGGCGAAGATCCTGCTCGGCGCCGTGTTGATCTTCATGGGCGCGGTCAGCCTGTGGACGCCGCTCCTGGAGGCGCGCGTCGCGGCGCGCTGGTTCACCATGCCGAACATCTTCTTTCTGTGGCCGGTGCCGGTGGTGACTGTGGTCGTCGCCTTTTTCTGCTGGTGGTGGCTGGAGAACGGCCGCGAGGTGCCGCCGTTCCTGGCGGCGATCGCACTGTTCCTGCTCGGCTATGCCGGGCTGGTGATCTCCAACTTCCCGTACCTGGTGCCGCCGTCGCTGACGGTGTGGGCGACGGCCGCCGCGCCGGCGAGCCAGATCTTCATGCTCATGGGCACGCTGGTGCTGCTGCCAATGGTGCTGGGCTACGTCGCCTTCGTCTACTGGCTGTTCCGCGGCAAGGTTCCCGAGGGCGAGAGCTATCACTGACTTGCGTTAGTTCGAGGCGCGCGCCTGGAAGGCTCGGGCGCGCCTGTCCCGGCTCGCACCCAGTCTGACTCGCACTCAGCCCGACTCGCCCTTCGCCCTTGCCAACGGGAGCCATGGAGTCTATATATGCGTTCATGCGCATAAGCACATCAGGGCATAAACCTATGAATTCTGTCGCACTTCTCTCCGCGCTCGCCGAGCCGACCCGGCTCGAAGCCCTGCGCCTCATCTGGGACGGCAACGAGCACTGCGTCTGCGAGCTCATGGAAAAGCTGGGCGCAACGCAGTCCCGCATGTCCCGCCACATGGCCACCCTCAAGTTTGCGGGTCTGGTCACCGACCGACGCGATGCGCAGTGGGTGCGCTACACCCGCACGCCCGACCTGCCAAAGGAGGTCGTCGCTCTCGTCGACGCCGCGTTGGCGCTGCCTTCGGACCAGGAAAGGAAAGCGGCATGAGCGTCCAGACCTGCTGCAAGAGCCCCGTGGGCCCCGCGACGCCTGTCATCGAGCCCTCACCAAATCAGTCGGCCGGTAAATGGCTGGCCTGGACCGCAGTCGGGCTCGTATTGTGGGTCGCGGCCTACAGCCAGCTCGCCACGTTTTCCTCCTGGCTTACCGCCCTGCTGCCAGTCAAAGCCGACAGCCATCTCGGCGCGGCCATCAGCTTCTTCGCCTACGACACGCCCAAGGTTCTGCTGCTGCTTACACTCGTGGTGTTCGCCATGGGCGTGGTGCGCACGTTCTTCTCGGCGGCCAAGACGCGGGCGCTGCTCGCCGGCAAACGCGAAAGCGTCGGCAACGTGATGGCGGCCGGGCTCGGCATCCTCACGCCCTTCTGCTCCTGCTCCGCGGTGCCGCTGTTCGTCGGTTTCGTCAGCGCCGGCGTGCCGCTCGGCGTCACCTTCTCGTTCCTGATCGCGGCGCCGATGGTCAACGAGGTCGCGCTCGGCCTCCTGCTCGGCCTGGTCGGCTGGCAGGTCGCCCTCACCTATCTCGCCTTCGGTCTCGGCGTCGCCATCGTCTCCGGCTGGGTGATCGGCCGGCTGCATCTCGAGCACTGGCTGCAGGACTGGGTACGCGACCTGCGCACCACCACCACCGATCTGCCGCCGGAATCCGTAACCACCGTCGACCGTATCAAGGCCGGCATCGAGTCCGTGCGCGAGATCGTCGGCCAGGTGTGGCTGTGGGTCATCGCCGGCATCGCCGCCGGCGCCTTCATCCACGGCTACGTGCCGGCCGATCTGCTGACCACGATCATGGGCCGCGGCGAGTGGTGGTCGGTGCCGGGCGCGGTGCTGCTCGGCATCCCGATGTATTCCAACGCCGCCGGCATCATCCCGGTGGTGGAAGCGCTGGTTACCAAGGGCGCCGCGCTCGGCACCGTGCTCGCCTTCATGATGTCGGTGATCGCGCTGTCGCTGCCGGAGATGATCATCCTGCGCAAAGTGCTGACCGTACGGCTGATCGCGGTGTTCATCGGCGTCGTCGGCAGCGGCATCCTGGCCGTCGGCTTCCTGTTCAACGCGCTGTTCTCGTAACGGAGACCTATCATGAAGGACGTCAAGGTGCTCGGCCCCGGCTGCAAGCGCTGCGTCGAGACCGCCACGATGGTGCAAGCGCAAGCCGACAAGCTCGGCGTGCCGGTGACGATCGAGAAGGTGACGGACTACGCAGCAATCGCCGACTATGGCATCGCCGCCACCCCCGGCATCGTCATCGACGGCAAGGTGGTGCACGCCGGCGGCCTGCCGAAAGCGGACGATCTGGCGCGCTGGCTGACGGCCGGGGAGTGAACCTCCGAGAACGCGGAGAATGAAATGTCGACACACACACCGATCGGACGATGCTGCACCAGACCCTGGCTCAACTTCGTCGGTGGCGTCGATGATCGCGCATCACCTCACAAGGAGCTCGATGGAGAGCGACTAAATCGCCTCAACAGAGTTAAACGTACCATTGTTTCTGTTGGTGAGCGTTTGGTTGCATGGGCAGCGGCACGAGTGGGCTTCCTGATCGCGGGGCCGCCCAATTCGGAATGACACGATACGAAGCCCTGCACCAGCCGCCGGAATAACTGCGACACGTACGGCACCAGCGACGGAGATTGCCGCCTCAGACGCGTTGGCCGTAGCGCCCGGGCGAGTCCCGAAAAAGACGCAACCATTATCCGGACAGCGCCCCTTCGGTTTTCCGGCCGACGTCACCATGTCATGTGAACCTGCAAGGTAAAGAAGAATGAGTCTGGAGATTGAACGATGACTATCGTGGCGTACCACAACGACGCGTGCGGGACGTCTCGCAACGTCCTGGCCATCATCGAAGCCGCAGGCCATAGCCCGATCGTGATCGACTATCTCGAAACCGGCTGGACGCGGTCCCAGCTTCTCGGCCTGTTCGCGGCGGCTGGGCTGACCCCGCGCGCCGCGTTGCGGGAGACGAAATCGCCCGCGGCGGAGTTGGGTCTCCTGAACGACGGCGTGACCGATGAGGTTATCCTCGACGCCATGGTCGCGCACCCGATCCTGGTCAATCGCCCGATCGTCTGCACGCCCAAGGGCGTTCGGCTTTGCCGCCCGAGCGAAATCGTGCTTGAACTGCTGGACCGCCTGCCGCCCGGCCCGTTCCGCAAGGAAGACGGTCAACTGCTCGTGGACGAAGAAGGACGCCGCGTTGTCTGATCCGCTCGACACCTTTCCGAACTTGGACGAAGCTTGCTTTCAACCGATCGACCAGGGGCGTCTCTTCAACACGCCGCGCTCGACACATCCTCCGAGAATCTTGCTGCTCTATGGCTCGCTGCGCGAGCGCTCCTATAGCCGTCTTGCCACACAGGAAGCCGCGCGCATCCTGCGGAAGCTTGGCGCCGAAACCAGGATATTCAATCCCGGCAATCTGCCGTTGCCGGACGATGTGAACGCCTCTCACCCGAAGGTGATCGAGTTGCGCGAGCTCGTCACGTGGTCCGAGGGCATGGTCTGGTGTTCGCCCGAACGGCACGGATCGATGACGGGCATCATGAAGGCGCAGATCGACTGGATTCCGCTTTCGTCAGGAGCCGTGCGACCGACACAGGGCAAGACCCTCGCCGTCATGCAGGTGAGTGGCGGATCGCAGTCGTTCAACGCCGTCAATCAGCTTCGAATCCTGGGACGCTGGATGCGGATGATCACCATTCCCAATCAGTCGTCGACCCCGAAGGCGTTTCTCGAATTCGATGAAGCCGGCCGAATGAAGCCCTCGCCCTACTACGATCGCATCGTCGACGTGATGGAGGAGCTGACGAGGTTCACCCTGCTCACCCGCGACGTTTCCGCCTATCTCGTCGATCGTTACAGCGAGCGCAAAGAGAGCGCGGAGACGCTTTCCGAGCGCGTCAACCAACGCGCAATCTAGAGCGTTTCCAGGCGAAGTGGGAACCGGTTCGCCGTCCGGAAACGCGACAAAACAAAAGCTTGGACCCGTTCATCGGTTCCGTGAAACGGTGAACGTGTCTGGGTCGGCCGATCAGGGCTTGGCCTCGCTCGCCGGCCTGATCACCGCCCAGCCGAGGCGGATGGACGGCAGGAAGCCCTGCACGTTGCGCTCGAACGACTGCGGCACTTCCGGCACCAGACCCGGAAACTGCGACTTCAAGCGCGCCGGCGGCGCGGTGCGCGCGGCGCTCGCGGGCCACACCAGCACGCCGCCGTGTTTCCGCATGTCGGCGGCGCTCGCCCATGGGCTCCATTGCGGCGCCCAGTCGAAATAGACGTGCGGACGGCTCGGCGCGGCGAGCGCAATCAGTGGCGCTAAACGTTGATCTCCGGCGACGTACTGCAGCGGTTCGCCGGTGCGGCGTTGAAAGGTCTGCGCGAAGAAACGGCCCTCGGCATTGGACGGCTGCGCGACGCGCGGATCGACCGAGGCGACCCACGGCGTCACCGCGATGCCGACAACCGCAACCAGCGGCGGCGCCACCAGGATGCCGAGCCAGGCCGAGGACACGAGCCGTTCGCGATAGAGCAGCACGCGATCGCCGGCGGCGGTGACGACCGCCAGCCCCGACAGCACCAAGAGCGGCGCGGCGCCATCGAACGGCCCCAGCCACCCGCCCGCCGCCGCAAGGGCGACGGCGGCAAACGCCGGCGCCAGCGCGAACACGTAGACATAGGCGCGGCCGAAGCCCGGCGCCGGCGCGCGGTCGATTTCCGGCGCACGCGCGCGTTCGCGCCGCCCGCGCGGCCAGCCGGTGGCGAGCACGATCAGCAACACCAGGCCGAGATGGCTTGCCGCCAGGAACGCCGCCAGCCACACCCAGGCCGGCACGCGGCCGACCGCCGCCGCTCTCGCCTGCCAGCTGGAGATGACGAGATCGCTCTGATGCGCCAGCCACCACGCGTGCGGGAACACGACGATCGCAAACAGCAGCACGCAGACCCACGGCTCGGCATGCGTAAGGGCGCGGCGGCCGGCCTGTGTCGCGACCGTGAACAGCGCCAACAGCACGAACAGGATCAGGCCGACATAGCTCGCCAGCAGCAGCAGCCCCAGATCCAATGCCAGCAGAAACCAGGCACCGCGCCTGTCCTCGCCCAGCGCCCGCCAGTAGTGCAGCAGCGCCAGCGCCCACAGCGGCGCGGCCAGCACCGCCGGGCCGAAGTCGACGCTCGGCACCGTGAAGGCGGCGATCCCCACCATCAGCAGCACGGCAAGCGCCGCATGGCGGACCCCGACGATGGCGCGCCCGAGGGTGAACACCGCCCAATAGGTGACGACGATGCAGGCCTGCGCCAAGAGATATACGCCGACGATGCCGGCGATGCGGAAGGTGAGCTCACCGAGCCAGAAGGCGAGCGGCGGCCCCAGATAGCTGCCAAGCACGAATTCGTGGCCGATCGCGAGCGTCGTCGGCAGGTCGCCCGGCGGGGCGCTGTAGAACAGCGACGGTATCGCGACCCACAGGAAGGCTTGCGTCAACGCCGCGGTCCAGAACACCAGCCGCGGGCGCCCGCGCAAGGCTTCGACGATCAGGGAGACGTAGTGCATGGTCCCGCATTTCCGGCCCCTCCTCTTGCCGGTCGGCGGGAGGACGCGCGAGCAGCAATAGAGAACACGCGCTAAAGAGGCAACAAGTCGGCCGGTTTGTCGGCGGCCTCGTCCAGGGCGGCAAGCCGAGTGGCGACCGGCGCGAACGAGCGGCGATGGTGGACCGTGGGGCCGAGTTCGTCGAGCGCCTTGGCATGCTGGGGCACGCCGTAACCCATGTGGCGTTCGAAGCCGTAGCCGGGATGAGCGAGGCCGATCCGTGCCATCAAACGGTCGCGGGTTACCTTGGCGACGATGGAGGCCGCCGCGATCGACATGACCAGCGCGTCTCCCGAGACCACCGCCTCGCAGTCGCAGCCGCAGTCGATCTTCATGTTACCGTCGACGAAGACGAACTGCGGCCTGACCGGCAGCGCCTTGACGGCGCGCGACAAGGCCCAGAGCGAAGCGCGCAGGATGTTGTCGCGGTCTATGCGATCCGTCGAACCGAACGCCACCGCCACTTCCGCCGTGGCGCAGATCTTGGCGTAGAGCTTTTCGCGCGCGGCGGCGTCAAGCTTCTTGGAGTCGTTCAGGCCGCGCGGGATGCGCTTGGGATCGAGCACCACGGCAGCCGCCACCACCGGACCGGCGAGCGGCCCCCTGCCCGCTTCGTCGCAGCCGGCCACCGGCCAGATGCCTTTATTGAGCGCGCGCCGCTCGCGCCGGAAGCTCGGGCGCAGAGGCTGCTCCTTCATCGGCAAACGGCCGGACGATTTTCGCGCGGGTGCCATGCGCGATTGAGTGCGCGGCGGCGGTATCGAAGTCAATGCGCGGGACACGCGCCGTGTGGATGAAGCGGTCGTCGACCGGGACCAGCCAAAGCCGCCGCGCGGACAGCATCGAGCGTTTCAGAACAAGCTCAATTGAGCATTCTCGCGCTTGGGCGGGCGGAAGTCCGCGGTCGAGAGCCTGAGCTTGCGTTCGTTCAGGCCGAACTTCTCGCACGCCATCTCGAAGCGCCGCCCGATCATCCAGGCATAAGGGCCGGTGCCCTTCATGCGCTCGCCCCACTTGGCGTCGTAGTCCTTTCCGCCGCGCGTATCGCGGATCAGCTTGAACACGTGCTCCTCGCGGTGCGGATAGTTCGCCTGCAGCCATTCGCGGAACAGGTCGCGCACCTCGAGCGGCAGTCGCAACAGGATGTAGCCTGCTTCCTTGACGCCGGCGGCGGCGGCCGAGTCGAGGATGCGCTCGATCTCCTGGTCGTTGAGCGCCGGGATCACCGGCGCCACCATCACCGCGGCCGGCACGCCGGCGTCCGACAGGCGACGCAGCGCCTCCAGCCTGCGCGCCGGCGTCGCCGCCCGCGGTTCCATGGTGCGCGCGAGGCCGGCGTCGAGCGTCGTCACCGACAGCGCCACCTTCACCAGGTTGCGCTTGGCCATGCGCGCGAGGATGTCGATGTCGCGCGTCACCAGCGCCGACTTGGTGACGATGCCGACCGGATGATTGGCGCGGTCGAGCACCTCGAGGATGCGGCGCATCACCTGGTAGCGGCGCTCGATGGGCTGATAGGGATCGGTGTTGGTGCCGATGGCGATCACCTTCGGCTGGTAGCTCGGCGCCGACAGCTCGCGCGCCAGCAGCTCGGCCGCATCCGGCTTCACCAGCAGCCGCGATTCGAAGTCGAGCCCGGGCGACATGCCGAGATAGGCGTGGGTCGGGCGCGCGAAGCAATAGACGCAGCCGTGCTCGCAGCCGCGATAGGGATTGATCGAGCGGTCGAAGCCGATGTCGGGGGAATCGTTGCGGGCAATGATCTTGCGCGTCGAGTCGACCGAAACGGTGGTCTTGAACGCCGGCAGTTCCTCGAGGCTCTGCCAGCCGTCGTCGAAGGCAACGCGCGCCATCGTCTCGTAGCGGCCGGAGGCGTTCGATTGCGCGCCGCGGCCGCGTCGGCGCTCGAACTCGACCGCCACGCCGAGCAGTTCGCTGATGCCGTCGTATCTGTCGGTCCCTTGTGCGCCCGCCGGCGCGGAGGGCAGCTCCTTTTCCGGCGGGCGCTTCAGGGCGTCGTGTGGTCGAGCCATGGCCGGCAACCTAGGGATCAATTGTGAACATAACAAGAACATTTTTGAAAAATCCCCGATTTGAGAAAGTCGCGCCGGATGTCGTAGGGATCGGCTCGAACCCATCATGATATGGTGGAGCGGTATTTAGGGGCCGACGCCGCGATGCTGAGCGCGATCATCGATACGCACGAATCGGAGCATGCGCTGGTGCGCACGCTGGCCGCGCTCGTGCCCGGCGCCACCGCCGGCTTGCTGGCGGAAGTGATCGTGGCGGATGCCGGCTCCGCCGACGACACCGAGGAGATCGCCGACATCGCGGGCTGCCGCTACCTGCGCTCAGGTGCCCCCCAGGGCGTCCGGCTGAAGGCCGCCGCCGAGACCACGCGCACGCCGTGGCTGATGTTCCTGCGCGCCGGCTGCGTGCCGGAGCCAGGCTGGATCCAGGCCACCGAGCGCTTCATGCAGACGAATGACCTGTCCGCGAAGGCGAGCCGCGCCGCCATGTTCCGGCCCGCCGGCGTCGCCGATCCGCTGCGGCCGGGACTGGGAGAGCTCCTCCACGTGCTGCGGCTGGCCTGCGGCGGACGCCCGGGCCCTGAGCAGGGCCTGTTGATCCCCAAGCAGCTCTACCGGGCGCTCGGCGGCCATCCGGAACGCGCCGACGCCGATGCCGCGCTGCTGCGTAAGCTCGGCCGCCGCCGCATCGCCATGCTGCCGGCGGTAGCGACCGCGACGCGGTAATTGCCTTTCACACCGACCTTTCGACTCGCCTCACCCCCGCGAGCGAAGCGATGGCTGGCGGGAGCGGGTGAACGACCGCGAGATAAATCACCCCACCCCGATGCGCTTCGCGCATCGACCCTCCCCCTCAAGGGGAGGGTGAAGCTGCGTGCACATGGCCTGCGTCATATATTTGACTTTGTCAACCAAATGCGCGACGCTAGCGTCATGGCCGAGACCCTTGCGAAACGCATCGCCGCGGTGCGCCGCTTCAACCGCTTCTACACGCGGCAGATCGGTGCGCTGCGCAAAACCTTTCTCGACACCGCCTACTCGCTCAGCGAGATGCGCGTGCTCTACGAGATCGCGCAAGGAACGGCACAAGGAACGGCACAAGGCGCAGCCGATGGCGGCGGCCCCACAGCCAGCGACATCGCGCGCGTACTCGATCTCGACGCCGGCTACCTGAGCCGGAGCTTACGCAATTTCGAGAAGCGCGGGCTGATCGCGCGCAAGACCTCCAAGCAGGACGCGCGGCAGAGCCATCTCTCGCTCACGGCCAAGGGCCGCAAGACCTTCGCGCCGGCCGAAGAGCGTTCGAACAAGGACGTGGCCGACATGCTCGGCCGATTGAGGAGCGACCAACAGGAAAGACTGGTGAACGCCATGGAAACGATCGAGACGCTGCTGGGTGAAGACGGCGGCGCAAAAGAACGCAGCTATACGTTACGCGAGCCGAAGCACGGCGACTTCGGTTGGATCGTGGCAGCGCACGGCCACCTCTATGCCGAGGAATACAATTGGACCGACGGCTTCGAGGGGCTGGTCGCGCAGATCGTCGCCGACTTCGTCAACAATTACGACTCCAAGCGCGAGCGTTGCTGGATCGCCGAGATAGACGGCGAGAACGTCGGCTGCGTCATGGTGGTGAAGGATTCCGGCGAGGTCGCGCGCATCCGCCTGCTGCTGATCGATCCGAAAGCACGTGGGCTCGGGCTCGGCACCAAACTGGTCGACGAATGCGTCAACTTCGCGCGCGCCGCCGGCTACAAAAAGATGACGCTCTGGACCCACAGCGTGCTCACCGCCGCGCGCCACACCTACGAGAAAGCAGGCTTCACGTTGACGAGCAGCGAAAAGAAACGCAGCTTCGGCGTGGACGTGGTGGCGGAGTATTGGGATATGGAGTTGTAACCGCCGCTTCAATCTCGGCGGTCATCCCCCGCGAAGGCGGGGGACCCAGTACACACCGAGAGCACCGTGATTACTGGATTGCCCGCTTTCGCGGGCAATGACAGCCAGAGAATGCTGCGCGTGTCGAAAGCGGGCTAAACCGTCGCGCCTTTCGCCTTCTCGCGCCGCAGGTGCTCGTCGAGCCGCGGCAGGATCTCCACGAAATTGCAGGGCCGGTAGCGGTAGTCGAGCTGGTGCACCAGGATGTCGTCCCAGGCATCCTTGCAGGCGCCGGGCGAGCCGGGCACGCAAAAGACGTAGGTGGCGTTGGCGACGCCGGCGGTGGCGCGGGTCTGGATCGCCGAGGTGCCGATCTTGCCGTAGCTAACCATAAGGAACAGCGTGGCGAAGCCGTCCATGCGTTTCTCGAACAAGGGCTCGACCGCTTCCGGCGTCACATCGCGGCCGGTAAAGCCGGTGCCGCCGGTAGAGATCACGACGTCGATCGCTTTGTCGTCGATCCACTTTTTCACCTGCGCGCGGATGGCCTCGACCTCGTCCTTGACGATGGCGCGGTCGGCAAGCTGATGGCCGGCCGCCTGCAGCCGGTCGACCAGCGTCTGGCCCGACTTGTCGTCGGCCAACGCACGCGTGTCCGACACGGTCAGCACCGCGATCTTCAGCGGCACGAACTGTTTGCTTTCATCGATCCCGGGCATGATGGAATTCCCTAAAGCGAGGCGGCTGAGAAGGTGTCGCACGCCGACAGCGTACCCGCCTTCAGGCCGCGGCTGAACCAGCGCTGGCGCTGCGCCGAGGTACCATGGGTGAACGAATCCGGCACCACCTGGCCGCGCGCGCGCCTTTGCAACGTGTCGTCGCCAATCGCGGCGGCGGTCTGCAACGCGGCGGCGACATCGCCGGGCTCGATCGAGTTCCAGCGCTGATCGGAATGATGCGCCCAGATGCCGGCGAAACAGTCGGCCTGCAGTTCCACCCGCACCTGGATGCGATTGGCCGCCGCCTTGCTGCCGGCGGCGCGCTCGGCGTTCTGCGCCTTCGGCAGGATGCCGATCAGGTCCTGAACGTGATGGCCGACCTCGTGCGCGATGACGTAGGCCTCGGCAAATTCGCAAGCCTTACCGGTGCAGCCGTGAAAGCGCACCTGCATGTCACGGAAGAACGAGGTATCGAGGTAGATGTGCTGGTCGCGCGGACAATAGAACGGCCCCATGGCGGCTTGCGCGAAGCCGCAGCCGCCCTGCTCGCCACCGCGGTAAAGCCTGAGCGGCGCCGCGCGGTATTGGCGGCCGTTGACGCGGAAGATTTCGGTCCACACGTCCTCGGTGTTGCCGAGGACGGCGGCAACGAATTGTCCGGTACTGTCGCTGGGCGTGCCGGTGCGGCGCGTCGACGCCCGATACGGCTGCTGGTAGGACGAGCCGCCACCGCTGATGAGTTCGGCGCCACCGATCAGCACCGACGGATCGATGCCGAACGCCCAGCCGATCAGGCCGAGAACGATCACCGTGCCGATGCCGAGGCCGCCACCACGCATGCGGAAGCCGCCGCCGGGCATGCCAAAACCACCACTGCTGTCGCGATCGTCTTCGATATTGTCGCTACGGCGAAACTTGTCCCAACGCATTCAAGTGTCTCCCCCTGTCGTCGCCACCATACTGTCATTCCATGACGCCGGCACGTGGCGCCAATGTATTGCACCGTTGCGCGGACCGATCATGTGGGGACGCTTGCGGCGCCTTCGAGGCGTCCCATTTCGGTACGTTGATAAGGCGTAAGCGCCTGTGCGATAGGCAGAATTTTCCCAGCACATGGCGTTGTTCATAAACCGCTTTTTTACCTTGAGGGGCCATATTGCAGGCCTGTCGGTTGTAGGTCCCGCGTCGCCGACCGCGTTGTCCTTGAGTCAGAGTTCTGAGTCATGGTTGTCTCGCGTCGCGGGGCGCCCTCACGGGCGCCCCGTGGAGTTTCAAACTCCACCCCGGATTACCGCGTTCTGAGCGGCGACTGCGTCGCCTCGATGGAAACGTTGCCTGCCGAGTGCGTTGACCTGGTCTTCGCCGACCCGCCGTACAATCTGCAGCTCCAGAGCGACCTCAAACGTCCCGACGATTCGCGCGTCGATGCCGTCGACGACGACTGGGACAAGTTCGACAGCTTCAAGGCTTATGATACCTTCACCCGCGACTGGCTGGCCGCGTGCCGCCGCGTAATGAAGCCGGCCGCCACCATCTGGGTCATCGGCTCCTACCACAACATTTTCCGCGTCGGCGCCATCATGCAGGACCTCGGGTTCTGGATCCTCAACGACGTGATCTGGCACAAGACCAACCCGATGCCGAACTTCCGCGGCCGCCGCTTCACCAACGCCCACGAGACGCTGATCTGGGCGGCGCGCGAGCCCAACGCCCGCGGCTACACCTTCAACTACGAGATCCTGAAAGCCGGCAACGAGGACGTGCAGGTCCGTTCCGACTGGACGATTCCGCTGTGCACCGGCGAAGAGCGCCTGAAGGGCAAGGACGGCAAGAAGCTGCACCCGACCCAGAAGCCGGAAGCGCTGCTCAGCCGCGTGTTGCTGTCGTCGTCGCGGCTTGATGACCTGGTGCTCGACCCATTCTGCGGCACCGGCACCACCGGTGCGGTCGCCAAGCGGCTGAGCCGCAAATTCGTCGGCTGTGAGCGCGATCCGGCCTATGCCAAAGCGGCGGAAAAGCGCATCGCCGCGACCCAGCTCATTGAGGCGCCGGCGCTGGCGCCCTTCGTCACCGCGCGCGAGGCGCCGCGGGTCGCGTTCGCATCGCTGGTCGAGCGCGGGCTGGTGACGCCCGGCACGGTCCTCACCGACGCCAAGAAACGCCACAAGGCGCTGGTGCGCGCCGACGGAACTATTTCGTTGGGCGAAAAGGTCGGCTCGATCCATAAGATCGGCGCGCTGGCGCAGGGGTTAGAGGCCTGCAACGGCTGGACCTTCTGGCACGTCGAGACCAAGAAGGGCCTCAAGCCCATCGATACCTTCCGCGCCAAGGTGCGCGCCGAGATGGCGGAAGCGGCGGAGTAGAGGTCAACCCGTCATCCTGAGGTGGCCGCGCAGCGGCCCCCGAAGGATGAACGGCCCGACGTCAGCGGCCGCCGCCCTTCGAGGCTCGCTTCGCTCGCGCCTCAGGGTGACGGAGAGAGGCTTTCACTTCTCAGCCTCTTCCGCAAACAGCTCCAGCGCCCTTCCCGCAAACGCGCGCATGTTGGCCTGGCGATCGCTCGCGCCCGTCTCCAGCGTGATCGCGCGTTCGATCCCCGGCCCGATGACCGCGATGCAGCTGTGGCCGGCGGCGTCACCATAGCGGTTGCCGGTCGGCCCCGTGGCGCCGGTTTCGCCGATGGCCCATGTGGTGTCGTGCTTGTCGCGCATGCGGCGCGCGAACAGCAGCGCGTAAGACTCGGTCGAGGGACGCAGGCCCGCCATGTCGGCTTCGGTGATGCCGAGCAGCGCCGCACGCGATGTCTGGGTGTAGACCACCGCGCCGCCGACGAAATAAGCCGAGGCGCCGGCCTGCGCCAACAGCGCGGCCGAGACAAGCCCACCGGTCGACGATTCCGCCACGGCGATGGTCTCTTTACGCTGCTTCAAGAGAGCCGCGATTTTCTCGGCCAGGGGCAACAGGGTTTCCATGATCGATTCCTACAGATCGCCGCAGCCGATCTGGCAGGGAACGCGGAACACGTCAACGTCGCCGCCGCGCAATTGCTCCTCCCGCGACACCGGCATGTCCTTGGGATCGAGCGCGTCCACCTTCATGCCATCCTGGTCGAGCGGGATGGCGACGACGTTGACGCCCAATCGCTTGTAACGATTGAGCGTGCCCTCGTAGCAGTCGCGCTCGCAGATGATGGTGTCGCCGCGCCCGAGCAGCGCGCCGTTGACGAGATCAATCGCCTGCAGCGAGCCCGAGACCAGCATGATGTCGTCGAAGCTCGCCTTGATACGAGCGTCGCGCGCGCGCACGGCGTGCGCCGCCGCCGTCAGGTCCGCGACCGGCACGCCGTCGGGGTCGTTGTTGCCGCCGATGAAGTGGTAGCGCGCGGGGCCCTTCCATTTCGCCGCCGGCGCCGGAACGTCGGCGGGGACGAGCGGACCGAAATCGAACGTCATTAAGACCTCCCCTGCGACGCCACCTGTTCGCGGCGTTACTTCGCCGCTTCCACCATGATCTCGACCGTATAGTCGGGGGTGGCGAGCTTGGCTTCGACGCAGGCGCGCGCCGGCGTGTTGCCGGACGATACCCAGGCGTCCCACACCGCGTTCATCTCGCCGAAGGTGGCCATGTCGGTGATCCAGATATTGGCCTTCAGCAGCTTCGACTTGTCGGTGCCGCACGCGGCCAGAAGGCCGTCGATCTGCGCCAGGATATCCTTGGTCTGCTCGGTGACGTTCTTGCCCTTCGGCTCGTTGGCGACCACGCCGGCGAGATAGACGGTATTGCCGTGCACCACCGCCTTGCTCATACGCGGGCCGACTTCTTTGCGTTCAATAGTCATTTCTCTTCACTCTCCTTCTGAATCACTGAATCAGCCGCCGGCCACACCCTGCGTGTTGACGTAAAGCGCATACAGGGAATGCCCGGCCGCCATGAACAGGCGATTGCGCTTCTTGCCACCGAAGCAGACGTTGGCGCAACGCTCCGGCAATGAAATATGCCCGATCGGCTCGCCCTGCGGCGAAAAGATGCGCACGCCGTCGAGCTCCGGCGTCATGCCCCAGCCGCACCACAGATTGCCGTCGATATCGAGGCGGAAGCCGTCGGGCGTGCTCTGTCCGGCATCGATCAGCATCTTGCCGTTGGCGAGCTTGTCGCCGCCCGCGACCACGTCGTAGGCGAGGATCATACGCGGCTCGCCGCGCGACGCGACGATGTACATCGTTTTCTCGTTGGGCGAGAAGGCGAGCCCGTTCGGGCCGTCAATGCCGTCGGCCACCACCGTTACCGCGCCGGTCTTGCCGTCGACGCGATAGACGTTCGTCGGCAGTTCCGGCTCGGCCTTGCTGCCTTCGTAATTGCCGAGAATGCCGAATTGCGGATCGGTGAACCAGATCGAACCGTCTGACTTGACCACCACGTCGTTCGGCGAATTCAGCCGCTTGCCCTCGAATTGATCGCAGATCACCGTGATCGTGCCGTCGTATTCGGTGCGGGTGACGCGGCGGGTGAGATGCTCGCAGGTGACGAGCCGTCCCTGGCGGTCGCGGGTGTTGCCGTTGGCGTTGTTCGAGGGCTTGCGGAACGGCGCGACGTTGCCGGTCTCCTCGTCCCAGCGATACATGCAGTCGCCCGGCACGTCGCTCCAGATCAGCGAGCGGGCATCGCCGAACCAGACCGGCCCTTCGCTCCAGCGCGTGCCGGTGTGAAGCCGTTCGATGCTCGTCACCGGCAGATGATACTGCTTGAAGCGCGGATCGAGCACGGTGATCAGCGGATCCGGATAGCGCAGGCTCGGCAGCCATTGCCCCGACAGGGCCGCCGCTTTGCGGTCGAATGACATTGAGCGCTGCCTCCCCCGCGTTTCTTATCGGCTCAGGTTAGCGCGTGACTTAGCACCTTTCGCATCACCTTGGGCAGGGCTTCGCCGGGCAAATCCGCGCGCTTGACCCAACGCGCACCCTTCGGGGCGCGCAGCCCACGCGGCACCTGCGCGACAAATACCGTGAGCTCGAGCGGGAAATGGGTGAAGACGTGGCTAACCACGCCCGGCAGGCGGCACCACTTGATGCCGTCGTGCAAACGCGGCGCGGCTTTGCGCGCTTTCGCCACGTCGAAATCGTGGGACCAATCGCTGCCCGGCACTTCCGTCATCTTGGCGAGCAGGCCTTTGTCCGGCCGCTGCCGCAACAAAACAGAGCCGTCGGCGCGCAGCGCGACAAAGGCGGCGCCGCGCCGCAGCCGGCCTTCGCGCTTCGGCGCCTTGCGCGGAAAGGTCTCCTGGTTGCCTTGCGCATGCGCCATGCAGCCGCCGCTCCATGGGCAGAGCGCGCAAGCCGGCTTCCGGGGCGAACAGAGCGAGGCGCCGAGGTCCATCAGGCTTTGCGCGAAATCGCCCGAACGATGCGGCGGCAGCAGCGAGGCCGCCAGCTTCTTGATCTCGGGCTTGGCCGCCGGCAGTTCGTCTTCCACCGTGAACAGCCGCGTCACCACGCGCTCGACATTGCCGTCGACCGGCACCGCGCCGAGATCGAAAGCGATGGCGCCGATGGCAGCCGCCGTGTAGTCGCCGATGCCGGGCAAGGCGCGCAAGCGTTCGAGATCGGCGGGGAACTCGCCGCCATGGCGTTCGACCACGGCTTGCGCGCAGGCGTGCAGGTTGCGCGCCCGGGCGTAGTAGCCGAGGCCCGCCCAGGCGCGCAGCACGTCGTCGAGGCTGGCTTCGGCAAGCGCGGTCACCGTCGGCCAGCGTTCCAGGAAACGCGTGTAATAGGGCCCGACCGTCTTCACGGTGGTCTGCTGCAGCATGATCTCCGACAGCCACACCCCGTACGGATCGGGCCGCTCGCCCGGACGCGCCCGCCAGGGCAGCACGCGCGCGTGGCGGTCGTACCAGGCGAGAAGATCGGCCGGGTCCGGCAGGGTGCGCGCTTTCTTTCGCGCCGGGGCGCGGACTGCTACGGTCATGGCAACGACGATGCCCGAGATACGTCCTCAGATGAACAAGCCTGCGAAGAGTTTTCCCCGGCCGCTGTCTGCCATCGCCGGCGCCACCCTCAACGACGCGCTCAAGCGCCAGGGCTTCGCCACGACCGAGATCGTCGCCCGCTGGGCCGATATCGTGGGCGCGGAGATCGCCACCCACAGCGAGCCGCTCAAGATCAATTGGCCGCGCCAGAACGACGAGCAAACGGCGGAACCCGCCACCCTGGTGCTGCGGGTGGAGGGGCCGGCGGCGATCGAGATCCAGCACCTCTCGGCGGTGATCCTGGAGCGGGTCAACCGCTTCTTCGGCTGGCGCGCCGTGGGCCGACTGGCACTGCGCCAGGCCCCGCTGCGGCGCCGGGCGCCGAAACCGGTTCCGCCGCCACCCGATCCGGCCGTCGCCGCCCGCATCGCGGAGGGCCTGCCGCAGGTCGAGGACGAGAGCCTGCGCCAGGCGCTCGCCCGCCTGGGGGCCGCCATCAAGCGAAAGTGAGGCGCTGAGAGCGTTTCCAGGCGAAGCGGGCACCGGTTCGCCGTCCGGAAACGCGATAAGATAGAACATGGCCCGCACCTGCCTTGGCAGGCAGGCCCGCCATTGCCACAATCGTCCTGTCCAGCTAGGCCAACCTTGGGCGGCCCCCCTGTTACAAGCCATCGAGGAGTTTCCAGTGCCGATCACTCGCCGCGATTTCTGCCTTAGCGCCACCACCGCGGCGCTGGTCACCGCCGCTGGCGGCAGTTCCCTGCTCGCGCTGATCCCGACGCCGGCTGAGGCCGAAACCGTGTCGATGACCGAGTTGATGGCGCCACAGCCGCTGCCCGACATGGTGCTGGGCGCGAAGGACGCGCCGGTCATCGTGGTCGAATACGCCTCGATGACCTGCCCGCACTGCGCCCATTTCGACGAGACGGCTTATCCGCAGATCAAGAAAAACTACATCGACACCGGCAAAGTGCGCTGGATCCTGCGCGAGTTCCCGCTCGACCCGCTGGCGGCCGCCGCCTTCATGATGGCCCGCTGCGCCGCCGACGGCAGCGCGCCCAAGTACTACGACATGGTCAACACGCTGTTCCGCCAGCAGGATACCTGGGCGGTCCGGAAGCCGATCCCGCCCATGCTCGCCATCGCCAAGCAGGCCGGCATGACCGAAGAAAAGTTCAAGGCCTGCCTGTCGGACCAGAAACAGCTCGACAAGGTGCAGGCCGAGCGCAAGCGCGCCATCGACCAGTTCAAGGTCAAGGCGACGCCGACCTTCTTCATCGACGGCACCTCGACGGAAGGCGCCCTCGAATACGAGGCTTTCGCCAAGCTGCTGGACGCCGCGCTCAAGAAGCAGAAATAGGCCGTTTCAGCCCGGCGGACGGCCCGCTGTCGGGGCCGTCCGCCCCTATTTTGCCACCCCTTACAACGAAACATTGGGAAAACCGCCGCGCGGCGGCGCTTCGTCATTGCCCCAGCGCACGCGGCTGTTCATTCTCCGGCCAAATGCGGTGCCTAAGGACAAGATTCCGGCCAAGCCCCGGAACAGTCAGCGAATCTGGTATCGAAAGACCCGGTGGCAGGCGGCGCTGCCAGCCTGCCGGAATGAGGCCTGAAATCACATGAAGCTCACACGGCTGCGGCTGCTCGGGTTCAAGTCGTTCGTGGAGCCCACCGATTTCCTGATCGAACCGGGACTGACCGGCGTGGTGGGGCCGAACGGCTGCGGCAAATCCAATCTGGTGGAAGCGCTGCGCTGGGTTATGGGAGAATCCTCCTATAAGTCCATGCGCGCCTCCTCGATGGACGACGTCATCTTTTCCGGCAACACCTCCCGGCCCGCGCGCAACAACGCCGAGGTCGGCATCCTGATCGACAACGCCGACCGCTCGGCGCCGGCCGCCTTCAACGACCAGGAAGCCCTCGACATCGCGCGCCGCATCGAGCGCGAGTCCGGCTCCACCTACCGCATCAACGGCCGCGAGGTGCGCGCCCGCGACGTGCAGATCCTGTTCGCCGACGCCTCCACCGGCGCGCGGTCGCCAGCGCTGGTGCACCAGGGCCGCATCGGCGAGATCATCCAGGCCAAGCCCGAGCAGCGCCGCCGCGTGCTGGAAGAAGCCGCCGGCGTCGCCGGCCTGCACGCGCGCCGGCACGAGGCCGAGCTGCGCCTGAAGGCGGCGGAATCGAACCTGCTGCGGCTGGAAGACGTGATCGGCCAGCTCGCCTCGCAAATGGAAGGCCTGAAGAAGCAGGCCCGCCAGGCGGTGCGCTACCGCACCGTTTCCGCGCAGGTGCGCAAGAACGAGGCGACGCTCTATCACCTGCGCTGGAGCGCCGCCGGCATCGAAGTGACCGATGCCGAGAACGCCAAGGACGTCTGCCAGCGCACCGTCGCCGAGCGCACCGGCGAGCAGGCGGAAGCCTCCAAGCGCCAGGCGACGGCGCAAGCGGCGCTCCCCGAGCTGCGCGACGCCGAAGCGCGCGCCGGCGCCGCGCTCAATCGCATCAACGCCGCCATGGCCGAGCTTGAGCGCGAGGAACAGCGCGCCCGCGACCGGCTGACCGAGCTCGAAATGCGGATCACGCAATTCGCCGCCGACCGCGAGCGCGAGCAGAAGCTCGCCGCCGACGCTGAGGCAGCGCTCGCTCGCATCGCCGAGGAAGAAGAGACCATCCGCCGCGACGCCCACGATAATGCCAGCCGCCGCAGCGGCGCCGAGGCCAAGGTCACCGAGGCCACCGGCGAGGTCGAGGCGGCCGAAAAGATATTCTCGGATCTCACCGCCAAGCACGCCGATCTCACCGCGCGCCGCAACCAGCTCGAAAGCGCCGTGCGCCAGCACACCGAGCGCACCGCCAAGCTCGACGCCGAACTCGCCGAAATCGAGCGCGAACTCGCGACGCTGCAGGCGAGCGACGGTCCCGACCTCGCCGCCCTCACCGCGGCGGTCGATGCCGCGCAGGCCGCGGTTGCCGCCGCCGATACCGCCGCCGTCGATGCCGAGGTCGCCCACACTGTAGCGCGCCAGAAGCTTGAGGCCGCGCGCGGGCCGCTCAGCGATACCGAGCGCAAGGCGCAGCGGCTGGAGACCGAGGCCAAGACGCTCTCCAAGGTGCTCGCCGTCGAGACCAAAAATATGTGGCCGCCGGTGATGGACAATATCACCGTCGAGAAGGGCTACGAAAAAGCGCTGGGCGCCGCGCTCGGCGACGATCTCGACGCGCCGATCGATCCGTCGGCGCCCATGCGCTGGATGGGTTCTGCGGTGGATGAGACCGATCCCAAATTGCCGGGAGGCATCGAGCCGCTGTCGGCCTATGTCGAGGCGCCGGCCGAGTTGGCGCGCCGGCTGCAGCAGATCGGCGTGGTCGACCGCGACACTGGCAACCGGCATAGCGGTTCGCTGAAGCCGGGCCAGCGGCTCGTCTCGCGCGACGGCGACTTGTGGCGCTGGGACGGCTTTGCCGCCGCCGCGCACGCGCCGACCGGCGCCGCCCGGCGTCTGGCCGAGCGCGCTCGCCTTGCCGACATCGAAGCCGAATTGCAGCTTGCCCGCACCGAAGCGGAGGCCGCGCGCGGCGTCGTCGAAGCCGCTCAGAGCACGCTCGAAGCCGCGAGCCAGGCGGAAACCGACGCGCGCAACGCCGCCCGCGAGCGCCAGCGCGATGCCACCGCGGCGCGCGACGCCCATGACGTCGCCGAGCGTGAAGTCAACCGCAACGCCGCGCGCGTCTCGGCGCTGTCGGAAGCGCGGGTGCGGCTCACCGCCAACCGCGACGAGGCGACGGCCGCCAAGACGGAGTCCGAGGGCTTCCTCGCCGAGCTCGCCCCCGCCGCCGAGCTCGAAGCCGAAATGGCCGCCGTGCGCGACGACATCGCGGGTAAGCGCGGCAAGCTCGCCGAAGTGCGCGCCGAGCAGCAGGCGATCGTGCGCGAAGCTGAGCTCGCCGATCGCCGCCTGGCCACGCTCGCCAACGATCGCGCCGGCTGGCAGCAGCGCCAGGAAGGCGCCACCGCCCAGATCGCCACGCTCGAGCAGCGCGCGACCGAAGCCGAACGCGACCGGGCGGAATTACAGAACGCGCCCGAACAATTCGCGCAAAAGCGCAACGGCCTGATCAGCGAGGTCGAGCAGGCCGAAGCCGAGCGCCGCGCCTGCGCCGACCGCCTGCAGGAAGCCGAAAACGCCCTGGCCGAAGCCGACCGCGACGCCCGCACGGCGCTGGAAGCGGCGAGCACCGCGCGCGAGGACCTGGCGCGCGCCGAGGAACGCTTCGAAGCGGCCAAGCGGCGCCACGCGGACATCGAGCACGAAATCCGCGAGATGCTGGAAGTCGAGCCTTCGGCCGTCGCGGAGATGGCCGAGATGAAGCTCGATCAGGCACTGCCCGACGTCGCCGAGATCGAGGCGACCCTGGAGCGGCTGCGGCGCGAGCGCGAGCGCCTCGGCGCGGTCAACCTGCGCGCCGACGAGGAACTGCAGGAGGTCGAAACCCAGCACACCTCGCTCACCACCGAGCGCGACGACCTGGTGGAAGCGATCAAGAAGCTGCGTCAGGGCATCCAGAGCCTCAACCGCGAGGCGCGCGAGCGGCTGCTCATCTCGTTCGAGCAGGTCAACAAGCACTTCCAGCACCTGTTCACCCAGTTGTTCGGCGGCGGCACCGCCGAGCTTCAACTGATCGAGAGCGACGATCCGCTGGAAGCGGGGCTGGAAATCCTGGCCAAGCCGCCCGGCAAGAAGCCGGCGACGCTGTCGCTGCTCTCGGGCGGCGAGCAGGCGCTGACCGCGATGGCGCTGATCTTCGCCGTGTTCCTCACCAATCCGGCGCCGATCTGCGTGCTGGACGAGGTGGACGCGCCGCTCGACGACCACAACGTGGAACGCTTCTGCGACATGCTCGACGAGATGACGCGCTCGACCGACACCCGCTTCGTGATCATCACCCACAACCCGATCACCATGGCGCGCATGAACCGGCTCTACGGCGTCACCATGGCCGAGCGCGGCGTGTCGCAACTGGTGTCAGTGGATCTGGAAGCCGCGGTGCGTTTCCGGGAAGCGAGCTAGAGCGTTTCACGTTTTGACTGAATCGTGACGGATTCCCGTTTGGCGGATTTTGTGATTCAAGATGCTGGCTGGATAGGAGGCCAGCATCAGATGACAGCACCTCTTTCCAACGATCTTCGTGAGCGGGTTGTT
>JARRQH010000004.1:0-37837 GCA_037381985.1 Pseudolabrys sp.
CCCGGCCTGCTGGTGAATGTGGCGCTCAAGGATCACTGGGGCCGGCCGCGGCCGGTTGAGGTCACGCAGTTCGACGGCCCGTATCATTTCGTTGCATGGTGGGATCCGCGCGGCGAGTGCCCGAAGAACTGCTCTTTCGTCTCCGGCGACGTGTCAACGGCGGCCTGGGCGCTGGCGCCGGCGGCGCTGGCGCCGCCGCAGTGGCGCGCGCTCGCCTACGGCGCGGCGCTCGTCTTCACCGGCGCCATGGCCGCCATGCGCATCGTCGCCGGCGGCCATTTCTTCACCGACACGCTGTTCGCCGGCGTCTTCACCTATCTGCTGATCTGGCTCGCCTATGCGCTGATCTACCGGTGGCCGCGCACGCGGCTGGACGACGAGCGGATCGAGCGTGCCATCGGGCGGATCGGGCTCGGTTGCACCGCGGGCTTGCGCTGGTTGGCGGGCCGCGTCGGCCGCGAAATCGCCGGACCGGAAGACGCTTCCACCGACAAGGACCTGGAACGCCGCCGCGGCTGGTGGTGAGCCTCGGGTCCCGCCGCCGGGCCGAGCCGCGCGGCGGTGGCGGACAACCTGCGATCCCCCGTGTTAGCCTGCCGGAACCATCGTCTTGGTCGCTTGGCAGGAGGATTCGGGTTGTCGGAGACAGGCGCGAGCGTCAAACGGCTGTTGCAAATCAAGATGCGGGCGCTGGGCGACCCCGCCCATGTGCTCGCCCTCGTGCGCAGTGCGGCGCCGTTCTACCGCACCATGGGCGCGGCCCGCTTCCGGGTGCTGCAGAACGTCGACGATCCGGCCCAACTCGTCATCGAGATCGAATACGAGGCCACCGCCGCGCTCGAGCTCAACCGCCACAAGGTGGCGAGCGATCCCATGGTGCGCAGCTTCCTGCAGGGCTGGAGGGCGATCCTGGCCGGCAACGCCGACATGGATGTCTACGAGGACGTCACCGAGTAGGGCCGCCAACTTCCGCTTGCCATAATGGTGCCGAAGAGTGGCGGCACTTGGTGATGGATCGTAACAAGGGACTTGCGATGAAGCCACGCCTGCTCTGGGTACTGGCCCTGCTGGTAGCCGTCACCGGCGGTGGCGCCCACGCCGCCGACTCCGGGAAAAAGGGCGCACCGTCCGACACCGGCAAGAAGACCGAGAAGACCGAAATCGGCACCAAGAAGCTGACCATTCCGTCGATGGAGCTGGGCGGCGGCTCGCTGGGCGTCAGCGCCGACGATCCGAACGACCCCAACGTGCCGTCGATCAACGACCCGCAGAAGCAGGACAAGCCCGTGGAGCCGTACTTTGGCCTCAAGTTCACCAAGCCGCTGGACGGCAACTAGCCGCGGTCCGACCGCTGGCACGTTCGGCAAGCGCTTCGCCCCGTCCCCGAGCCTTTTTGGAGGTGCCCCGGCCTCGCGTCCCCGGCCCCTTGACCCCGCCGATACGGTAAGGGATTGAAAGGTCACGCAAGTTGCCCGGGCCAAGGGGGCCTGAGCGCGTCAGGACATGAGGAAGCGGCGGCGCCGCGGGTTTGATAGAATGGCCGACAGCAATAGCCCCGATAAATCCATCAAGAAGGTCGTCCTCGCCTATTCCGGCGGTCTCGATACCTCGATCATCCTCAAGTGGCTGCAGACCACCTACGGCGCCGAGGTGGTCACTTTCACCGCCGACCTCGGCCAGGGCGAGGAGCTCGGACCCGCCCGCGAGAAGGCGCTGCGCGCCGGCATCAAGCCGGAGAATGTCTTCATCGAGGACCTGCGCGAGGAATTCGTGCGCGACTTCGTCTACCCGATGTTCCGCGCCAACACCGTCTACGAGGGCGTCTACCTGCTCGGCACCTCGATCGCGCGGCCGCTGATCGCCAAGAAGCAGATCGAGATCGCCCACAAGGTCGGCGCCGACGCGGTCTGTCACGGCGCCACCGGCAAGGGCAACGATCAGGTGCGCTTCGAGCTCGGCTATTACGCGCTCGATCCCAGCATCAAGATCATCGCGCCGTGGCGGCACTGGACCCTCAAGGGTCGCGAGGAACTGCTGAACTTCGCGCGCGATCACCAGATCACCATCACCAAGGATAAGGAAGGCGAGGCGCCGTTCTCGGTCGACGCCAACCTGCTGCACTCGTCGTCGGAAGGCAAAGTGCTGGAGGATCCCGCGCAGGAAGCGCCGTCGATCGTCTATCAGCGCACGATTTCTCCAATGTCCGCGCCCGACCAGCCGACCGACATCACCATCGGCTTCAAGCGGGGCGACGCGGTCAGCCTCAACGGTAAGGCGATGTCGCCGGCGACCCTGCTCGCCGCCCTCAACAAGCTTGGCCACGACAACGGCATTGGCCGCATCGATCTCGTCGAGAACCGCTTCGTCGGCATGAAATCGCGCGGCGTCTACGAGACGCCCGGCGGCACCATCCTGCTGGCGGCGCACCGCGCCATGGAATCGATCACCCTCGACCGCGGCGCCGCGCATCTCAAGGACGAGTTGATGCCGCGCTACGCCGAGCTGATCTACAACGGCTTCTGGTTTGCGCCCGAGCGTGAGATGCTGCAGGCGGCGATCGACGCGTCGCAGGAATTGGTCGAGGGCGAGGTGCGGCTCAAGCTCTACAAGGGCAACGTCATCGTCACCGGCCGCGAGAGCGATGCCTCGCTCTATTCGTCGACGCTGGTGACGTTCGAGGACGACAAGGGCGCCTACGACCAGAAGGACGCGGAAGGCTTCATCCGGCTCAACGCGCTGCGCCTGCGCACGTTGGGCCAGCGCAGGAACAGGCTGAAGCGGTGAACGAATTCGGAATGACGGGTCTTTAAGCGGGAACTTGCGATGACGAAGAACGCGTTCATGGCGGTTGCGCTCTCGATGCTGGCTTTGGCGCTGGCCGCTTGTTCGTCGAGCGGGGGCGACGCGGTCACCGTCAATCCCAACGTTTTTCCGACCGAGTACAAAGCCGAAATCATCAAGACGCTGCGCCTGATGTTCACCAAGAACGACACGTCGTCGGTGACGGGCGCCGAGATCTCGCCGCCGGTGCTGACGCCGGTCGACAAGGACCAGCGCTATTCGCTCTGCGTCCACTACACGGCGCATGGAGGAGGCGGCTATTCGGGCGTCTCGACCCGGCGTGCCTACTTTTTTGCCGGTCATCTCAACCAGCTCGTGCCCGTCAGCGACGACAAGTGCGCGGGCGTCGCCTATCAGCCGTTCAACGAGTTGAACGGGTTTTGCATCGGCGAGGCGTGCGTGAAGACGAAGAAGTCCAAGAGCGGCTGGGGCATCTTCTAGAGCCCCGTCGCCAACGCCACCGGCGTGCGCGGCGCCGCCGGTTCCGGCACCAGCGGCAGATGCCGGCGTTCCTTGGCCTCGATCTCGGCGATGGTCTTGCGCATGTAGACGAAACGCGCCGGCGGGGTCGGGTGGTCCGTGGCGAGGCTGATGCTCGACGGCACCTCCAGCGCGAACGCGCGCCACAGGTTCTCGGCGCCCGAGACATCGTAGCCGGCGCGCGCCGCGTAATAGGCGCCGACGTAATCGGCTTCGCGCTCGAACTCGATGCTGTAGGCGCGGGCGCCGGCCTTTTCGAAGTACTTGGCGAAGGCGCCGCCGGTGTAGACGCCGCCAAGCAGCAGGCCGCCGTCGATCACCGCGCCGCCGATCTCGCCGATGAGTGCGTTCTCTTGTCTCTTGCGGATGTGGCCGAGATTGGCGTGCGCCAGCTCGTGGCCGATGACGATGGCGAGGTCGGCGTCGCTGTGCGCGAGCCTTAAGAGTCCGGACTGGATGACGATCTTGTCGCCGGTGGAATAGGCGTTCGGGATCGGCGAGGCATGAAGCGCGATCGGGATCGAACAGCCCATGACCGGATAGAGCGTGAGGGTGCGCTGCTTGCCGTCGCGCCGCGCGGTCAGCGTGATGGGCGCGGTGCCGTTCTTCTTCACGCTGTCGGCGATCCACTGCACGGTGCCGGTCTTCGGTACCGGCGCGCCGTTGAGCGAGAGCACGTCGTCGCCGGGCTCGAGGCCGGCAATCGCCGCCGGCGAGCCGGCGGCGACCGAAATCGCCCGCGGCGTATCCCAGCTCAGGTCCAGCGTGTGGCCGGCGACCGAGTGGTATTTGCGCGGCAGGCTACGCATGGTGCCGGCGAACAGGCCGATCTCGGCCGCCACCTTGTCCTTGCAGAAGCGCGTGTTGGCCGTGCGGATGCGGAAGGCGACGTTGTCGATGCGGCCGAGGTCGCGGTAGTAGGCGCGCACGGCGGCGAGCTGCTGGCGGTACTGCTCGGTGGCGATTGCCGTGGGCGAGGCGGTCGGCAGCTTGCTGACCGGGCCGGCGCAGCCCGCGCTCACCAACGCACCCGCCAGAGCGGCGGCAACTCCCCACCCACGCACGGCACAACTCCCCTACACGGGAAGATTGTACTACTTCAGGGGCGCAGGCAAGCGGGAGTAGCAGTCAGGCGCCGGCTAAACCTGCCGCTCGACCATCGATTTCTTCAGTTCGGCGATCTGCTTGGCCGGGTTGAGGCCCTTGGGGCAGGCCTTCGAGCAGTTCAGGATGGTGTGGCAGCGGTAGAGCCGGAACGGGTCCTCGAGATTGTCGAGGCGCTCGCCGGTGCCTTCGTCGCGGCTGTCCTGCACCCAGCGATTGGCCTGCAAGAGCGCGGCGGGGCCGAGATAGCGGTCCGAGTTCCACCAATAGCTCGGGCACGAGGTCGAGCAGCAGGCGCACAGGATGCATTCGTACATGCCGTCAAGCTTCACCCGGTCGTCGTGGCTCTGCTTCCATTCGGTGCCCGGCGTCGGCGACACCGTCTTCAGCCAGGGCTCGATGGAGGCGTACTGGGCGTAGAAGTTGGTCAGGTCCGGCACCAGATCCTTGACGACCGGCTGGTGCGGCAGCGGATAGATGCGCACCGGCTCCTTGTTGTCGTCGATCGCCTTGGTGCAGGCCAGCGTGTTGGTGCCGTCGATGTTCATGGCGCAGGAGCCGCACACGCCTTCGCGGCAGGAGCGGCGGAAGGTCAGCGTCGGATCGATGTTGTTCTTGATCCAGATGAGCGCGTCGAGGACCATCGGCCCGCAGTCGTGGCGGTCGACGTAATACGTGTCGACGCGCGGGTTGCCGCCGTCGTCCGGGTTCCAGCGATAGACGCGGAATTCGGTCTCGGCGCCGGCGTTCTCGGCGTGCGGCCAGGTGCGCCCCTGCGTGACTTTGGAATTCTTCGGCAGCGTGAATTCGACCATGGCTATGTCCTAATAGACCGGCGGCTCTTTCAACGCTCGCGTCAGTAGACGCGAGCCTTGGGCTCGATATACGCGATTTCGTTGGTCAGCGTGTAGGTGTGCACCGGGCGGTCGTCGAGGGTGACCTCGCCCTTCTCGTCCATCCACGCCAGCGTGTGCTTCATCCAGTTCTGGTCGTCGCGGTCGGGATAGTCCTCGCGCGCGTGCGCGCCGCGGCTCTCGGTGCGGTTCTGCGCCGAGTCCATGGTGACCACCGCCTGCGCCAGCAGGTTGTCGAGCTCCAGCGTTTCGATGAGATCGGAATTCCAGATCAGCGACCGATCGGAAACGTGGATGTCCGGCAGCCCCGCGTGGACCTCGTGGATCAGCTTGTGGCCTTCGTCGAGCACCTCGCCGGTGCGGAAGACGGCGCAGTTATTCTGCATCACCTTCTGCATCTTCAGGCGAAGCTGCGCGGTCGGCGTGCCGCCGGAGGCGTGGCGGAACTTGTCGAGGCGGCCGAGCGCCTTGTCGGCGGAATCCTTCGGCAGCTCCGGCTGGCTGTCGCCGGGGGTGATCAGCTCGGCGGCGCGGTGCGCCGCAGCGCGGCCGAACACCACCAGGTCGATGAGGGAATTGGAGCCGAGCCGGTTGGCGCCGTGCACCGACACGCAGGCCGCTTCGCCGACCGCCATCAGGCCGGGAACGATGGTGTCGGGGTTGCCGTCCTTCTTGGTCAGCGCCTCGCCGTGATAGTTCGTGGCGATGCCGCCCATGTTGTAGTGCACCGTCGGCAGCACCGGGATCGGCTCGCGCGTCACGTCAACGCCGGCGAAGATGCGCGCGGATTCCGAGATGCCGGGCAGCCGCTCGTGCAGGATTGCGGGATCGAGATGGTCGAGGTGAAGGAAGATGTGGTCCTTCTCCTTGCCGACGCCGCGGCCCTCGCGGATCTCGATGGTCATCGAGCGCGAAACCACGTCGCGCGAGGCGAGGTCCTTGGCCGACGGCGCGTAGCGCTCCATGAAGCGCTCGCCCTCGGAATTGACCAGATAACCGCCCTCGCCGCGCGAGCCCTCGGTGATCAGGCAGCCGGCGCCGTAGATGCCGGTCGGGTGGAACTGGACGAACTCCATGTCCTGCAGCGGCACGCCGGCGCGCAGCGCCATGGCGTTGCCGTCGCCGGTCTGGGTGTGGGCGCCGGTGCAGGTGAAGTAGGCGCGGCCGTAGCCGCCGGTCGCCAGCATGGTCATATTGGCGCGGAAGCGGTGGATCGAGCCGTCGTCGAGGTTGAGTGCCACCACGCCGCGGCAGCGGCCCTCGTCGTCCATGATCAGGTCGATGGCGAAGTATTCGATGTAGAACTCGGCCGAGTGCTTGAGCGCCTGGCCGTACAGCGTATGCAGCATGGCGTGGCCGGTACGGTCGGCGGCGGCGCAGGTGCGTTGCGCGGTGCCCTTGCCGTAATGGGTGGTCATGCCGCCGAACGGGCGCTGGTAGATCTTGCCGTCTTCCTCGCGGCGCGAGAACGGCATGCCCCAATGCTCGAGCTCGTAGACCGCCTCGGGCGCGTTCTTGCACATGTATTCGATGGTGTCCTGGTCGCCGAGCCAGTCCGACCCCTTGACGGTGTCGTACATGTGCCAGCGCCAGTCGTCCTCGCCCATGTTGCCGAGCGAGGCGGCGATGCCGCCCTGCGCCGCGACCGTGTGCGAGCGGGTCGGGAACACCTTGGTGATGCAGGCGGTGCGCAAGCCCGCCTCCGAGCAGCCGACGACGGCGCGCAGGCCCGAACCGCCCGCGCCGATGACGACGACGTCGTAGGTATGGTCGGTGATCGGATAAGCGCGTCCGTTGGTGCCCGGCGCCCCGCCGTTGCCTTTTCCGTTATTGGCCATGCCTAGACTCCGAACGAGAGCTTGAGGATGGCGAAGGCGCAGGTGAAGCCAACCGCGAACACGAAGAAGGTATTGCCGATCAGCGCCAGGAACTTGCGCTTATCTTCGTGCACGTAGTCGACGATGATCTCCTGCATGCCGATCCACATGTGATAGCAGGTATTGAGAACGAACAGCAGCATGATGACCGCGACGATCGGCGAGCCGAGAATCTGGATCACTGCCGCGTGGTTGCGGCCCATCAGCGCCATCACGATGACGATCAGCGCGACGGACAGCGGAATGCCGGCGATGCCGGTCAGCCGCTGATGCCAGAAATGGCCAGTGCCGGAGCGTGCGGCGCCGAGGCCGCGCACCCGGCGCATCGGCGTGACGATACGGTTGGAACCCTCGCTCATCGCGCGCCTCCCGCCATCAGGTAGCCGACGCCCCAGATCGCCAGCGTGACCGCGACGGAGCCGACCAGATTGGTCAGCGCCAGCATTTCGCGCTCGGCAGGCTCAAAGCCGTGCAGGGTGTCGAAGATCAGATGGCGGATGCCGCCGAACATATGGTGCACCAGCGCCCAGGTGTAGCCGAACAGGATGAGCTGGCCGATGAGGCTGCCGATGAAGGCCTGGAAGGTGGCGTAGGCGTTCGGGCCCGAGGCCGCCGCGATCAGCCACCAGGCGAGCAGCAGCATGCCAAAGTACATTGCCGCGCCGGTGATGCGATGGACGATCGACATGGTCATCGTCAGCATCGGCTTGTAGATCTGCAGGTGCGGCGAAAGCGGGCGTGGACGTCCTGCGCCGGCAGCGCCATGCGCCTCCAATTCGGCCATCGTCTTTCTCCTCAACGCGTGTTGCCCGGCGGGGTCGGACAGTCGCGACGGCTTCCTAACGAAACTTCTTTCGCGCCGCAACGTACCCTTCGGCGCAAAGCGCTCATGATCGCGAGGCTGTTGCGCGTTGTGGCCGGCATCCCGATCGGCACTCCTTTCGGCATCTGAAGCGTCCGGCGTGGCGGAAATGTTTCCAGCCAATCGGCCGAACGACACAGCCCCCCGGCAAGACGGGCCCGGCAAGGCAACCCAGCAATGCAACGAGCGCGAAGCAGGCGAAAACGCCAGCCGGCGCCGCAGGGGGCCAGCTAGCTTCTTGATTTACGAAGCATGGGCCTTAAGATACCGCGTTGCAATATGTGTTTCCGATAGCCTGCCTTCGCGAAATAAGAAGGCTGGAACCATTCCGATGCGGTTCGACCTCACCGACCTCAACCTATTCCGCCACACCGTGGAGGCGGGCAGCATCACCCATGGCGCCATGCGCGCGAACCTGGCGCTGGCTGCGGCCTCGACCCGCATCCGCAAGATGGAGCTCGCCTTCGGCGCCGAACTCCTGGTGCGCGGCCGCCAGGGCGTGACGCCAACCCAGGCCGGGCGCACGTTACTGCAGCACGCACGCGCCATCCTGGCGCAGACCGACAAGCTCAACGAAGACCTCACGCCCTACGCGCGCGGCCTCGCCGGCCAGGTGCGCGTGTTGTCGAACACCAACGCGCTCACCGAGTTCCTGCCGGAGACGCTGAGCTCGTTCCTCACCGCCTATCCCGACATCAGCGTCGATCTCGAGGAGCGCCTGAGCGACGAGATCGTCGGCCTGATCGCCGACGGCACCGGCGACGTCGGCATCGTCGCCGGCACTGTCGATTACGGCGGACTGCATACGTTCCCGTTCAGGAGCGATCGTTTCGTGCTGGTCGTCGGCAAGAACCATCCGCTGGCGACGCGCGCGCGCATCGGCTTCGCCGAGGTGCTCGACTACGACATGGTCGGGCTCGACCGCGCCAGCGCTATCCAGCGCTTCCTCGCCGACAAGGCCAACCGCATCGGCCGGCCTTTGAGGCTGCGCGTGCAGTTGCGCTCGTTCGACGCCATCTGCCGGCTGGTGGAATGCGCTGTCGGCGTCGGTATCGTGCCGGAGACTACGGTGGAGCGCACCGGCGGCAACATGGCGATCAAGGCGGTACGGCTCACCGACCCGTGGGCCCTGCGCGAACTGACCATCTGCGTGCGCGACGAGAAGGTGCTGCCGCCTTATGCGCGGCAACTGGTGGATCATTTAAGGGCGAGTGTCTAGTTCAATCCGTCACCCTGAGGTGGCCGCGTAGCGGCCCTCGAAGGGCGACGGCCCATGACTCAGAAACCGTCATCCTTCGAGGCTCGCGGAGTTTATCATCGGGCGGCGCTTCGCGCCGACCCGTTGGCTCGCACCTCAGGATGACGGAGCATTCACTTCGCCATCAACACCCAATAGTCCAAATCCAGGATTACCGTCGGATCGTTCTTGTCGCCCTCTTTCAAGGGGAAATCGCCGCACGGCTTGTCCTTGGTCGCCACCGTGCGCAGGCGCAAAGCGCCGACGTCGGTGCGCCCCGGCACCTCCGCCTTTTCCAACACCTCCGACCAGGCGAACACCGTCAGCCCCGCGAACAAGGGCGCCACGTGCCGTCCGCCGTTGATGGCTGCGATATGGAAGGCGTTGCCGAGGCCGTTGAACGACAGCGCCCGCGCCAGCGATATCACGTGACCGCCGTAGATCAGCCGGCGGCCGAAGCGGCCTTGTGCTTCGCTGAACTGGTTGAAGTGCACCTTCGCCGTGTTGTGATAGAGCCGGGTGGCGATCATGTGCTCGGCTTCTTCCACGGTGATGCCGTCGACGTGGTCGATCTTTTCGCCGGCCTTGTAATCGCCGAAGCGGTGCGGACTGCCGGCCAGCGCGGTGTCGTAGGCCGCCGCGCCGATCGGCGGGCAGGCGGACCCCAGCGCATCCGGCGCGACCGTCTTCGGCAAGGCCGGCACGCTTTCTTCCGGCGCCGGCGCACTCTCGTCGCGCTTTCGCACCATCACCCAGCGGGCGTAGTCGAGCACACAGTCGCCAGTCTCGTCGAAGCCGCGCGAGCGCACATAGACGATGCCGGTCTTGCGGTTGGAGTTCTCCTTCAGCCCGATGACCTCCGACACTGCGTTCAGCGTCGCGCCGGGATAGATCGCCTTCAAGAACCGGCAGTCGGCGTAGCCGAGATTGGCGACCGCGTTCAGGGAAATGTCCGGCACCGTCATACCGAACACCATGTGGAAGACCAGCAGGTCGTCGAGCGGCGCCTGGCGGTACCCGATAGCGCGTGCGAATTCGTCCGACGACTGGACCGCAAAACGCGGCCCGAACAGGCCGTGATAGAGCGCCACGTCGCCGGTCGTGACCGTGCGCGGGGTGGCGTGGCGAAGCTTTTGGCCGAGGCGGAAATCCTCGAAAAAATGGCCTGGATTGGTTTTGGTGGCGGTCGGGTCGGTCACTAACGGGCTCCTTCGCGGGCATTCAGCCGGTCCGTCATTCTCACAGAACCGTGAGCCGAACGCCAGATTCCGACAACGAGACCTGATGAGGGCGTGTGCGGGGGTGCGTGCTAGCCAAATGACCGCAACGTCAAACCTCTGGAGGATCGTTATGAAGAAAACCGTTCTGCTCTCCGCCATCCTGTCCGCCGCCATCGCCGGTGGCGTCGCGCTCGCGCCGGCGGCTTTCGCCGACAGCATGAAGAAGGACTCCATGTCCAAGAGCGACAGCATGAAGAAGGACGAGATGAAGAAGGACTCGATGTCCAAGGATTCGATGTCCAAGGACGGCATGAAGAAGGACGAAATGAAGAAGTAAGCGCGGTAACGCCGGACCGACCGGGCCCGTGCATCCGCGGGCCCGGTCGGCTCGCATAGGCAGCCGCGAGGCGACGGACTAAACTGTTTTTAGGTCTAAGGATTTGCCGTCAAGGGTTTCTGCAATGACCGTCCAAACCATCACAGAGACCGCTCCGGCCAAAACCATCCATCCGGCTTGGGTGCGCGTCTGCCACTGGATCAACGCCATCGCCATCCTGGTGATGATCGGCTCCGGCTGGCAGATCTTCAACGCCGCCCCGCTGTTCGATTTCAGCTTCCCGCGCTCCATCGCGCTCGGCAACTGGCTGGGTGGTGCGCTGCTCTGGCATTTCGCGGCCATGTGGCTGCTGGTGATCAACGGTCTCGTCTACGTGACGCTCGGCTTCGCCACCGGTCGCTTCCGCCGCAAGCTGTGGCCGATTTCTCCGTCCGAGATCGTCGCCGACATCAAGGCCGCGCTCACCTTCGAACTCCCGCACGACGACCTCTCGCACTACAATGCCGTGCAGAAGGTTCTCTATGTCGGCATCCTGCTGGTGGCCGCGGTGATCGTCACCTCGGGCCTCGGCATCTGGAAGCCGGTGCAGTTCCAGGAGATCACCGCCTTCTACGGCGGCTACGACATCGCGCGCTGGGTGCACTTCATCGCCATGAGCGCGATCGTGCTGTTCCTGGTGGTGCATGTGTCGCTCGCCGCGATCGTGCCCAAGAGCCTGCGTGCCATGGTCGCCGGTAGATAGGGGCGCGCGTGATCCCGAAAAGTGGGAACCGGTTTTCGGGCAAGATCACGCGCCAAGGAAAAATGCCATGAAAGAACGCAACAAAATTCCCGGCGTCGATCCCAAGCTCGCCATCAAGGACGCCGCCAAGCTGATGCCCGATCCCGCGCGCCGCCATTTCCTGCGCGGCGCGGCCAGCCTCGGCGCGCTCACCATGCTCACCGGCTGCAATGTTATCGACAGCGACAGCACCGAGAACGCGCTCAGAACAAGCTGGCGCCGACCTACACGGAAGCCGACATCACCCGGCCGTTCCCGTTCAACGCCTATTACAGCCTGAACGAGGCGCCGCGCATCGATCCGACCACCTGGAAGCTGGAGCTCGCCGGCCGCGTCGAGAACAAGAAGCCGTGGACGCTCGCCGAGCTGCACGCGCTGCCGGAAGTCTCGCAGATCACGCGCCACGTTTGTGTCGAGGGCTGGAGCGCCATCGGCTCCTGGCAAGGCGCGCGGCTCTCCGATTTCCTGCAACGCATCGGCGCCGACACCAAGGCGAAATATATTTTCGTCAAGTGCGCCGAGGGCTACACCAACACCATCGACATGGAGACGGCGCTGCATCCGCAGACGCAGATGTCGTTCAAGTTCGACAACAAGATCCTGCCGCGCGCCTACGGCTTCCCGATGAAGATCCGCATGCCGACCAAGCTCGGCTTCAAGCAGCCGAAATACGTGGTGGCGATGGAAGTGACCAACGTCAACCGCGGCGGTTACTGGTCGAACCAGGGCTATAATTGGTTCTCGGGGTTGTAGTCATATTTCATGACGCGGCCGTCGAGGCTGTGCCATGCACCGAGCGATAGAAAGTAGCAATTGCCCGATAGACATATGGCGGCAATGGAACGTTAAAAATTGCTCATCTTTACGCCACCCGCCGAATGTCGCTTGGAACCAATCTGAAAAGGGAAGTATGAAGTATACATAATAATTGTGCCTAGTGGAGGTTCGCCATGGCCGCAAACTCACTAGGGGGCGCACACCAAACCGATAGAGAGATCCTCGGCTACAGCCGTTGGATCGTCTTCATTGCCGCCTTTCTGTCGATGGCGGTTATCAGCCCTTACGAATATGCCTGGAGCTCGATGTCCGGGCACATCGGGGGCATCTACCATTGGTCCCACACCCAGATTGGGTGGATGTTCACGCTGTTCGTGATCTTCGAGTCGTTCGGGACGCTGCCGGGCGGCATCCTGCGCGACAAGTTCGGGCCGCGCTGGGTGACGGCGATCGCGGGTCTGATCGGCGGTCTCGGCATCTACGCGACGTCGCTCGGGCCGTCCTATGGGATGGTACTTGTTGTGTGGTGCATCGGCGCCTTGTTTGCCGGCTTCGTCTACAACACGGCGGTGACCACGGCGAACAAGTGGTTTCCCGACAAGCGCGGCGTCACTGCCGGCCTGATCGCCGGCGCGTTTTCATGGGGCTCGCTGCCGTTCATCTTCCCGATCCGTGCGATCCCGAAGACGGCGCCCGACGCCACGTTCTTTCACGTCATCTACATCATGGCGGCGATCATCGGCGGCGTATGCATCGTCGCCGCGCTGTTCATGAAAGACCCGCCCACCGGCTGGCGTCCGCAGGGCTGGGTGCCGCCGAAGCATCTCGAGCGCAACACCCAGCATCAGTACACCCTGGGCGAGGCGCTTTCGACGTGGCAGATGTGGGTGCTGATCCTGTCGTTCATCCTGATCTCCAGCGCCGGTCTCGCCGGCGTCAGCAAGATCGTGAAGTACTCGAACAGCTTCCACTTCACCGCGGCGGCGGCGACCGCGGCGGCCGGCGGCATCGCCATCTTCAACGGTCTCGGCCGGGTCAGCCTGGGCACGCTGTCGGAGGCGATCGGCCGGGAAAACGCGATGATCATCAGCTACATCCTGACCGGGGTGTTCCTAGCCCTGACCATCGTGGCCGGAACGTCGCACAGCGAGGCGCTGTTCGTCCTCACCGCCATCCTGGCCGTCTTCTTCTGGGGGCCGCTGTTCTCGCTGTTCCCGGCGGTGATCGGCCACTACTTCGGCGACATGTCGGCCGGCTCGAACTACGGCGTCCTCTACGCCCTCGCCAAGGGATCGGGCGGTATCTACGGTGGCGTGCTGTCGGCGGTGCTGATCACCCAGCACGGCTACCCGTTCGCCATGGGCGTGGCCGCAGTCATGGCCGTGGTCGCGGGCCTGCTGATCATCCCGCTGAAGGCTAGGCCGCCGGTCTGGCACGGCAACGTGCGGACTTTTCCGGGTGCCGCGCCGGCCGAATAGGCCGATACGGTCGCATGTGTGCGATGCCAGCCGCGCCGTCAGGTGCGGCTGGTATTTGCTTGTCAGCGTCGCTCACACCGTCGCGCTGCCTTCGTAGAGAAAGGTCAGCACCTTCGGGCCCGGTAGGTAGCCGGTGTCGACCTGGCCGACGCGGAAGCCCGCTGCCGGCATCCGGTCGACGATCCGGCGCGTCAGATGGCAGCCGCCGGACAGCGGCAGCCAGAACGGCTCCAGCCGCTGCTGCCAGCGCTCGACATTGGCATCGGGTGCGCGGCCGTGCTCCACGAACAGCAACCGCCCACCCGGCTTGAGCACGCGACGCATCTCGCGCAATGCCGCGTCGATATCTGGGATGCTGCAGCCGACCCAGGTCATCAACACTATATCGACGCTTTTTGCATCGAGTGGGATCTGCTCGGCCGAGGCTTCGAGAAACACGGTCGGCACGGAGGCCTTCGCCGCCGACCGCCGGGCCATTTTGATCAGGGACGGCGAGGGCTCGAGTGCGAACACGCGGCGGGCCTGGGGGCCGTAGTACGGAAAGTTGAGCCCGGAGCCGATGCCGATCTCCAGCACGTCGCCTTCGGCGGCGCCGACCACGCGCTGGCGCGGTGGGCGCAGGCGCTTGTTGCGCATCGCCAGATGGCAGAGCCGGGGCATCAGGCAGGTGTCGTAAAGTCCCATCCGAACCGTTCCGTGAACCGCGCTGCGCGGGTGTCAGCGGGCATTCAACCCGGCCCTTAAGGTGGGCCCGTGGCGGCGCCTTGCCAAGGAAGGCCGGGGCCATTAGCAATCCGGCAGCAACCGTCATGGCCGGGCTTGTCCCGGCCATCCACGTCTTTCCTGCCGCGATATAGCAAAGGCGTGGATGCCCGGGACAAGGCCGGCCATGACGTCGGAGTCAAAATCCAAGAGAGGCGCCCCATGGCAACCTACAATCTCCTGCTGCTCCCCGGCGACGGCATCGGTCCGGAAGTGATGGCCGAGGTGAAGCGGCTGATCGAATTCTTCAATGCCAAGGGCCCCAACACCTTCGCGACCGAGGAAGGTCTGGTCGGCGGCGCCTGCTACGACGCCCATCAGGTCTCGGTCACCGACGAGACCGTGGCGAAGGCCAAGGCGGCCGACGCCGTCATCTTCGGCGCGGTGGGCGGTCCGAAGTGGGACGGCGTGCCTTACGAGGCGCGGCCCGAGGCCGGTCTGCTGCGGCTGCGCAAGGATCTCGCGCTCTACGCCAACCTGCGCCCGGCCGTGACCTATCCGGCGCTGGCCGACGCCTCCGCGCTCAAGCGCGAACTGGTCGAAGGCCTCGACATCATGATTTTGCGCGAGCTCACCGGCGGCGTTTATTTCGGCGAGCCCAAGACCATCACCGATATCGGCAACGGCCAGAAGCGCGCCGTCGATACGCAAGTTTATGACACCTACGAGATCGAACGCATTTCGCGCGTCGCCTTCGAGCTCGCCCGTAAGCGGCGCAACAAGGTCACCTCCATGGAAAAGCACAACGTCATGAAGACGGGCGTGCTGTGGAAGGAAGTCGTCGCGCAGGTGCATGAGCGCGAGTTCAAGGACGTCGAGCTCGAGCACCAGCTCGCCGATTCCGGCGGCATGCAGCTCGTGCGCAATCCGAAGCAGTTCGACGTCATCGTCACGGACAACCTGTTCGGCGACCTCCTCTCCGACATCGCCGCCATGCTCACCGGCTCGCTCGGCATGCTGGCCTCGGCTTCGCTCGGCGAGGTCGATCCCAAGACCAGGAAGCGCAAGGCGCTCTACGAGCCGGTGCACGGTTCCGCCCCCGACATTGCCGGCGAGGGCGTCGCCAACCCGATCGCCATGATCGCGTCGTTTGGCATGGCGCTGCGCTATTCGTTCGACTTGGGGCGCGAAGCCGACGCCATCGACGCCGCCATTGCCGCCGTCCTCGATGCTGGCCTGCGCACCGGCGACATCATGTCGGCGAGCTGCAAGCAGGTGTCGACCGCCGAAATGGGCTCGGCGATCCTGGTGGAGCTGGAAAAGGCATTGGCCTAATCCTTCTGGTGTGATCGCAACAAAAACGCGGGCTCAAAGCCCGCGTTTTTCATGTCCGAATGTCGCCGCTGCTTACCAATTGAAATCGAGCCACGGATTGCGCGGGCCCGACAGCGTCCACGCGCCGGGCAGCGCGCTCTGGCTGCTGCCGCCGTACGCGGTGTTGCCGAGCACGTCGTCGGGCCGCTGGTTCGGCGTCTGGATGTAGTCGAGCTGGCTGCGGTCGCTCGGCAGCGGCTCGGTGCCGGGATCGAGGTAAGAGCGCTTCTGGATGATGATGCGGGTGCGGGTCTTGCCGTCCTCGTCGCGGGTGACGAAGACGGTGCCGTCGTGGTGCCCGTAGGTGCGCTTGTGCCGCGGGGCCGCGTCGGCCGGCGTGGCCACAAGGCCCAGAGCTCCGGCAAATGCCAACGCGGCAGCGATGGTGGTCAAGCGCATGGAGTATCCTCACGAGAATCCTTGAGTAAAGGAAGTCTAGCCCGCTTCGGTTCCCCGGAACAGCCAAAATCGCAGCAAATCGGCCCTATCGACCACTAAGTCGCAGCGCGTGGCACGGCGAACACGGTTGCCGTCAGCGGCCGATCCGCCGCTGGGTCATGCCGGTCTCGACCGCTTTCCACAGGCTGCGGTATTTCGGCGTCGGGGCAAGCAGCGGGTCACGCTGGGCGCAGAACCCGCGCTTGAGCGCGGCGTGGGCGAACAGGGCGCCGATCTTGGGGTTGCTGCCCGCCGACAGCAACGTCAGCCGGTCGAGCGCGCAGGCCAGCGTCGTGCGCGCGATGATCGCACCGCCGCGGCAGAAGCGGCCGGAAATCTGCAGGCGTGGATCATCGTACTGCCGCACGAAGCCGAGGCAGTGGCGCGGCGTGCCGCGGCTCGAGTCGAAGGCGGCGACGGCGACCGGCCCGAACTTGGTCATCAGCGGTGCCTCGCGGCGCAGGTTGACGGGGCCGAGCGCGGCGGCGCTGTCGGTCATTTCGGCCTCGGCGGCGGGAAATTGGCTGATTTCGCCGCCCGGGCGGTAGATCAGAACTTCCAGGTAGGGATTGGCGCCGTCCGGCTCGCCTCGGCTCAGGATGTCCTGGCGGCCGCCGCCTTCGGCGTTGTAGCGGATGGTGTAATGGGCCGGCGCGTCGCCGGCTTCCGGGATCGACAGGGCGAAGGCGGGAAACGGCTTGCGGATGGTAGTCCAGGAATCGCGCGCCGCCGGCGCCGTCTGGCGCGCGGGGATCGCCTGAAAAAACTGCGTCGCGGCCATGGACAGCACCGCCGCCGCCCCCAGATAGGCCAGCATGCGCACCAGGGTGCCGGACAGCTCGTCGCGCCAGGAGTGCAAGGCGGGATGCATAACGCTACCACTCGGCCGTTTGCGTATCGCCGTTGTCTTGTGGGCATTTCTCGCTTAGAAGCCCTGCCGTCGGGTTGCGTTTGTCCACAGCCGCCCGGTTAAATTTTTCGGAGAGTAAACAATGGGTTACAAGGTCGCCGTGGTGGGCGCCACGGGCAACGTAGGGCGCGAAATGTTGTCCATCCTGGCCGAGCGGGAATTCCCTGCCGACGAGGTGGTGGCGCTCGCCTCCCGCCGCAGCCAGGGCACGGAGTGCTCGTTCGGCGACAAAACCCTGACCGTGAAGGCCCTCGACCACTACGACTTCTCCGACGTCGACATCTGCCTGATGTCGGCCGGCGGCTCGGTGTCGAAGGAATGGTCACCCAAGATCGGCGCGCAGGGCGCGGTGGTGATCGACAATTCGTCGGCCTGGCGCATGGACCCGGACGTGCCGCTGATCGTGCCGGAGGTGAACGCCGACGCGGCCGCGGGCTTCTCGAAGAAGAACATCATCGCCAACCCGAACTGCTCGACTGCGCAGCTCGTGGTCGCGCTTAAGCCGTTGCACGATGCTGCCAAGATCAAGCGCGTGGTGGTGGCGACCTATCAGTCGGTGTCGGGCGCCGGCAAAGAGGCGATGGATGAGCTGTTCTCGCAGACCAAGGCGGTGTTCACGCTCGACGAGATCGAGAACAAGAAGTTCCCGAAGCGCATGGCCTTCAACGTCATCCCGCACATCGACGTGTTCATGGACGACGGCTACACCAAGGAAGAGTGGAAGATGGTGGTCGAGACCAAGAAGATTCTCGATCTCAAGATCAAGCTCACCGTGACCTGCGTGCGGGTGCCGGTGTTCGTCGGCCATTCGGAAGCGGTGAACATCGAGTTCGAGAACCCGATTTCGGACGACGAGGCGCGTGAGATCCTGCGCAAGGCGCCGGGCTGCATGGTCATCGATAAGCGCGAGGCGGGCGGCTACACGACGCCATACGAATGCGTGGGCGAGGACGCGACCTACATCAGCCGCATCCGCACCGACCCGACCGTCGACAACGGGCTCGAAATCTGGGTTGTCGCTGATAACCTGCGTAAAGGCGCCGCGCTCAATGCCGTGCAGATCGCCGAAGTGCTGATCAACCGCAAGCTGATCGAGGCTAAGAAGAAAGCGGCGTAAAGGGCGCGCTTACGACGCCTGCGCCGGCCGCGCGAAGCGCGGGGCCGTTTCCTTGTCGTCCATCCGCTCGGCCAGTTGCTGGAAGCTGGAAAAGGCGGTGTGGCGCTCGTTGTAGAACGCGATCACCCGCTGCGCCGTGTCGGCGCGCAGCTTGTCGAAGCTGCGGCGGGCGGCGTCGATCTCCTGCTGCGGCATGCCGCTCGGGCCGCGCCGCATGATGCAGATCTCGCGCGTGGTCGGCCACGACAGTCCGGCGGCGCGGGTCAGCAGCAGCAGAAAGTCGTTGTCGCCACGGCGGTCGGCCATGACGCCGGCCACCAGCTCGCGCGGCGTGCGGCAAAGCGCGGCCAGCGCGGCAATGGTGTCGTCGCGGCGGCCGGTGGCGGCGAGCTCGTGCACGACGGCGTCCGGCGGGCGGCCGCTGCGGCGCAGGTCGCCGAGGCTGGCGGCACCATCGTCGCGCATGGCCGAGGCTTCCACCGTCTGGCCGGTGATGCCGGTCAGTACCGCCTTCACCTCGCGCACCATGTTCGGGTTGGCGACCACCAGCTTCTCGAACACCACGCGCGAGGCCTTGGAGATCAGTGTCTGGAAGTGCTCGCGTGGGATGTCTTTGCGCGAGCCGACGCAGGCGGCCAGAACGTCATCGTCGATCGAGCGGTTGACCAGGGTTCCGTAGCCGCTCTCCGAGAAGCGGGCGCTGGCGTTGCCCGCGATCGACAGCACGACTTCGCGGTCGCCGCGCGTGACCAGCACGTCGCTGACGTTTTCGCTCAAGGTGGCGCGCTTGGAAATGGCGAGCAGGCGGACCTGGCTGTCTTGACCGTTTCGGCGCTGGTCGCCGGCCAACCGCAGAAGGTTCTGCTCGGTCAGCCGCGGCGACTGACGCAGCACCGGCTCGGCGACTTCGATGGCGTCGTCCTGGGCAAGCTGGCGGATGGTGACGGGCGGCGCGTTTTCGACCGGCGCCAGCCTGGTGGCGAGCTCGGCGCGCGCGCGAATTTCGATGCGTTCGGCGAGCCGCGAGATGATGCCGTCGAACAGGTCGACCTGCTCGTCGGAATAGCCCTTGGCGCCGATCAGGAACAGATCGGTGACATGCCGGAGGATTTCCAATTGCTTGCCGGGCGAGCCGGAGGCAAAGTTGCCCTCGAGATTTTCAATAACCGATCGCTTGACCATGCGGAAAAGGGTTCCGTTGACCTGATCCGAGAGAGATAGCAGCAGGAACTTACCATCGTGTTAGGCGACTTCCGCGCATTGTTCGTAACAATGCGTAGGCTTGCGACGGTTAACCGTCGGTGGGCGATATCCGGGCTATTTGAGCAAACGGTCAGAACCGCGGCGCGGCAAAGGCCTTGGCGTACGCGTCGCCGGCGACCGATACGAAGGCGCCGCTTGCGCGATCGAGCACCGAGAGGTCGCCGGTGGCGACGCCGAAGTAAGCGCCGTGCAGCGCAAGCCGGCCGCGCTCGACCAGGATCTTCACACATGGGAAGGTCATCAGGTTTTCGAGCGTCTGCACCATCGAGGCCTGCTCTAGCTGGGTGAGATAATCGCCGAGCGGCATGTCGCCACGCGGGCCCACCGCCTCCGCTGCGGGCGCGATCATCGACATCCAGTTGCCGATGAAGTCGCCCGGCGACAACGGCGGTCCGGCCTCGGCGAAGGCGCGGATCCCGCCGCATTGCGCGTGGGCCAGCACCACGATGTGCTTCACCTTCAGCGCCTGCACGGCGAACTCGAGCGCCGCCGATACGCCGTGCTGCTGGCCGTCGGGCTTGTAGGGCGGCACTAGGTTGGCGACGTTGCGCGCGACGAATAATTCGCCCGGCCGCGCGTCGAAGATCACCTCGGGCGAGACACGCGAGTCGCAGCAACCGATGACCATGATCTCCGGGCTCTGGCCGTGCTCGGCGAGGTCGCGGAAGCGGCCTTGTTCCACGGGCAGCCGTTCGCCGAGAAATGCGGTGTAGCCGTCGATCAGGCGCTGGGGGAGACTCATCGCGCTGTGCAAACCGTTGTTGTCCTGGCCGGGTTCGGCCCGGCCATCTCGCTTAGGTTGGTACTTTGCCTGCCCAAGCGGGATTGCCGGGTCAAGCCCGGCAATGACGGTTTGGCGTATTGTTACGCTCAGATCGCCATTGGCAAGCCACCCTCTTTCACCCCCACATGCGGGGAGAGGGAAAGAGGCCAAGCCCAAATCGCCATGTCGAGGCCGCAGGCGTCGGGGTCTGGCTCGTTGGGCAATCGAATTGCATCGCCCTTCGGAATGCGCTCTGCTGTCCCGACGGCCGCGCAGGCATCAATGAGGTCATCCCTCTTAATATTCGTGGGAAAATCCAATTCGCAACATCATGAATTCTTCTGTGTAACCGTTGCGGCTTAAGACTTCTCGTCGTTCTCTCAATCCGCTTTCGTTCAATCCCGATGCATCTTTCTTGCGAGAGACCTTCTTTGCCTGCTTTATTGGTGAGCCGTTGTTCATGGCACAAAAGCTCACCTCTGGATGGCATTCAAAATGAGACTCGAATGCTGGCGAGCAATAATGTCGACCTCTCGAATCTTTTCGATGATATTGAAGGCTTGCTGAGAGACTTTCTTTGGTGGGTCAGAATTTCTTTGCTCAATTTCGCACGCCTCGGAAAAAGAGGATACCTTTAGAGTTGCTCTGCTTGGGGCAGGGAAGACACTTGATTGCCGGTCGAGCCCAAGCATTTTCCTTGCCTCCCTGTCCGCCCATCGGCCACCTCGCTTGGAAGTTTCTGGTAGCCCGATTGGGATGTCCACGGCAATTTTGGCCACACCCTTCGCAACGATGTTCGCGAAGCTATCGAAAATCTGGGCATGTGGTGCATCGCGATTCGTAGAACGGAAGACAGCAAGCCAACCGGCTGAACAGCCGTCTACGCCCGCTACCCACATTGCTCTGCCCTCCAAAGATTTGGCATAACTTGTGCCACATCTTAGCTCGCAAACCTCGTTATTGGAGATCATTGTATGACCATCCGTCCGCGCCGCAGCGTGCTCTACATGCCCGGCTCCAACGCCCGCGCGCTGGAGAAGGCGAAAATGCTGGCCGCCGACGGCGTCATCCTCGACCTGGAGGATTCGGTCGCGCCTGACGCCAAGGAAGCCGCGCGCGAGCAGGTCTGCGCCGCGGTCAAGGCCGGCGGCTTCGGCGCGCGCGAGGTGTTCATCCGCATTAACGGCATCGATACGCCCTGGCATTCCGACGATCTCGCCGCCGCGGCCGCCGCCGCGCCGGACGCTATCCTCGTGCCCAAGGTGCAGGAGGCCGAGACCGTGGAACTGATCGGCCGCCGCCTGCTCGACATGGCGACCGACCACAAGACGCGGCTGTGGGCCATGATCGAAACCCCGCTCGCCGTCTTCAACATCCTGTCGATCGCCGCGCGGGCGCGGGATTTGGAAACGCGACTGGCCGGTTTCGTCATGGGTACCAACGATCTCGCCAAGGAAACGCGCGCGCGCCTGGTGCCCGGCCGCGCGCCCATGCTGGCCTGGCTATCGACCTGCCTCGCCGCCGCGCGCATCTACGGGCTCGACATTCTCGACGGCGTCTACAACGATCTCGGCAATGCCGACGGTTTCCAGATGGAATGCACGCAAGGCGTCGAGCTCGGCTTCGACGGCAAGACGCTCATTCATCCCAACCAGATCGCGCCCTGCAACGCGGCGTTCTCGCCATCGGAAGGGGAAGTCGCCTGGGCGCGCACGATGATCGCGGCCTTCGATATGCCGGAGAACAAGGGCAAGGGCGTGGTGTCGATCGACGGCCGCATGGTCGAGCGCCTGCACGCGGATAAGGGCCGCCGCACGGTGGCGATCGCCGAGGCGATCGCGGCGCGGGGCTGAGGCCAAAACTCAGGCGAAAACGGCTTCGGCCGCGCGCACCGGTACCGAAAACACCAGCGTGCCCTTCACGTCGCGCACCTGGATCTCGAAACCGGCGCATTCGTCCTTCTCCGAGCAGGCCATGTCCATCGAGACCGCTTCCGCCATGTCGCGGGCTTCTTCCGCGCTCCAGAAGTAGCGGCCGTGGAAGTCGTGGGTGCAAGCGGCGTTGTTGATGATGTCGAAGAAATACCGCGTCATGGTCGGATGCCTTACGTAGTTACCCTCACGATGGGTACTACTCGTACCGGCGATCCGTTGGCGCGACGTTAGAATGTCGCGCGGTGTTTTAGTTGGCTAAAGGCGATTCAAAAACGTTTAGAATTTTGCGGACTGGGAGCCGGCGGGCCTTTTGAGCAATGGTAGGGCGAAAATCTTGCCGAGAGAATTCCGCCTCATCCTGAGGAGCGTCCGAAAGGACGCGTCTCGAAGGACGTGGCGGCCCCATGCACCGATCTCGGGTTTACCCGAGATCGGATATTAAATTGCGTAAGTCGGGTAAACCCGACTTACGGTGACGCATCGCTGGCGCGATGCTCATCAGCATGAGGCCGATTGAGGTTCGCCAATTAGCTCACGCCCACGGGCGCGCTTCGGCGACCTTCTTCTCGTAGGAGACGATCTGCTCCTGCTTCTGCTTGGTGAGGCCGATGTCGTCGAGGCCCTTGAGCAGGCAGTGCTTGCGGAACGGATCGATCTCGAACTTGACTGTGCCGCCATCGGGGCCGCGGATCACCTGTTCTTCCAGGTCGACGGTCAGCGTCGAGTTGGCGCCGCGCTCGGCGTCGTCGAACAACTTCTCCAAGTCTTCCGGCGAAACGCGGATCGGCAGGACGCCATTCTTGAAGCAGTTGTTGTAGAAGATGTCGCCGAACGATGAGGAGATCACGCAGCGGATGCCGTAATCCATCAGCGCCCACGGCGCGTGCTCGCGCGAGGAGCCGCAGCCGAAGTTGTCGTCGGCGACCAGGATTTTGGCGTTGCGATAGGCCGGCTTGTTGAGCACGAAGTCCGGATTCTCGGAGCCGTCGTCCTTGTAGCGCATCTCGGAAAACAGGCCCTTGCCGAGGCCGGTGCGCTTGATGGTCTTCAGGTACTGCTTGGGGATGATCATGTCGGTGTCGACATTGATGATCCGCATCGGCGCCGCGACACCTTCGAGAATCGTGAACTTTTCCATGGTCGTTAAGCTCCCCGGCCGCCTCGATAAATGGACGGTGCTTGGTTCTAAATCACCCGCCATGAGGGTCAATAGCGGCGCCCGGCCGGCTGGCATGCACGCGCGAGCGGGCAAGCATCAGTCGGCCTGCGCCTCGATCGCGTCCATGTCGCCGTCGGAGAAGCCGAAATGGTGGCCGATCTCGTGCACCAGCACGTGGGTGACGATGGCCTCCAGGCTGTCCCCGCCATGCACGCTGTCTTGGCGCCAATAGGCCAGGATTGGCCGACGGTAGAGCCAGATCATGTTGGGCATCAGCCCGGAGACGCCGGTCTCGGGCCGAAACGGCAGGCCGATGCCCTGGAACAGGCCGAGCAGGTCGTAAGGGCTCGAAAGCGCCATATGCGCCAGCACCTCAGGGCTGGGGAACTCGTCGACCCGGATCACCAGGTCCTCGCACAAGGCCCGGAAGGTGGCCGGCAGACGGGCGAAGGCTCGGGCCGCCATGGCCTCGAAATCGGCCAGCGACGGCGCTGGATGGTGGCCGTGGGGCCCGGAAGGACGGTGGCGCTCGTGGGATGGGCTCATTTAGCGCTCATGTAGGGGCTCCCAGGGCCGCCACCAAGCGGTTGACGGGAAAGCCAGAATGCGCGACGTTAACCATAATTATGGCGTGTATTTTGGCGCAAATCTCGTGGTGAGTGTGATGGTGCGTAGCCCAGCCTGTTCGGCCTTCTGGCCCTGATCGGCATCCCCGTCGGCGCCTTCTCGGCCCCCGAGTCGGTGGAGATGTTCACCTGCCATGATCGGCCCGGCCAGTTCCTCTACAGCTACAACGGTACGCCGAGCCAGTTTACCGGCCGGCGGCACCGCTACAGCGCGCCGCGCTATTACAGCCGCGGCAGCAGCCATTACTATCGCGCCGGATCGTCGCGCTATCGCCGGCATGCGACCTACTACAGCGACCGCCGTTATTGGAATGGCCGCTAGTCGCTGTTAGGGTCGCGCGTTCTCATCGGGAAAGCGCGTGATGCCTCGCATATTGGTCGGTTTGAATCTCACGGCATTGGCCGGTGTCTTGCTGGCGGCAAGCCTTATGCCGGCCGTGGCTCAGAACACGCATCGCGCCACGCGTGAGCTTGCCGCCCAGCGCCGGCCGCAGATCGTCATTCATCCGCGCCATCGCCTCGGCCCCAACGCCGCGCGCCATTGCGAGTCCTGGCTGGCGAAAAGGATCTGGCCGAATGGCGAGGTCGTGATCACGCCGCAGATGCGCTGCTGGTGGGAAGACTAGGGCGCGCTGGCGGGCTTTTCGTTTCGGAAAAACTCTATCGGCAGTCGTTCGTCGTCCCGCGGCGGAGCGTCGATCATGTCGGTGCCGGTGAAGCGGGGGCCGCGGAGACGACCGGCCCTCTTCTGAAACGGGAGGGTTCGGCGGCGAGGCGTGACGCAAGGCGGTGGCGCTGGGTTGCATAGCCGAAAACCCGCGTTCGCCAGGCCTTGGCCCCTCCGATCGGCCCAGGGGCGATTGTCCTTCCCGCAAGGAAACCAAGAGGAGACGAGCCGCGCGCGCGGCTGTCCCTGGCTATTTCGGGCGTTACGCATCGACCGGCCGCCGGCGCAAGGCCGCCGCCCCGAATATTCGCTTGCAAATAATCAGCGCAAAGCTTTAAGTTGTATTCCGGTAGCCGCCCGCAGTACACTTCACGAAGGCATATATTGCAACAACGCACAGACGGAGGCTGTAATGGGCAACTGGAATATTCTCATCCGCGATTCCTGGTTTGACGGCGGGCAAATACCCACGCCGGAACCACACTACACTTCGCCCGACATCATCTGCACCCAGGAGACTCAGGTGCGGGACCCGCAGGAGACCTTCGCCAACAATTACAACATCGATCGCAGCCGGCAGCCCATCGCCAATCAGAACAACTACATCTACGTGCGCGGTAAGAACTGCGGCCGAAGCTCATCGGGTGGCAAAGTCTATTTGTTCTGGTTCGGGTCGGCGTTGCTGGTACCCCCCGACCACTGGAAGAATAACGCGCTGCAGGCCGACAATAATGGGGAGATGAAGCCGTACGCCCGGTTCCCCTCCGTCCCGCCGCAGGGCGTGACCGTCACGCCAGTGCCGTTCGTGTGGACGCCGAACAACGGCCACTACTGCTTCTACAGCGTGGTTTCGACACCGGAGCATCCCTGGTCTGTCAACGACATCCCGTCCTTCGATGGGTGGGACGAGGTTGTGACGTGGGTGCGCTACCATCCGAACATCGGCCAGCGCAACGTGACTCTGATCGAGAACCCGAACACGCCGCAATGGGACAGTCTGGATCTGCTCGATAACAGCTTCATTGAAGACCTCACGGTGATGGTGTGCGCGAAGTGCACGAACGTGCCGGTCGGCACCACCGTGACCCTGAAAGACACCAATCTCAACATCGATCATTCGGAGAAGACCACGAAGCCCAATCAGACCATCTATTCGAGACACGTCCCCCTGCCGTCCGGCTATCACGGTTACGTCGAGACCTTGGCGCGCCTGCCGAGCGGCGTATCGCGCTGGCCCTACGGCGCGGGGATCACCACCACTCTGCATTATGGCAAATCCGCGGACAGCGAGGTCGCGCGTTTCGCGCACGATTTCGGCCCCGACGAAGCCCACCCCACCGTCAAGGAGGCCAAAGCCTCGGTGGGCAGAGGCGGTCGTCCCGGCGTGCTCATCGCGCTGGGCTCTTGTTCCACCGTCTATCAGCCCACCGACTGATATCGCGTCCGAGCGGAGGAAGAATCGACGTCCAATACGTCGTCGTATCTCCAGACCAGTTTCTTCGTCACCGGCGCGGTGCAGGCGGCGGACGCGTTCAGCGTGGCCCTCAATGGCAGACAGCCGTTTACCGTCGCGGGCTGGGTCCAGTTCTCCTCGCCGCAGAGCCGGCGAATCTGCTGGTGAAGGAGGGGGTGTTTGTGCTCGGCGTCGTCGGCCATTCGGCCTACGCCGAGATAACCGGCTTCCCGAGGCTGCAATCGAACGGCACGTCCAATCCGATCACGGAAAACGAGTGGCACTACATCGCGTGCGTCTTCAACGGCAGCACGCTGCAGCTCTATATAGACGAAACTCTGGATAGTCAGGCGGTCATCAGCGGCCAGGGCCGGAGCAACAGCAATCCCCACGTCGCCGGCGCCAGCCCCGACATCATGCCCGCCGGGCAGTCGATCCTGGTCAATCGGGCGCTCGACTCCAACGCGGGCATTGCGCTCCTCCTCACCCGGGCGGTGCCGTGGGATCGCTACTTCCACTCCCGCACGTCGACGAAGTGCCCGGCGATCGCCGCCGCCGCCGCCATCGCTGGCGACACGAGATGCGTGCGGCCCTTGAAGCCCTGGCGGCCTTCGAAGTTGCGGTTCGAGGTCGAGGCACAGCGCTCGCCGGGCGCGAGCTTGTCCGGGTTCATGGCCAGGCACATGGAGCAGCCCGGCTCGCGCCAGTCGAAGCCGGCGGCCTTGAAGATCTTGTCGAGGCCTTCGGCTTCCGCCTGCTCCTTCACCAGGCCGGAGCCCGGCACGATCATGGCGTTGACGTTGCCGTTTACGCTCTTGCCGTTCACCGCGCGGGCGACTTCGCGCAGGTCTTCGATGCGGGAGTTGGTGCAGGAGCCAATGAAAACGCGGTCGATCTTGATGTCGGTGATCTTCTCACCGCCTTGCAGTCCCATATAGGTGAGCGAACGCTGGGCGGCGTGGCGCTTGTGCTCGTCCATGATGTCGGCGGCCACCGGCACGCGCCCGGTGATGGACGCGACCTGCTCGGGGCTGGTGCCCCAGGTCACGATCGGCGGCAGCTCGGCTGCGTGCAGCCTGATCTCGTGGTCGAAATGCGCGCCGTCGTCGGTCTTGAGCGTCTCCCAATAGCGCATGGCCTGGTCCCAAACCTTGCCCTTGGGCGCCTTCGGCTTGTCTTTGAGGTATGCGTAAGTCTTCTCGTCGGGTGCGATGAAGCCGGCCTTGGCGCCGCCTTCGATCGACATGTTGCAGACGGTCATGCGGCCTTCCATCGACAGGTCGCGGATCGCTTCGCCGGCGTATTCCAGCGCGTAGCCGGTGCCGCCGGCGGTGCCGATCTCGCCGATGACGGCAAGGATGATGTCTTTCGCGGTGACGCCTGCCGGCAGCTTGCCTTCGACGACCGCGCGCATGTTCTTGGACTTGGACTGGATCAGCGTCTGCGTCGCCAGCACGTGCTCGACTTCCGAGGTGCCGATGCCGTAGGCGAGCGCGCCGAAGGCGCCATGCGTCGCCGTGTGGCTGTCGCCGCACACGATCGTGGTGCCGGGCAGCGTGAAGCCCTGCTCCGGCCCGATCACGTGCACGATGCCCTGGCGCTTGTCGAACTCGTTGTAATATTCGACGCCGAAGTCCTTGGCGTTCTGCGCCAGCGCGGCGATCTGCGTGATGCTTTCCGGATCGGGGTTAGGCTGGTTGCGGTCGGTGGTTGGCACGTTGTGATCGACCACCGCCAGCGTCTTCTCCGGCGCGTGCACCTTGCGGCCGGCCGCGCGCAGGCCCTCGAAAGCCTGCGGGCTCGTGACCTCGTGCACCAGGTGGCGGTCGATATAGACTAGGCAGGTGCCGTCGTCCTGCTCGTCCACCAGATGGTCGTCCCAGATCTTGTCGTACAGCGTGCGCGGTTTCATGGCGTGTGGCCCTCGGGGCTTATTTTGTAAACGGATGAAGAGGTGGCAGGCGGACTCAAAGCCGGCGCGGCGCCGGCCAAGCGATCAAAGCGACGCTTGCGCGCATACCGTCAGCCGCCCGAAGAACCGCCAGGGCAGCCGCATGTGGTCGGCGAGGATGATCCGCTGAGCCTTGGAAACCATGGCGTTTATATAGCCGCTCTAAACAGGCTGGACAACGCACACCTCTTCACCCGTTCGTCCCCGTGAAAGCGGGGAACCAGGGTGGAGTTGCAGGGCTGGAGTCCCGCTTGCGCGGGAATGAGCGGAGTCTGGAGCAATGCCGGAAACCGAAAAAGGGGCCGCAAGCGGCCCCTTCAAACGTCGCAGTGACGCGCGAAGACTACTTCGCGGCGGCGGCTTCCGCGCCGACCGGGCCGCTGGCCTCCGCGATGCGGGCCTTCTTGCCGCGCAGCGCGCGCAGGTAATAGAGCTTGGCGCGGCGAACCTTGCCACGGCGCACCACCTTGATCGAGTCGATCATCGGCGAATAGAGCGGAAACACGCGCTCCACGCCCTCGCCATACGAAATCTTGCGCACGGTGAAGTTCTGGTGGAGGCCCCGGCCCGAACGCGCGATGCAAACGCCTTCATAGGCCTGCACGCGGCTGCGCTCGCCTTCCACCACCTTCACCGCCACGCTGACGGTGTCGCCCGGGCCGAACTCGGGAATGGTCTTGTTGGCCGACAGGTTTTCGACCTGCTCTTTTTCGAGCGTCTGAATAAGGTTCATGGGAATATCTCCCTCGGCGGCGCCAGCATCCGGCGCGCGGTGCTTGATCTAAGATCCTGAATGGGTCGGCCGGGCTTCTAAAGCAAGCCGGGGCGTTTGTCATGCATTTTGTTGCGTAAATGCGGCCGGGATGGGGCCAGAGCCGCCTGCGACCCGGGGCCTGGGGCTTTTGCCGTAGATCAATTCGGCAGGGGGCCTGCGGTTGCTAGTCAAGCGGTACCGGAGGAGGTTCAACCATGCTAATGCCCACTTTTTTAAGTCGGCCCGGATCGCATCGGAATCGTAGGCTTTATCGGCCAGAAGCGCCTTGGGCTTTTGCTCGGGCAGGTCGATCAGATCGTCGTAGGCTTTGCAGCACGCCGCTTCGCCCGGCGTGAGATGGAAGGCGACGGGTCCTCCTCTGGCATCACTGAGACAATGAACTTTGCCGGTGAACCTGCCCCGCGAGCGGCTAAGACCTCGTTGATGAAGCCCCTTTTTCGCCCGCTGCCGAGACGTGGGCACGGATCGAGGTGGAGTCGATGCTGTAATGGCCGCTGTCCGCCATCATCTCGGCGAGCGTGACGGCCACGCTCTCCCAGACACCCGCGGTGCACCATCGTCGGAAGCGCCGGTAGATCGAATTCCAGTTGCCGTACTTCTCCGGCACGTCCCACCAAGGCGCCCCCATCCGCAACCACCACAAAGTGCCGTTGATTATGTTGCGATTTTCTTCGGGCGGACGACCGCGGCCACATTCGCCGGGATCGCGCTCAACCGGCAACAAACCCTTCAATGCACGCTATTCCGCCTCCGTCAGATCACCGCGACTCAAAGCTGCCTCCCGAATCCGCAGCCTTGAATCAATTCAGGATTCACAGGTCAATGAGTTCGTCCTCGCCGCTTACTACCTCTATGCGACCGGCTCGGACGGCGGCCTCTGGCAGGCGCCCAAGAGCCAGAATGGCGGCTTCTTTTGCATCCAGCACCAACGGCTTCGTGTTCCACAACCGCAACTACGAGGAAGACGGCGTGCTCGACTGCGGTAGCAAGATGAAAACCAAGCAATTCTTCAAGGTCGACACTGACGGCGTGCCCAACCACACCCACAATCTGACGGAGTGAGCGCGCGCGGCGCTTTCACCTTCCCCCTCCAGGGGGGAGGCCGACGCGCGGAACGCGCGTCGGGAGGGGGTGAATTCGAAGCGAACGGAATGCGTTGGAGATGAAGGCTGCGCCGTCACCCCACCCTGCCCGCCTTCGCTTGCGCTCAGGCAGGCGACCCTCCCCCTCCAGGGAAGGGTGAAGATCATTTGTCCTTCCGCGCCCGGTAGGCAGCCCACAAATCCGGCCGCCGCAGCTGCGTGAGGCGCTCCGCCTCCTCCCGCCGCCAGCGGGCGACTTTGGCGTGGTCGCCCGACACCAGCACCTCGGGGATCGGCTCGCCCTCGAACACCGGGGGCCGCGTGTACTGCGGGTATTCCAGCAGGCCGTCGGCGAAGCTTTCCTCCGCCGCGGAGGCCTCCTTGCCCATGACGCCGGGCAGGAGCCGCACGCAGGCGTCGATCAGCGCCAGCGCGGCGATCTCGCCGCCGGACAGGATGAAATCGCCGAGCGAGACTTCCTCGAGCTTGCGCGTGGTGATCAGCCGCTCGTCGACGCCCTCGAAGCGCGCGCAGACGACGACCGCGCCTTGGCCATAGGCGAGCTCGGCGACGCGGCGTTGCGTCAGCGGCCTGCCGCGCGGGCTCATCAGCAGGCGGGGCCTCGTGTCGTGCGGCACGCTGTCGAGCGCAAGATTATCCAAAGCTCTTGCCAGCACGTCCGCCTTCATCACCATGCCGGGGCCGCCGCCGGCCGGCGTGTCGTCGACGGTGCGGTGCTTGTCGGTTGCCGCGCTGCGGATGTCGTGGGTGTCGAGCGACCAGATGCCGGATTGTAGGGCCTTGCCGGCGAGGCTCACCCCCAGCGGCCCGGGAAACATCTCCGGAAAGATGGTCAGCACCGATGCGCGCCACATGGTTCATGCCTCTCCGTTGTCGTTCCCTCCCCCCTTGTGGGGGAGGGACAGGGAGTGGGGTCGACAGAAGCGCACGGTGGTTACCCCCCCTCCCGGCGCTTTCGGCGCCGACCTCCCCCGCAAGGGGGGAGGTGAGGGCTCAGAGTTTGCCTCGCGCACCTCGACTTCATTCGGCAATGCCACCACGACCCGCCCGGCCTTGACGTCCACCTCCGGCACATTGGCGTCCGTGAACGACAGCATCAGCGACGCGGCACCCACCGGCTTGATCTCGACGATGTCGCCGGCGCCGAAATTATGCACCGCCGTCACCGTGCCGAGGGTGTCGCCTTCCGGAGTCACCGCGGTAAGCCCGATGAGGTCGGCGACGTAGAACGTGCCGTCCTCGTCGATGGCCGGCAACCGATCGCGCGGGACGTAGAGATCGACGTTACGCAGGGCTTCCGCCGCATTGCGGTCGTCGACGCCCTTCAGCCGCGCGACGAAGTGGTCCTTCGCCGCGCGCAAGCTTTCGATCTCGAAACGCCGCGCGCCGTCTTCGGTTTCAAGCGGCCCGTAATCGGCGACCGCTTGCGGATCTTCAGTGAACGACCACAGCCGCACCTCGCCGCGCACGCCGTGCGCGGCCCCGATGCGCGCGACGCAGACGCGCTCCGTCACGGCGCGTCAGGCCGCAATCAGCTTGCCGGCGCGGCAGCAGCCGGCGCCGCAGCGGCTGCCTTGGCGGCCTCTTCGGCCATCTCCTTGCGCTGCTTGCGCGGGATCGCCTTCTGCGGATTGTTGCGCGGCTCGCGCTTCAGCACGCCGGCGGCGTCGAGGAAACGCTTCACGCGGTCAGACGGCTGGGCGCCCTTCGCCATCCATGCCTTTGCCTTCTCGATATCGAACTTGAGGCGCTCTTCCTTGTCCTTCGGCAGCAACGGATTGAAATAGCCGAGCCGCTCGATGAAGCGGCCGTCGCGCGGTGAATGCGAGTCGGCGACGACGATGTGATAGAACGGCCGCTTCTTGGTGCCGGCGCGGGCCATGCGGATGGTGAGCATTTCAGGTTTCCTTTCTCGGTATTCGGTCTGATTCAGTTTGAACGCGGTTGATCTCGATCCGTCATCCTGAGGTGCGCGGCGACGCCGCGCCTCGAAGGGCGACGGTGAAAGGTTGGAGCGAGACGCTCATTTCTTCTTTCCAAGGCCAGGAAATCCCGGCGGTAGTTTCGGGGCGCCCAGGCCGGGCAAGCCGCCCGGTGCGCCAGGGAAATTCGGCGGCAGGTTCGGCATGCCGCCCGGCATGGTCTTGGCCATCTCCGCCATCTGCTCCGGCGACGGCATGCCGCTACCGAGACCGAGCATCTGGCCGAGGCCGGCCATCGGGCCGCGCTTGCCCTTGCCCATCGCCTTCATCATGTCGGCCATGGTCCGGTGCATCTTCAGCAGCTTGTTGATCTGCTCCGGCGAGGTGCCCGAGCCGGCGGCGATACGCTTCTTGCGGCTGGCCTTAAGCAGGTCGGGATGGCGCCGTTCCTTCGGCGTCATCGAATCGATGATCGCTACCTGCCGCTTGAGGATTTTCTCGTCGAGGCCGGCATTGGCGATCTGGTTCTTCATCTTCGCCACGCCGGGCAACATGCCCATCAGCCCGCCGATGCCGCCCATGTTCTGCATCTGCATGAGCTGCTCGCGCATGTCGGCCAGATCGAACTGGCCCTTTCGCATCTTCTCGGCGGCGCGCATCGCCTTTTCGGCGTCAATGGTCTCGGCGGCCTTTTCGACCAGCGCGACGATGTCGCCCATGCCGAGGATGCGGCCGGCGATGCGCGAGGGATCGAAGTCTTCCAGCGCGTCCAGCTTTTCGCCGGTGCCGATCAGCTTGATCGGCTTGTGCGTGACCGCGCGCATGGAGAGCGCTGCGCCGCCGCGACCGTCGCCGTCGACGCGGGTCAACACGATGCCAGTCAGTCCCACGCGTTCGTCGAACGAGCGCGCCAGATTGACTGCGTCTTGACCTGTCAACGAGTCGGCGACCAGCAGCACCTCGTGCGGATTGGCAGCCTTCTTCACGTCGGCCGCTTCCGTCATCATCGCTTCGTCGAGCGTGGTGCGGCCGGCGGTGTCCAGCATCACCACGTCGTAGCCGCCCAGCCGCGCGGCCTCAAGCGCGCGCTTGGCGATCTGCGGCGGCGTCTGGCCCTTGATGATCGGCAGCGTGTCGACTTCGGCGTCGCGGCCGAGGATGGCGAGTTGTTCCATTGCCGCCGGCCGGTTGACGTCGAGCGAGGCCATCAGAACCTTGCGTTTCTGTCGGTCGGTGAGTCGGCGCGCGATCTTGGCGGTGGTGGTGGTCTTACCGGAGCCCTGCAGGCCGACCATCATGATGGCGATCGGCGGCGCGGCGTTGAGATCGATGCTCTGCTGGTCGGACCCCAGCATGGCGACCAGCTCGTCGTTGACGACCTTGACCACCATCTGGCCCGGGGTGACGGACTTCATCACCTCGACGCCGACCGCCTTTTCCTTCACCTTAGCGGTGAAATCGCGGGCCACATCGAGCGCCACGTCGGCCTCGAGCAGCGCGCGGCGGATCTCGCGCAGCGCCGCGTCGACATCGGCCTCGGTCAGCGCGCCGCGCCGGGTGAGGCGGTCGAGAATCCCGCTCAGGCGATCCGACAGGCTATCGAACATCCGCGTCTCTTCTTTTTTCCACCTCTCCCTTTGGGAGCGGTCGGGTGAGGGGTTACGCCCTCTCGAACTTCTGTCCCCCTCACCCGATCCTCAACGGGGAGGGGTGAAGGGGTCTACGCAAACGCTTAAACGCCCGAGGGCGCATCGCGCTGTCGGGCGGGGACCTCCGGCCTCACAAGGACCGGTCGGCGGAGCTGGTATTTCACGTCTTAAGCGAAGACAGCCGGAACCTAGGGTTGGGGCCGTGGGAAGTCAAGGAAAACGGGCGAATCCTTAGTCCGTCACCCTGAGGTGGCCGCCAAAGGCGGCCCTCGAAGGGCGACGGCCCCGGCCGATCATCCTTCGAGGCTCGCTTTGCTCGCTCCTCAGGATGACGGGTTGATGCGGGCTCCCTACCGCCCCAGCTCGTAGCTCACCGTCACCGAGGCCTGCAGGATCTGCTCCCCCGGCGCCACCGGTACGGCGCCGCCGGTGGTGCGCATGGCCTTGAACTCCCGTGGCGGCGTGCTGGAGCCCTGCTCGATAATTGCCGCCGCCTTGCCGACCTTGGTGCCCGCGGCTTTGGCGTAGAGCTCGGCCTTGCGGTGGGCGTCGACGATGGCGTCGGCGCGCGCCTGGTCGAGCAGCTTGTTTTCCCCCGACACCTGGAACTCGATGCCGGACATCTCGTTGGCGCCGGCCGCGATCGCCTTGTCGAGCACCGTCGGCAGGTCCGCGATCTTGCGGACGCGGATGGTGACCCGGTTGGTCACTTGGAAGCCGAGCAGCCGGTTGGCACCGTTCTTGGAGTCGTATTGCGGCTGCAAGGAGAGCTGCGAGGTCTGGATGTCCTTCTTGGCGATGCCGCTTTGCTCGATGGTGCCGATTACCTTGGTCATCTGCTTGGCGTTGGCGGTGCTGGCCTCGCGGGCGGTCTTGCCCTGAGTGGTAACCCCGATACGGATCATGGCCGTGTCGGGTGCGACCGCCACCATGCCGTGGCCGGTGACGGTGATCAGCCGCTCGGTGGCTTGGGCCGGCAGGGCCGGGACCGAGAGTAAAGCCGCCATCAGGACAGCGAAGATGAAGGTATTTAGGTAACGTGTCATGGTCATTCTGTTCGTTTCACCGGAGTTTCCAACACCATAGCTATAAACGCGCGACTTGTCCGTACCCGGCGGCCGGCGGGCCATTTCTTCCATGCCGCGGGCCCTTGCCCGGACCCGACCCCTGTCATTTCGGGCCCAATCGCCATATAAGCCGGACCGGACCCGGGGCGGGTGGTACGGTCTAATTTTATTGCAATTCAGCCTCAACGGGCTGATGGTTCCAAATAGCGGCAGATTGATGGGCGCGCTCGCCAACCATGCATTCGTGAAGATGAACGGTATCGGCAACGAGATCGTCGTGGTCGATTTGCGCGCCGGCGGCGAGACGATCGCGGCCGAGGAGGCGCGCGCGGCCGCCGGCCCGGGCGGCGCGCCCTACGACCAGCTCATGGCGATCTACCCGGCGCGCCTCGCCGGCACCGACGGCTATATCCGCATCTTCAACAACGACGGCTCCGAGGCCGGCGCCTGCGGCAACGGCATGCGCTGCGTCGCCGACCACGTGGTGAAGCACGGCGGCAAAGACGCGCTTTGTTTCGAGACCTCGAGCGGCATCGTCAATTGCTGGAAGGGTGAAGGCGGTCTGTTTACCGTCGATATGGGCAAGCCGCGTTTCGCCTGGAACGAGATTCCCTTGGTGGAGGAGTTCCGCGACACTCGCATGATCGAATTGCAGATCGGGCCCATCGACGCGCCGGTGCTGCATTCGCCGTCGGTCGCCAATATGGGCAACCCGCACGCCATCTTCTGGGTCGACGACGTCGATGCCTACAATCTCGAACGCTTCGGGCCGCTGCTCGAAAACCATCCGATCTTTCCCGAGCGCGCCAACATTACGCTCGCGCACATCGTCGACCGCGATCACATCGTGATGCGCACGTGGGAACGCGGCGCCGGCCTCACCAAGGCCTGCGGCTCGGCGGCCTGCGCAACGGTCGTTTCCGCCGCGCGGCTCAAGCGCACCGAACGCAAGGTGCACGTTACGCTGCCGGGCGGGGAACTCACCATCGAATGGCGCGCCGACGACCACGTGCTGATGACCGGCCCGGTGGAATTCGAGTTCGAGGGCAAGTTCGACCCGGTGATTTTCGAGAAGGCCGCGGCGCCGTGAGCATCGACGTCGTCACCTTCGGCTGCAGGCTCAACACCTACGAGTCGGAAGTGATCAAGCGCGAGGCGAGCGCCGCCGGCGTCGACGACGCCGTGGTGGTCAACACCTGCGCTGTGACGGCTGAAGCGGTGCGTCAAGCGCGGCAGACGATTCGGCGGCTGAAGCGCGAGCGCCCCGAGGCGCGCATCGTCGTCACCGGCTGCGCGGCGCAGACCAAGCCGGAAGACTTCGCCGGTATGGCGGAAGTCGAGCGCGTCATCGGCAACGAGGAAAAGCTCGATGCCAGCGCGTGGGGTTCGGGCGAGAAAGTCGCCGTTTCCGACATCATGGCCGTCCGCGACATGCGCGCGCATTCCATCGATAGCATCGACGGCCGGGCCCGCGCCTTCGTGCAGGTGCAGAACGGCTGCGATCATCGCTGCACCTTCTGCATCATTCCGTTCGGCCGCGGCAATTCGCGTTCGTTGTCGGTGGCCGACGTGGTGGCGCAGGTGCGCCGTCTCGTCGAACGCGGTTATCGCGAGGTGGTGCTGACCGGCGTCGACATCACCAGCTATTGCAACGGCGACTTGCGCCTCGGCGCGCTGGTCAAGCGAATCTTGCGCGACGTGCCGGAACTGGCGCGCCTGCGGCTGTCGTCGATCGATTCGGTAGAGGCCGATGCCGATCTGTTCGACGCGCTCGCCAATGAGCCGCGCCTGATGCCGCACCTGCATCTGTCGTTGCAGGCCGGCGACGATCTCATTTTGAAGCGCATGAAGCGCCGTCATTCGCGCGATCAGTCGATTGCCTTCTGCGATCAGGTGCGAGCCTTGCGCCCCAATGTCGTCTTCGGCGCCGATATCATCGCCGGCTTCCCGACCGAGACCGAAGAGATGTTCGCGCGCTCGCTCGATCTGGTCGACGAATGCGGGCTCACCACGCTGCACGTGTTTCCGTTTTCGGCGCGTCCCGGCGCGCCGGCCGCGCGCATGCCACAGGTCGACCGCGTCATTGCGAAGGAACGCGCGCGCCTCTTGCGGGAGAAGGGCGAGGCGGCGCTGCGCGCTCACCTCGATAGCCAAGTAGGCGCCACGCGCCGCGTGCTCACGGAGTCGCCCGCGCTCGGCCGCACCGAGCAATTCACGCCCGTGCGTCTTGCGGCGCCGGTCGCGCCCGGCGAAATCCTCGATCTCACCATCGCCGACCACGATGGCCGGCAGTTGCTGGCCGCATAGCGCATGATCCCGGAAAGTGGGAACCGGTTTTCGGGCAAGATCATGCGCTGTAGAAAAATAGGGAATGACCATGAGTGCTGACGATCATCTCCTGACCACCGTCGAACAGCTCGAAGCCCATTACGGCCAGCCGCACCGCCCCGCGGTCATCAAAGAGATCGACCGCCTCAACGACAGCTACCGCAAGCTGATCGAGGCCGCGCCCTTCGTCGCCATCGCTACCTGCGGTCCGGAAGGGCTCGACTGCTCGCCCAAGGGAGATCCCGCTGGCTTCGTCCACGTACTTGACGACAAGACGCTTGCCATCCCCGACCGCCCAGGCAACAACCGCATCGACGGTTTCCGCAACCTCGTGCGCGACCCGCGCATCGCGCTGTTGTTCCTTATTCCCGGCGTCGGCGAGACCATGCGGGTCAACGGCCGGGCTTCCATCTCGATCGATCCCGAGCTGCTGCAGCGCTTCGCCATAAACGGCAAGCTGCCGCGCAGCGTCATGCTGATCCACGTCGAGACGGCCTTCGTGCACTGCGCCAAGGCGATCGTGCGGTCGAAGCTGTGGGACGAGGCGACCAAGGTCGACCGCAACAGCGTGCCGTCGGCCGGCACGATCTTCGCCGAGCTCACCGACGGCAAGATGGGCGGCGAGGATTATGATCGCGCGCTGCCCGAGCGCACCAAGGCACAGCTTTACTAGTGTTCTGTCCCGTAAGTTCGTGGCATAATTATTGCATGTGTTTCGGGTATCCTGATCGAAGGAGATACCCGATGCGGACCGGACGCCCGAAGGCGATGCTCACAATATCCAGCGA
>JARRQH010000005.1:0-19019 GCA_037381985.1 Pseudolabrys sp.
TCTATCGCGGATTCATGGCGTCATCTATCGCGGATTCATGGCGTCGGTGGCGGACTTAGCCGCGGTCGATCAGCGCAAGCTGTTTCACGACAACGCGGTGCGCATTTATCGGTTGTGAGGCTTGTACGATTGGCAACAGAGTCGACCTATCGCCGTCATCCTGAGGTGGCCGCGAAGCGGCCCTCGAAGGATGAACGGCCAAATTCTTCAAGGTTGTGGCTGTCGCCCTTCGAGGCTCGCTTCGCTCGCACCTCAGGGTGACGGTGAGAAGTCTGCGGCGAGAGCGCCCCCTAACCGCCCGCCGCCTCCTGCACGTCCTCGAAGCTCTTGAGGCCCTCGCGCGGCGCGTTGACCAGCACCGCCATGTTGCCGGGCGGGTGCTGGTTCTTCCACATCATGGTGTGCGCGAGCGGGATCTTGTCCCACGGGAACACCGCGCTCATGCACGGGTCGATGCGCTGCTCGAGCACGAAGCGGTTGGCCAGGCTCGCCTGCTTCAGGTGCGCGAAGTGCGAGCCCTGGATGCGCTTCTGCCGCATCCAGACGTAGCGCGCGTCGAAGGTGAGGTTGTAGCCGGTGGTGCCGGCGCAGAACACGACCATGCCGCCGCGCTTCACGATCATGCACGACACCGGGAAGGTCTGCTCGCCCGGATGCTCGAACACGACATCGACGTCGCGCTTGCCGGTGATGTCCCAGATCGCCTTGCCGAAACGGCGCGCCTCCTTGGTCCAGTCGCCGTACTCGTCGGAATTGACCGGCGGCAACTGGCCCCAGCACTTGAAGTCCTTGCGGTTGATGACGCCCTTGGCGCCGAGATTGAGCACGTACTCGGCCTTCGAATCGTCGGAGATGACGCCGATGGCATTGGCGCCGGAAGCCGCCACGAGCTGAATGCCAAACACGCCGAGGCCGCCGGAGGCGCCCCACACCAGCACGTTGTCGCCGGGCTTGAGCGTGTGCGGCGCGTGGCCGAACAACATGCGGTAAGCGGTCGCCAGCGTCAGCGTGTAGCAGCCCGACTCCTCCCAGGTGAGATGCTTGGGCTTGTGCATCAGTTGCCGCGACTGCACGCGGCAGAACTGCGCGAACGAGCCGTCCGGCGTCTCGTAACCCCAGATGCGCTGCGAGGGCGACAACAGCGGGTCGCCGCCGTTGCATTCCTCGTCGTCGCCGTCGTCCTGATTGCAGTGGACGATGACCTCGTCGCCGACCTTCCAGCGTTTCACCTTGTTGCCGACCGCCCACACGATGCCGGACGCGTCGGAGCCGGCGATGTGATAGGGATTCTTGTGCACGTCGAGCGTGGAGATCGGCTGGCCGAGACCGGCCCAGACGCCGTTGTAGTTGACGCCGCCGGCCATCACGAGCAGCAGCACTTCGTCCTCGCCGATTTCCCAGGTCGGCACCACCTCGAGTTGGAACGACTCCTCGGGCGGCCCGTGGCGCTCCTTGCGGATCACCCAGGCGTGCATTTTCTCGGGCACGTGACCAAGCGGCGGGATCTCGCCGATGTCGTAGAGATCCTTCAACGGAGCGATACTCCGCGCGGGGGCAGCCGGCATCTGCATCTCCTTCGGGCAGCGGAACGCCGCGGTAGTCTGCCGCAATGCATATTGCGGCGCAACATCGACGTTCGACCATGCCAAAGCCGTTGCAGACCCGGCCACAAGAGCCGCGCCGCGCCCGGGGGCCGACGATTTCAGCGAGAATTAGCCGATATTTAGCCTACGGCAGCTGGCATCGACGCTACTCAGCACTCCAAGGAAGGCCGTCCCCATGTCACCGCCGGTCCAAGGCCCTCAAAAGGATGGCCCTCGCGCCGCGCAAGAAAAGTTCGATCGGCGGGCATTATTTCGTCGACGTCTTCGCCGGAATGACGGTGGCGGCCATCTCCATTCTCGCCGCCTCATGGATCGCCAACCGCGTGACCCGGACGACGGCGAAGCCGGCCGGCTATCTCGCGCCGCTCGCGCTGCGTGCGGATATAGCCGCGCCGCGTCACTGTTGCGCCGAAGGCACGGCCCGCCGCCAACCCCGCCGCAGCACCAGCACCGTTTCGACAGCAATCGCTGCGCCATAGAAGCCGACGATCCACCACAGGCTATGCGGCGCGACATAAAACGTGTTTTCCATCAGCAGCAGGAAGCTCAACCCCGTCCCAGTGGCGCCGGCGAGCGGCCACAGGCCGGCCAGCCCGATACGCCGGCGCAGGCGCCACGCCGACAGGTTGATGACGAAGAAGATCAACAGGAACGTGGCGCTGGCGAAGGTCGAGATCACGGCAAGCGGCGCGGCCAAGGCAAACGCCAGCGACGCCGCCGTCAGCACCAGGAGCGCCACCCACGGCACCGGCCGGATGCGCTCGCGCAACGAGAACACCTTCGGCAGCACGTGCTCGCTCGCCATCACCATGGCGAGCCGCGCCGCGCCGAACAAAGTGGCGTTGATGGCCGACGCGGTGGAAAGCAACGCGGCGATACCGATCAGCACGAAACCGAATTGCCCCATGGTCGGGCGCGCCGCCACCGCCAGCACGTATTCCTGGTCGTGCGCGATCTGCGCGCCTGTCAGATTACCGAGCGCGGCCAGCGCCACGGTGACGTAGATCGCGGTTGTCAGCACGATGGCGATGATCAGCGCGCGGCGCAGGTTGCGCTGCGGATTCTGCATCTCGTCGATGGCGTTGGGGATGAGCTCGAAGCCTTCGTAGGCAACGAAGATGAGCGCGGCCGCCGTGATCGGCGCCAGCATGCCGCGGTCGAACACCGGCTCGAAATGCGACGCCTTCACCGTGTAAAGGCCGGCGGCGGCGAAGGCGGCGAGGATGGCGAGCTTGATCGCAACCACCGCCAGTTCGGTCACGCCCGAGGTCTTGGCGCCGCCGAGATTGACGACGAGAAAGCCGACCAGCACCAGCGTCGACAGGCCGGCGCTGATGGCGCCGGGCGTGCCGCTGCCCTCGAACAGCGTCTCGCCGTAAGCGCCGAAGGCGGTGGCGTAGAGCGCCAGCGTGCCGACATAGCCGGCGACCAGCAGCCAGCCGGCGATCGCCGCCAGGCCGGGACGTTCGAACGCGTGCTCGATATAGGTGAAGCTGCCGCCGTCGCCGCGGAAGACGAGACCGAGATGGGCATAGGACAGCCCCGTGAGCAGCGCGATGGCGCCGCCGATGGCCAGCGTCAGCGGCACCGCGTGGCCGGCCTGGGCAATGGCGAGGCCGAGCACGGCGAAAATGCCGCCGCCGATCATGCCGCCGACGCCGATGGCGACCACTTCGGCCAGATTGAGCTTGGGCGTCGGCGCGCTCATGAATTCCAATTCCCTCCTGTTGATTCATGTGACTTCAGGCATCGTGCGAATGCTACCACCGCGCTGCAGCCGCTCGTCATCGTCTTTTCATAGCCGTCATCCACAAAGCGTTCAAAGCGCTGTCGACGCTCGTGTCGCTTTGCTATTGAATGGTTTGGCGCGACGACGGCCCGGGGCAACACCGCTGGCGGGGCGAGCGGATCGCGAATATAGGCTAGGGGAATCGACATGATGGCGACTAACAGTCTTATTGTCATTCTGATTATTGGTCTAATCGCCGGTTGGCTGGCGGGCCAGATCATGAAGGGCGGCGGCTTCGGCCTGATCGGCGACCTGATCGTCGGCATCATCGGAGCCTTCATCGGCGGCTGGCTCTGGGGGGTGCTTCACCTTCCGATGCTCGGGCCCTGGTGGCTCACCGCGGTCGTCAGCGCGGTGGTCGGTGCCTGCATCCTGCTGTTCATCATTCGGATGGTGAAGCGGGCCTGAGCGGCCCCTCCGGGGGTATTGCAATAGGCGGCGGGCGGGGCGAATTTTCCCCGCCGCCGCGTTTTTGTTGCATTGCAATAAGGCTTGCGCCAAAGTGCCGCCAAAGGCGGCAAACGATGCGTGACAAACCCTGGATTTTTAGAACCTACGCCGGCCATTCCTCGGCCGCGGCGTCCAACGCGCTCTATCGGTCGAACCTAGCCAAGGGGCAGACCGGCCTGTCGGTGGCCTTCGACCTGCCGACCCAGACCGGCTACGACTCAGACCACGTGCTGGCCAAGGGCGAGGTCGGCAAGGTCGGCGTGCCGATCTGCCATCTCGGCGACATGCGTGCGCTGTTCGACGGCATCCCGCTCGGCACCATGAACACCTCGATGACCATCAACGCCACCGGGGCGTGGCTGATGGCGCTCTATATCGCGGTCGCCGACGAGCAGGGAGCGCCCCGCACCGCGCTGACCGGCACCATCCAGAACGACATCATCAAGGAATACCTCTCGCGCGGCACTCACGTGTTTCCGCCGGCGCCGTCGATGCGGCTGATCAAGGACGTGGTGCTGTTCACCACCAAAGAGATTCCGAAATGGAATCCGATCAACGTCTGCTCCTATCACTTGCAAGAAGCCGGCGCGACGCCGGTGCAGGAACTGGCCTTCGCGCTGGCGACCGCCGTGGCCGTGCTCGACACGGTGAAGGCGGCGGGCCAGGTGCCGGACGACAAATTCGGCGACGTGGTCGCGCGCATCTCGTTCTTCGTCAACGCCGGTCTCCGTTTCGTCACCGAAGTGTGCAAGATGCGCGCTTTCACCGAACTGTGGGACGAGATCACCGCCGAGCGCTACGGCGTCAGCGATCCCAAGCAGCGCCGCTTTCGCTACGGCGTGCAGGTGAACTCGCTGGGGCTCACCGAGCAGCAGCCGGAGAACAACGTCGCGCGCATCCTGATCGAGATGCTGGCGGTGACGCTGTCGAAGGGCGCCCGCGCCCGCGCCGTGCAACTGCCGGCGTGGAACGAGGCGCTCGGTCTGCCGCGGCCGTGGGATCAGCAGTGGTCGCTGCGCATGCAGCAGATCCTCGCCTACGAGACCGACCTCCTGGAATACGGCGACATCTTCGGCGGCTCGACCGAGATCGCACGCAAGGTCGCCAAGCTGAAAGAGGAAGCGCGCGAAGAGCTCAAGCGCATCGAGGAGATGGGCGGCGCGGTGGCCGCGGTCGACACCGGCTACATGAAACAGCAATTGGTGGAGTCGAACACCGCGCGGCTGGAAGCCATCGAGCGCGGCGAGCAGATCGTGGTCGGCGTCAACAAGTACATCGAAAGCGAGCCCTCGCCGCTTGCCGCCGCGGCCGACGCCATCCTCACCGTCTCGGAAGAAGCCGAGCGCACGCAGATCGAGAAGCTGCAAGCCTGGCGGGCGCAACGCGACGAAGGCGCCGTGAAGGCGGCGCTGGCCGAGCTCAAGCGTGCGGCGAGCGGCACCGGCAACATCATGCCGGCCTCGATCGAATGCGCCAAGGCGGGCGTGACCACCGGCGAATGGGGCTGGACCTTGCGCCAGACCTTCGGCGAGTACCGCGCCCCTACCGGCGTTGGCCGGGCCATGCGCAACGACGTCACCGGCCTCGACGACGTCCGCGCCGAGGTCGACCGCGTGTCCAAGAAGCTCGGCCGTCGTTTGACCTTCCTGGTCGGCAAGCCTGGCCTCGACGGCCACTCGAACGGCGCCGAGCAGATCGCGGTGCGCGCGCGCGACGCCGGCATGCAGGTGCTTTACGAAGGCATTCGTTTGACGCCGGAAGAGATCGTCAAGGCCGCACGCGAGCAGAGACCGCACGTCATCGGTCTGTCGGTGCTCTCGGGCAGCCACATGCCGCTGGTGAAGGACGTGGTCCGCCGCATGAAGGAAGCCGACCTCGACGTTCCGGTGGTGGTCGGCGGCATCATCCCGGCGGAGGACGCAGCCGAACTGGAGAAAGCCGGCGTCGCTGCGGTCTATACGCCCAAGGATTTCGCGCTCAACCGCATCATGAGCGATCTGGTGCAGATCGTGGAGAAGAAGAGCGAAAAGAGCGAGCTGGAGAGCGCCTAAAACGCCGCTAGGCCGCCGGGCGGTCTATCTCGACCCGCACCGAAAGCCCGGCGTTGCTCGCAAGATTCATCAGCGCATCGAGGCTGAACTTGTTGATGCGCCCGCGCAGCAAGTCGTTCATCCGCGGCTGAGTAAGCCCGAGCCGCTTGGCCGCCGCGGCTTGCGTCGTCTTCCAACCCGCGACGGTTTCCTGGATCGCGATCATCATCTCCGCCCGCGCCTTCATGTTGGCCGCTTCGGCAGGCGTCGATTCGATGGCGTCCCAAACGCTGGCAAATTTCTGCTTCTTCATCGCGGCCCTCGTTTCAATTCTCGTAGCCGGGATTGGGCGAGCACCAAGTCGCCGCGCGGCGTTCTCTGCGACTTCTTTTGGAACGCGTGCAGCACATATACGGCATCGGCAAAGCGGGCCACATAGACAACACGATAGGTTCCCGTTGCATCTCTCACTCTAATCTCCCGCACGCCAGGACCGACGGAAACCATCGGTTTCCAATCATCGGGATCGAGCCCCCGTTGAACGCGTTCTAGCTGAAAGCCGACGTCACGGCGCGCCCGTTCGGAAAACGCTCTTACGCGATCCAGCGAATCCCCGAGGAAGACGACGGGTTTCATGGGCCATTATTATATCAGTATTGATATAATAATCAATCCGGAAACAATGAAGGATCAGCCGCGCGGCGGCAGATTGGAGAGCGCCGCCGCCAGTTTCCCCGGGCTCACCGGCTTGACGAAATAGAAGTCCATGCCGGCGGCGCGGGCTTTTTCTTCGTCGGCGCCGTCGCCGCGCCCAGAAATGCCGATCACCGGCACCGCGCCGGCCGCCCCCGGCAAGGCGCGGATCTCCTTGGTCGCGGCGATGCCGTCTAGGACCGGCAGCGTCACGTCCATCAGCACCGCGTCGTAATCCTGGCGCTCGAGCGCCTTCACCACCGCCTCGCCGTTCTCGACGAAATCGACCTTGTGGCCGAGCTCACGCAGGATGGTGTTCATCACCACGCGGCCATACGGGTTGTCCTCGGCACACAGGATCGTGAGCGCGCGGGCGGGCGCGCGCGGCGTGCCGTCGGGCGCGACCGCGGGCCGGTCCGCCACGCGCTCGACCAGCGCGGTGAGGCGGAAGGTGCTGCCCTCGCCCGGCTTGCTGGTCACCTTGAGATCGCCGCCCATGGCCCTGGCCACGCGCCGGACGAAGACGAGGCCGAGGCCGGCGCCGCCGTAACGGCGCGCGATGTCCTCGTTGGCCTGCGCGAACGGGCGGAACAGGCGTTTCAATTCCGCCGGGCTGACGCCCAGCCCGGAATCCGTGACCGTGAAGACCAGCCGCAGGCGGCCGCGCGCGGCGGGCTCGGCGGTGGCGGCGAGGGAGACCGTTCCGCTTTCCGTGAACTTCACCGCGTTGTCGGCAAGGTTTTCGAGCGCGGCACGCAGCCGCAAGGCGTCGCCGGCGACCGTCGCCGGCAGGTCGGGCGCGACGTCGACCCTGGTCTCAACGGACTTGTTGGCCGCGCGCGCGGCGAGCGCCTCAGCCACCGCTTCGGTCAGCAGGCGCGGCGAGAACGGTTCGCGCTGAAGCGTCAGCCTTGTGGCGTCGGCCTTGGCGGCATCGACAATGAGGGTCGACAGCGCGGCCAGATGATCGGCGCCGCTCTTGATGGCGTTCGCCCATTCGCGCTCGCGCGCACTGAGATCGGACGACGCCAGCAATTCGGCGAGCGCCACGATGCCGGTGAGCGGGGTGCGGATGTCATGGGCGATGCCGGCGAGCACCGCCTCGACCGCGGCCATCGAGGACGGCGACGATGGCTTGACCCCTATCGGACGCTTGGTGGGCTTCTTGGTGGGCTTCTTGGCGGCGCGACGCGCGTCCACCCGCGCGGAAGGCTTTTGCGGCGCGGGAGCCTTGCGCGACGACGATGGCGCCTTGCGGCGCGGCCTCTTCTTGGCGGTGCGCTTAGCCATGCTCCCCCTGCCCTGGAATGCCCGACAATGACATGGAACCCGGGCTCAATCGAGCCCGACCCGGCGGCGAATATCGGCGGGGCTGGCGCCGCCCGCGCGCAATTCGCGCAAGGCGGTGGCGGCGGTCGACTTCGACAGCTTGCGGCCGTCGGCGTCGAGAACGAGCCGGTGATGGTGATAGCGCGGTTCCGGCAGCCCGAGCAGCGCCTGCAGGAGGCGGTGCACGCTGGTGGCGTGGAAGAGATCGTGCCCGCGCACCACGTCGGTCACGCCTTGCGCGGCGTCGTCGACCGCCACCGCGAGATGGTAGCTCGCCGGCGCGTCCTTGCGGGCAAGCACGATATCGCCCCAGGCCGCGGGATCGGCGGCGATGGTGCCGGTTTCGCCGGCGGGGCCGCCGCCGGTCTCGCGCCAGGTGAGCGACCCGGCCCGCGCGCACGCCGCCGCCATGTCGAGGCGCAAGGCATAGGGCTCGCCGGCGTCGATGCGGCGTCGGCGCTCGCTCACGGGCAGCGCCTTGGCGCTGCCCGGGTAGAGCGGCGCGCCGTCGGGATCGCGCGGCCACGGGCCCTTGGCGTCGCGTCCGGCCACCATCATGGCGATTTCGGCACGGCTCTCGAAGCTCGGATAAACGAGCCCCAGCGCATCCAGCACGGCGATGGCGGCACGGTAGTCCTCCAGATGCTCGGACTCCCGCCACACCGGCTGCTCCCAGGCGAGCCCCAGCCAGGCCAGGTCCTCGTAGACCGCCGCCTCGTATTCCGGCCGGCAGCGGGTCGAATCGATGTCGTCGATGCGCAGCAGCAGCAGCCCGCCGGCCGCCCGCGCCATGTCGGCGTTCAGCAGCGCGGACAGTGCATGACCGAGGTGCAGGTTTCCGTTGGGGCTTGGTGCAAATCGGAAAACGGGTGGCATGGCCTCTGTCGGTCGATGCGTAACTCTGCGCTCATTCCCGCGAAAGCGGGAATCCAGTCAAGCCGCTCTCCTCGGCCCCGCTTTCGCGGACGATGACAGCCGAATATGCTGCAAGGACACGAACACCGGTCATGACTCATTACCTCCATACCCAAGCCGATCTCGAAGCAGGCCTCACCCAGCTCGTCCTCGCCGACCCGCGGCTCAAGCCGGTGGCGGAGAAGGCCGGCGCCTTCGACCTGCGCCGGCGCGAACCGGGCTATCCGGGGCTGTGCGCCATCGTCTGCGGGCAGCAGCTTTCCACGGCGAGTGCGGCGGCCATCCGCGCGCGTCTGTTCGCAGCGTTCGATCCGTTCCACCACGGCGCCGTGCTGGGAGCGCGCACCGACAAGCTCAAGCGGCTCGGGCTGTCGGCACCCAAGATCAAGGCGATCCGCGAGATCGGCAAAGCTGTGGCAAAAGGCCAGATCGATCTCACCCGGGTCGGCGAGATGGCAGCCGACGACGCGCACGCCGCGCTCACCGCGCTGCACGGCGTCGGCCCCTGGACCGCGGACATCTATCTGTTGTTCTGCCTCGGCCACGCCGACGCGTTTCCCGCCGGCGACCTGGCGGTGCAGGAGGCGGCGCGCATCGCCTTCGGCCTGCGCAAGCGGCCAGATGCCAAGGGACTGACCAAGCTGGCGGAAGCTTGGCGGCCGTGGCGCGGCGTGGCGGCACATCTGTTGTGGGCCTACTATCACGTGGTGAAGCGGCGCGAAGGCATCTCGCTCGAGCCGTCGAAAGCGAAAAAGCCTGCGAAGAAGAAGACGGTGAAGAAGAAGGCCGCCAAGAATAAGACGACAGAGAAGAAGACGACAAAGAAGAAAACCGCGAAGAAAGCGGAGAAGAAGACATCAGCAAGAAGGAAGCGTGTGAATGGCTGAACTCGATGGTCCGCGGCTTGCACCTCAATCCGGCACGGCCAAGCAACTCGTCGTCTTCCTGCACGGCTACGGCGCCGACGGCAACGACCTGATCGACATCGGACGGGCTTGGGCCGCGCTCTTGCCCGATGCAGCCTTTGTTTCTCCGCACGCGCCGCACCCGTGCGGACAGGCGCCGATGGGCCGCGAATGGTTTCCCCTCTTCACCCGCAATCCGAACGAGCGTTGGGAGGGTGTCAACAACGCCGCCCCCGAGCTCAACGCCTTCCTGGACGAAGAGCTCGTCCGCCACAAATTGCCGGCGTCGGCGCTGGCGCTGGTCGGCTTCTCGCAAGGCACCATGATGTCGCTGCACGTGGGCCTGCGTCGCGAGGTCACGCCGGCGGCGATCGTCGGCTATTCTGGCATGATGGCCCTGCCGGAAGAAGCCGACCCCAACGCCTTCGCGGCGGAAATCCGCAGCCGGCCGCCGGTGCTGCTGGTCCATGGCGACCAGGATCCGCTGATTCCCGTGCAGGCCCTGTTCCAAACGGCCCAGAATCTGGCCGCCCTGGACGTGCCGACCGAATGGCACGTCTCCCCGGGGGTCGGCCACGGCATCGACCAGGAGGGCCTGCGGCAAGGGGGCGAATTCCTGGCAAAACAGGCGAAAGCCCGTACTTAAGCGGCACTTGCGGCCCCCCCGCACCCGCTTCACAATCCCGTCATGGTGGCCCTATAATCAACGCATCAGCTGCGTAGCGGCAGCCTTCAGGAGGTGGAGGAACGTCGCTTGAACGTCCACGTCTCGCCCAGTGGTTTTCCGGCCCTGGTGCTCAATGCGGATTTTCGGCCTCTGAGCTACTATCCGCTCTCGCTTTGGTCCTGGCAGGACACGATCAAGGCCGTCTTCCTTGAACGTGTCAACATCGTCGCGAACTACGACCACGCGGTACACAGCCCGAGCTTCCAGATGCGGCTGCCGAGCGTGGTGTCGCTCAAGACCTTCGTCAAACCGTCGACGCACCCGGCCTTCACCCGCTTCAACGTTTTCCTGCGCGACCGCTTCTCCTGCCAGTACTGCGGCGACCGCGACGATCTGACCTTCGATCATATCATTCCGCGCTCGCGCGGCGGGCTCACCACCTGGGAGAACGTGGTCGCCGCCTGTTCACCCTGCAACTTGCGCAAGGCCAATAAGACGCCGGCGGAAGCCAGGATGTGGCCCGCGCAGACGCCCTTCCAGCCCACCGTGCATCACCTGCACCGCAACGGTCGGCTGTTTCCGCCGAATTACCTGCACGAAAGCTGGCTCGATTATCTCTATTGGGACACCGAACTGGACCCCTGATCGGGTCGCGTGATTGCTGTCCTTAACTTCGATCGACATTCATTTTGTATCGGTGAGATCTGGCAACGCGGCTCGAGTGCAGTCCCGAAAAAACCACACCACGCGCTGGTGGCCATATCGAAAATTGCCGCTGTTGAATGGATGTTGATGCCGCGCATGGCGCGGACGCGGCATTTGGGCGAGCCGGGATTCGCCTACGACGGTGCCGAGTCTGGCTTTACGTCACCGCTCCCGGGCGGCCGCAAGCCGACTGCTGGTCGCGCTCGATGGAGAAACGCCGCCCGCTGACGATCGAAGGCGAACCGGCCGGCAAATCCACCGGCGATGACACCCGCTTCGGCGTGGGGCGACCGCGTGTTTGACCAGGAATTCGACAATGGCAACGTCACCACCGTCGACGGCTAGTCAGGCTCACCATACGCTTCAACAAGGCGCGCGAAAGGCGCTTGGTGGATCGCTTTGTAGAGCCGGTGTGAGCGCGCGACGAGAGTCCATATTCGCTAACTGGCGCCACTCAGCAAATGCGCGCAGGCCGCGGCCACATTGCGGTAGGGCTTGGCGTTGCCGGGGAACGTCGCCCAGCCGCCTTTGACGATGAAGGTATCCCGCTCCCAGGAGTCGACCTTCTTCAGTGCCACCAGCTTGGCCGGCGATTCGGCAGCCTGATTGAATTTCTGCACGCAGATCGGCGCCAGCGCCGCCACGACCGCGTGATTGGCGCTGTCTTCCGCCATCTTCTGCGCAGTGCTCCCGAGCGTCCAGCCGCCCCAATTGAAGCCGATCGCAATCGCGAGGATGGCGCCGGCAATGGCGCCCTGCGCCAGACGCGTCGGTGAATCGCCTTGCAGAATGCGAGGAAGTTGCATGAAATATCCTTTCGTCCGGCGCGAGGCGCCGAAGCGAGGGCAACGGAAACCCGGACGGGCTCCGGTCGTTCAATTGGGTCTGAGGGTCTGGCCGCCTTGCGCTGGCGATCCACTGGTCCGCACAGTGCGCCCTTTCCGCCACAATGTCGATGCGGCAAGCGCGGCCGATTGGCGCGACGACGCGTCAGCCATGCGCCCAATGCGTCACCAGAACGCGGTTATTGGCAACAATCCCATTCTCCCGAGTCAATATGCGCCGTCAGGGGCAAAAATGCAGTTAGTGTGTCATGGGCCGACGATTCATCGCGCCTAGTGTCGCCGGCTGCTGCCACGCCGCTCAGTCAGAATGAGCGCGCTATTCAACTTCCATTTTCTCGATTGGAAACAGGAGTCCCCATGGAAACCGTTGAAATCACACGAAGCGGCCACACCGACCAGTTCTCGGTCGTCATGACGCAAGGCGATGACACAATCAGATGCATGGTGTCGGTGGCGCTGGGAGATGAGCAGGACAACCGCTCCGATGATGAAAAACGCAGGGCTGCTCTTTCCAAGGCGAAAGGCCTCGCCAAGGCTCTCGACGCGGCAATCGCAGAATCGTAGTGAAGTCAGGAGCCTGGATTGCGCCCACTGCGAATGAGCTACCTGACAACCGACCCTCCAGCAGGCGGTTGCGCCGCAATTCTTAACTGGCGGCCGAGCCGTCAGAGCGTCCAAATCTCGCCGTTCAGTCCATTCGCGCAATATCAAAGCCGATTTCGACATCGCCACGCATTCACGGCAGTCACTGTTCCTGCGTGTCGACGGCCGTGTAGGTTCCCGCTGCGGCGTCATACACAGAAACCTGGATCACCGGGAACCGCTGTTTTAGCTTTGCGGCTTCGGTGGCGGCATCCTGTTCGGTTTCGTAGCGTGTCTTTAGCTTGCCATCGACCGTCAAGATATAACCGTCGGTCGGAATCGCATCCGCGCGCACTTGGGCCGGCTTCTTTGCATCTTCAGCCATCGCTCGTTCCTTTGTGGTTTTTTTCGACGGCCTGTCCGGTATCAGACGTCGGCCACGTTGATGTCGTAAGAGCCGCGGCGGCCGCGCGCATAGACCTTGGCGGCGGCGGCGTAGATGCGGTCGCGGTTGCAGTCGAACGCCCGCAAGACATCGTCTTCTTCGAATTGCAAATCCGGCTGGAGCTTTTGCAGCGCCTCCTCCATCAGAAAGAAGGCGCTCTCCATCGAGCGGTCATAACCCCAAAAGCGAACGACACCCCGCGTCGCATCGTAGCTGCGGCTGCAATTGGGAAAATTGATCGTCATGACGCCGGCCTATGTGTTTGCAGGAGGCGATGAGAGCGAATCGCGGTGTCCAAATCATTGCGCCTTTGGCGCGAGGCCGCGTCGAGCTTTGTCTACCGATGCATCGCGCGTCAACGCCTCAGCAAGCGCGGTTGGGTCGATGCTCGCCATTTCAACTGATCGAGCTAAATGACCCGGCACCAACATCATCGTCGCGATGCGGCGATAGACTGGAAAAGAAAGCCCCTCGACAGGCTCTTCGTCGGTTATGACCTCGTAGGAACCGGCGGGAGGTTAAGGCCAGCCCCTTCGAGCGAAAACGGCATTTTGAACGTCACGGTCTTGCGCTTTGTTCGCGTGGTCATTGGACCCACTCCAAATGGCACCCATTCCAGCCGGGAATTGTCACTTGCGCGGTCTCGTTCAATTGCCGAAGGAATGCCGAAAGATTGCCACCAGCAAGACCAAAGCAAGCAAACCGGCCGGCACGACAACCGGCGGCACGAACCATTTTGCCATGACCGGCCTCCTTGACGTGATCGGCCGCGGCAAAACACATGCCACGGCAACTGACGAGGCTGCCCGAAGGGCAGCCTCGCCGCATGAATTCAAGGTCAGATGTGACGGCCCTTCATCACGGCGTCGACATCCTTTTGCGCTTGAGCCTTATCGAGGCTGTACTTGGACACCACCTGGTCGACGAGGTCGTCCTGGTTCTTGAGCGCGCCGAGCTCCTGCTCGGAGAACTTGCTCCACTTGGCGCCGATGTCCTTGAGTAGGATCTGCTTGCTTTCGGCCGTGTTTTCGACCTTTGCCGGGCCTACATTCTGGTTTGCGGTATTCATGAGCGTATATCCATAAAAGTGATGAAACATCATTTGAATGTGAATCATTCAAACAGCTTCCCTCATATGGCGACGAAAAATGCCAACCACAGGGGCGCGCAATGGCCTTTGGAAAATAAATAAGGATCAAGCCTGGGGAGGCTGCTGCAATCCGGCCAGGTCGTCGCCATGTCAAGTTCGGCGGCGAGACGAGAATTGATTAGCGTCCATCGATCTGATGCTCAACTCGATCGCCGGCACGGAGGTGAATCCCATGTTCAAGGCAGAAGAGTTTCGGGTAAAGGCGGTGGAATACGCCGAATCGCTTAAACATGCGGACAACCCAAAGGAGGCCAGCGACCTCAATCGGCTCAGGGAGAGCTTCACCCGCCTGGCGGAAAACGAAGACTGGCTGGCGCTCAACTTCGATAAGATCATTCATTCGCAGGACATCGTGCCGCAACACGATGCCGACGAAAAACCGGTCGATCGCAGGACGACGGCCGAGATCGAAGAGCATGTTTTGCGCTGTCTCGGGGCGGCGGTGGTCATGCAATGGAATGCAATTCCGACTAAGTTGCAGCGCGAGCTGTTCGATACTGCCGGCTCGCTCGGCGATGTATTGAAGACGGCTGCATTGCGCGGCCATATTGCCCGATTTCTGCATCGGCAAAATGACGGCAAATATCCCTCGAACGGGGGCTCCGAACGCATCGACACAAAAGGATAGGTCGTAACTCGCACGCGGTTACGATGCATGGTCTCACGGCGGCGCCTGACTTTTCGCCGGCCGCGCGAACCGAACCACCGCATCTTCCGCCTCGACCCAATCCTACTCCCTAACGGGTCGACGGACTTCTTAAGATATGGCGTGCCATGTCTTTGGTTGCTTTATCCAATCGAACGACGCGCAGCTAAAATTCAATAACGTACCTGCACCTAAAGGCCAGGGAATACATCCATGCGAAAGTCCTTGCTGGAAAAAATTTTCATCGACGCCGAACAATCCAGATTAAGCACGCTCCGCAATTGAGTGCTTGATAACAATATAACAGAAATCGGAATGTGTGAGCGACAGTTTTGGAACTTCGCTCAGCTTCAACCGGCCGCCGAGAAGCCTTGGATCACATTCATGGGCCGCCTATTGCGCGTACCGGATATGTCCGCAGATGCGCGAAAGCGCCTCGGGATCGACGACAAAGCCGTTCCTGGCGTCGTTGACCGTCAAGTGTTCCCGTTGCCCCGCCTCCTAACGGAGGCAGTGGGGCACTCCGGCACGTCACATACAGTACCGGGGCACACCATACCGCCGGCAATATGCGATATTAATTCTTGCAGTCGGTATAAGTTGGTCCACGGCACGTCCGCGTGTGGGCGCGGAAAGGATCTGCGTTGGATAAGAACCGCCATAAAGGCGGATCGAGAGGCTTGGCTGTTGCCTTTCGCGACCGGTGCCGGCGGGAGGTCGGCGGCGCCTGCGACAACACCTTGCCAATGCCCGGCCGGATCACCACATTGACGTTATGCTAGGTCTCAGGCGCACGATGAAAACGTCCACGACCGGCGAGTGGTCTGACCAAGAATTTGATGTATTTGATGACGACCTACTCATTGGTCGCATCCTCCGCAGCCAAATCACTTTCTCGGACCGGCCATGGTTATGGATTATCACCGGCCGCTCCCCCGGCGACGTCGAAAGCCGGGGTTATGCGAGGGATCTTGACGGCGCACGGTCCGAACTAACGGCGCGTTGGGAGGCCCGAATCTCGCCAGATAATTCATGGACGGGCTCGGCAGCCCATAGAATGGGCCAATCACCGCAATAATCAGTCGGCGCGCGAGAGTTGGTGCTCTTCGGCCGTGCGTTCGAATGACTCCGCAGCGCTCTTAATCCGATAAGATAGGCGGTTGTCATTTTCGATGGGCAGCCGGCGGACGACCTTGTACGGCCCCCGCGCAGCATTGTTTGCAAACTGCGACGCGTAGTAGACGGTCTGGCCGGCGGAGTATTTGTGGTTCATGTCCGTCCTGGGGTTGGTTTCGACGCGCGATGGATGCGAGCGGCACGACGCGACACGGCAAAGACGCCCGGCGTTCCGGCCGGGCGTCCGACGAAGGGTGCTGACGTACGGTCAGGCGTTCTGCAAATTCGCGGCGGCTTGCTTGCCGCGCTCCGTGACGATGTCGTAGCTGATGCGCTGACCCTCGTTGAGGGTGCTCATGCCGGCGCGTTCGACCGCACTGATATGGACGAATACGTCGCGCGAGCCGTCGCTCGGCGTGATGAACCCAAAACCCTTGTGGGTGTTGAAGAACTTGACGGTACCTGTCGCCATGATGACTTCCTTGCGTTAGGCGCTGCTTCGCCTGAGGATGCGCACCGGCGGTTATCGCCGCATGCGATCGAAACATCCGAGTTTTAGGGGTGTCCTGATAAGCGCCCTATTGCGGGGGCAGCGCAGCAAGCCAAAACCGAAAACTTGGTTTTCAACACAAACATTATAGACGACTCTGCGTAATACGTCCACTTGCCATTTCCCCCTTCAGCATAGCAGCCGAGCTAGCTTACCGGCGCCTGGGGCCCCGGGCAGACCCGATGCGCCAGCGCGAACCGACCGCGTGAAAACAACCGCAATGCCGGTCGAAAGGCCTAGTCGCTCTCTTTCTCGACCAACTCGTCCAGCATCGGCCCCTGTTCCGCGAGCAGCCGCTCAATCCTTGCCCGCTCCGTCGGGTCTTTCTCGGTCTCCAGAAGGGTCCGGTCGGTCGCCAGAAGGGCCCGGAAATGCCGTATAATGCCGTATATTGAGTTCAAGGATCTCGCACGCGGAAGTGCCATCGTGGCACCTAGCTCTTCCGAACCAGCACTTGGCCGCACCCCTCGCAGGCATAATAGGCGGTCGGCTGTCCATCCGTTTGCGGCTCCACCCGCACGACGACACGAGGCCGGACGCGGCACGGTTGGCAACCGCTTCTCTCCCGAGGCGCCTGTGCGCGCACCGGCACCACAAGTCCTTTGGAGAGAGGGATCGTCATCCGTGGCTAATCTCGGTTATGTCTCGGTCGGCGTCGAGGCGCTTCTTTCGGCCGATGGTGCCGGCATCCGCGGCGGCGAGCCGCGCTTACGGTCGTCGAGACGCTTGTTACGCGGCGCGGCGATCAAACCCTCGCGAATCGCCTTCTTGCGGGCGAGCTTGCGCGCCCGCCTAATAGCTTCGTTCTTCTCGCGCGCGACCTTCTCGGACGGCTTTTCGTAGCTTCGCCGGCGTTTCATCTCCCGGAACACGCCCTCGCGCTGCATCTTCTTCTTCAGGACGCGAAGCGCCTGGTCGATGTTGTTGTCGCGGACAAGTACCTGCAAATTAGCTCCCTTGTTGTGTCTTCATCGGGCCTCACCGCGCCATGCGTGACCGCACGCGCTACATACAAGGTCGCCAATGGGAAAAGCGTTCCCGGGCGTAGCTCGCGCGATCAATGTAGCGCCACAAGGCGGGCAACGCCCCGCACCGCGATCCGCGTTCTTGCGGAGCTTTTCTGGCGGCCGTGCTTTCAATCGGCGCTGCCAGCGCCGTTCGATCTCGTCGACGATATGGATGGGCAGACCGTGAGCCATAGGCATCCCCCTTGCGGCGGGGAGCACAGCTGGTCTCTCAGTCATCGGTCGCCCACGAAGTATGCCGATGATGGGTGAACTGTGGACGTCGATAGTTGGCCGAACGACTGGTCCGCCCCGCCTCGTAACTGACGGCGCGCACGTTTCAGAACCTTCTCCAAAATCGACTAACGGGCACAATGGCCGCGAAGCTTCGCGCGCCAGCGCCTACGCGTATACCGTCAGTGAAAGGACAATCTTATGAATACGGGTACTGTGAAGTGGTTCAACAGCCAAAAGGGCTTCGGCTTCATTCAGCCGGAGAACGGCAACAAGGACGTCTTCGTCCATATCAGCGCGGTCGAACGCGCTGGCATGGGCTCCCTCAACGAGGGGCAGCGCGTGTCATTTGACATCGTTGCGGACCGAAACTCCGGCAAGTCCGCCGCAGAAAATCTGCGCGCCGCCTAACAAGCCACGCAACAACCCATATTGCTCAGACCACGGATGTACTGGCAGAGCTTATGGTCGAGGTCCCGCCACCGCATCATCGGTGTGCGGGACTTTCTGTTTGATCGGTCAGCGCGGCGACGCGCAAGTTGAGCCAGGAACGCCAGGTGAGTTCGCAATCTTAGAAGTTTCGTTAACGGCAGCGAACGACCGGTCGCCAAAGAATTCTCTCACCAACTGTGCGCCCTGATCCTGCAGGGGGAACATCTGCGCCAGTTCGCGCCACAACCCGGGCTTCCATGACGGAAGATGACGGCGACTGAGGCAGTGGCCTCTTGGGGCCTGGCCTCTTGGGGCCGGTGGCGCAATGATGTCTCATCATGCGCCAATATGCCGAAAGCTCAAAGCCGGACAACTCGTCCCAGTTCTGGGCCCTTTTCCATACCGATGCCTGACAGCAACGCCGGTCGAAGTCACTCGCCTTTAGCCCTATATATTGTTCTCTGGAGGCACCATGAGCACACCCGACAAGCCTGAAGCGCCCAAGCGCAAACCCTTGAGCGCCGAGGAAAAGCAGGCTCGTATTGTTCTTCAAAAAGCTACCGCGCAAGCTGCGCTTCAGGACTACCGCGATGCGGAGCAGAAGACGCGAGATCGGATGGCTAGACTCCGGGCCGAGCGCTTGGCTCGCGAGCAGGCAGAGGAAAATTGACCACAGCCCCCTTCTTGGTTCGATTGCAACGTGGGGAATGATTCGCAACGGCGCTCAACAGAACACGGAGGGACTATGTCTGATCGGCGAGAACTCTATCGCAGTCCCAGCGGAGAAACGTGGTTTCTCGGGCGCGAGCCGACCGATGGTCATGCGTTCATAATATATCAACCCAACGGACCTTCGGGCGCGCAGCTATCGCACCTTGATTTGGGCGAGTTTTTGCTCAGCGGTAATGGGCCCGAGCAGAAAGCCCTC
>JARRQH010000005.1:19041-52853 GCA_037381985.1 Pseudolabrys sp.
CTTCGCGGTAGCGACATGGCGTGTCTTAGAGCGCCACCATACTTCTCGCACAGGCGCGGTTTCGACTGGCTATTTGGGCCGTCCAGATCATCTGGCACTCCTCAAAGAGGCGCGGCAGATCATCGAAGAATGGAGGTGCGATTACAACGCCAGCCGGCCACACTCGAGCCTGAATGGGCTCACGCCGGTCGAGTTCGCAATCCGCCCCGACCAGGGCCATAACCGAAACAGAATCTACTTATAGACGGGGACAAGTTGGCCAGCAGGTCACGCCTCTGGGATTGCGTGCCAAGAAATCTCGTGCATGCCCGCCGGGATGCGGGTGAAGCGGGCGCGGGATGCTAGATAACTGGCCGGAATCTCGAGGGTTCACCGCTCTCTTCGTTGTCGGCAATTCGACTTCGTCGAAATGCAACTCGCTATCCGGGACTGTCACGAGCTATCGCGAAACACGAAAGGCGTCCGCCTGGACATTGCGCGGGTAAGCTTAGCTGCTGCCCGGCCACTCCCTTCGGAGTATCTCATATTCTTTCGAACAAGCCCTAACGTGCTGTCCTTGTTTGTGGCGCAAAACGAGGTATGGGGTCGCAAATCCAGCAATCACCGTCATTCCAACCGCGACCGGAGAGTTATTGAGATCCAATCGTACAAAGGCGGTAAAAACAGATACGAAAACGCCCAAGACAGAAATGCCAACCAGTCCGCCGATAAACGGCTCCCACTCCGGCATGGGCGCATACTTTGACGCTCGCTCCCTCGCGAGTTCCCAAAGTGCAATGGTCGGTGCGCCGGACACAACACAGACTTATCACACCTTCGCCCCGATGTATGGATGTTTTGCACGTTCCATACCGGCAATATGGTCGCAATGGATGCTATCGCATACGCTGATTGCACCAATCGCCGAAGCACTCACGCCAAGCGTCATAAAGGCCGGTCGGATCGACAAAGCGTCTATCGGCACACTCGGCACAGACATCCTCGGCACAGACATTGACATCAGCACCGGCAGCATTTTTGGATCGGCAGTTTATGCGCCGGCGCTCAACTATGCTTTTCGCGTCTCGCCTGACAGATCGGCCTGCGTCCCTTGTCCCGAATAAAATTGACGATTTGCATTACAGAATCGTCGAATCCAAACCTCGACTCGGTATCGTCGAGGCGGTCGGCAAGAACTGCATGCCCTAGAAAAAGAAGACGATATGCTGCACGGACCATTCGGACGGTCTCAGCCGAGAACCTTCTTCGCCGCATTCCGACGGCATTGACCCCGCTCAAGCGCGCAAATGCGCCGGCGACCAGGCCAAACGGAATGACATCTTCGCGAACGCCTGATGCGCCGCCTATCATGGCATGGGAGCCGATCCGCACGTATTGATGAACCCCTGATAGCGCGCCAATAAAAACGTGGTCCCCGACGACGCAGTGGCCACCCAGCCCCGCGCAGTTCGCCATTACAACATCGTTGCCGATGCGACAATCGTGGCCCACATGGCTGTTTGCCATGAAAAATCCGCGGTCCTTCACCTCGGTCAATCCACCGCCGTCCTCGGTGCCAGTGCTCATCGTCACATTTTGTCGGATGTCGCAATCGGAGCCTACGATCAGACGCGTCGCGCCCCCACGATAGCCGCTAGATTGCGGACGCTCGCCGAGTGACGCGAATGGACTTATGGTCGTTCTCGCACCAATAATGGTGTGGCCAGTTACGTGGACGTGCCCCGCAAGATGACAGCCGTCACCAATGACGACGTTTGGGCCGATCACGCAGTACGGCCCGATGAGCACACCGTCGCCGAGCACAGCGCCTGCTTCGACTTCGGCGCTTGGGTGAATTTGTGCGCTTGTTGGCTCGCTGACGCTCTGACTGCTCATGACACCTCCAAAAAGGACCAGACTGGCTCTCAAGCGCCGAATATCTGAGCATCAGGTTTTTCAATAAACGCCGAAGGTGCAATTGCTGCCAGGCCTTGCGGCTCCCCGTTCGCCAAATTGCCGCCGCTGATGCGATCCGCATGGTCGACCGTACAAGAGCGACGGTAGGCGCTTGCATCGTGTAAGTCGAGGAAAATGGCCGTTTCGTAGCGCGACTCATTCAGCACGTTCACCGCGCGGTGTTCTCGCGGCTTGCAATCGTCCTGTTGGGCGCCTACATCCAAATAGGGATATAGGTTCACAACCGCGCCGCTTCGCTCCGTCATTGATAGGCTGCGCGTATCAGCCCCTTACAAGAGCGCAAATGTTGGGAACCGGCGAGCCTGATAATATGCGCCGCGCCTGAGCGAACGCTCCCAGTGGCTCCATAGCCTCTCCCGAACCGCATCGAGGACTGGCTTTCGGAAGGAGGACGTGGGTCATGGAATGGGTCATCTCGCTCTGACCGCGTATGTGCTGGCAGAGCGAACGGTGTGCGGGACCACTTGGCGCCTTAGGTATGCGCGATATCCGAGGCACAAGGGAAGAAGCCGGTGCCGAAAGTTGTCAAATCAGCCGGGGTGCCCGCTGCCCTGAAGGCCGAACGAGAGCGCTACAAGGAGCAGGTATTGAAGAACTATACGAATGGGCAACCCGCGCGGCAGTCATCGTCGTGACCATTGGCCACAACTCCGGGCAGGAGAGGCTCGACGCGCGCCGCTTGGCGAAGGCGCTCGGCATCTACCGTACGCCGAGTAACTTACGCAGCAGCATCGAGCTGGCGATCACGACGGTGCCGCTGGTGACGTTATGGATAGCGGCGTGGCTCACCTTCTGGCTCGGTTACGCGTGGGCAACGCCGCTAATCGCCATCCCGGCCGCCGGCTTCCTTGTCCGCCTGTTCTTGATCCAGCACGACTGCGGTCACGGCACTTTGTTTTCCCGTCGCTGGACCAATGACTGGGTAGGCCGTTTCATCGGCATTCTTACCATGACGCCCTACGACGTCTGGCGCCGCAACCACGCCATTCACCATGCCACCGCGGGCAACCTCGACCGCCGAGGGATCGGCGATATCGATACGCTGACCGTGCGCGAATATCGTGCCTTGTCGCGCTGGGGCCGGCTGAAATACCGACTCTACCGCCATCCACTGGTGATGTTCGGTCTCGGTCCAGCTTATCTGTTTCTGCTGCAACACCGCCTACCGGTTGGCCTGATGCGCCACGGCTGGCAGCCCTGGGTCAGTAGCATGGCGACCAATCTGGCGATCGGGCTGATCGTCGGCGCACTGGTCTGGCTCATCGGGCTGAAGGCGTTCCTGCTGGTGCATCTGCCGATTATGCTGCTCGCTGCCACCATCGGCGTATGGCTGTTCTATGTTCAGCACCAGTTCCCCCAGACCACCTGGGAGCGCGACAGCGCCTGGAGCCTGCATAACGCCGCATTGCACGGCAGTTCGCATTATGAACTGCCCGTGCTGTTGCGCTGGTTCACCGCCAATATCGGCGTGCACCACGTACATCATCTGTGCAGCCGCATTCCCTATTACCGGCTGCCATGCGTGCTGCGCGATCATCCCGAACTGCGCGACGTCGGACGGCTGACCTTGCGCGAAAGCCTTCGCTGCGCACCTCTCGCGCTTTGGGACAATACGAGGAATCGCCTCGTATCATTCCGCGAGGCCGCAGGGTCGCTTTGAACGGCCTTCAATCGCGACTGGTTGACACGGGCGACCATGGCCGCCGCTGCTTCCGTTCCTGCTTACAGATGGCCTGCTAGGTCCTCGCCACGGGGCGTCTGCTTGATCGTTAGCATCCGCATGTCGGCCCAGTGCCGTGGATGATCCGGTTTGGGTCATCAGCAGCGGTCTGCCAATGTCCGGCGCGTGTCTGCCCAGCCCCGAATAGCCGAAGTTGGCCTCGGCCGTGCGCAAAGCCGCCTCGGGCCACGCCCAGCGGTACCGCCTTTCTCTGAAACCGATCGGCAGTACCCCAGATAACCGACGTTGACGTGAATATCCCCGACTGCCGGAAAGGCAGCAAATTGAGATGAGTCAGCGCGTTTCTTCAGGAATAAAATCCCCCATGCTCCACGCATGTCCAGTCCGACGATCTAACGAACATCCAGCGCGGGTCCCCCCCAACAACAGACACAACAATACAATCGACGCGTGCAGGTGCCCTCTGAAGGCAGATACCATGACAATCTTGTGGGATGCGAACCCCCACAGAAGACAATCTTATGGGGTGCACGTGACCACCTTGTGGGATGCATGCGACTGGAATAAATGAGAATCTCGGAACAAAATGATCTTCTTATGTGATGCGCCACAGCAACCTCGCACGTGACCGGCAAAGTCCAAACACCGACAGGCTTGGACCGATAGACTTGGACCGACAGGCTTGGACCGACAGGCTTGGAATGCGGGGACCCGCTTGCCCCGGAAGGCCATTCACGAGAGCGTCGTTTGCCGCGTAGAGAAGGATATTCGCGATGATGTACCGTGTTGCCATGCTGTCCCGCCGTGTCGTCGTCCTGGGATGCGCCGCGCTGTTGTGCGTCGGCGCGACGCTCAAGCCGGCGGAGGCGCGGTTGGGGCCGTTCGAAAATTTTCACGGCGACTGGTCGGGCAGCGGCATCATCCGCGTCAAGGATGAGAACAACAAATTGAGCACCGAGCGCATGCGCTGCAGCGCGGCCTATCGCGACAGCGGTAGCAGCAGCGTCAACCTCAAGCTGGTCTGCCGGAGCGACAGCTACAGCCTCGACCTCACCGGCAATTTCGACGCCGACGCCAGGGGACGCGTCACCGGCGACTGGACCGAGCACACCCGCAACGTCGGCGGCAACGTTGTCGGGCAGACCCACGGCAACTATCTCGCGGTCCGCGCCGAGAGCCCGGTACTGAACGCCAATCTCAGTATGGTGACCCACCACCGCAGCCAGTCGGTCCGCCTCAAGGCGGCGGGCGGTGGCCAGCAGGTGAGCGCGTCCATCCGATTGCGGCGGCGGCGCTGAACTGCTGGGCCTCGGCGACCGCGAGCGCAACACGCCCGGTCAGCTCTCCGGCGGTCACCAGCAGCGCGTGGCCATCGCGCGCGCTGATCAACAACGCGACCCCGCTGCTCGCCGACGAGCCGACCGGCAACCTCGACTCGCGTACCTCGCACGAGATCATGGAGACGCTGACGCGGCTCAACCACGAGCACGCCGTCACCATGGTGGCCGTCACCCATGAAGCCGACATCGCGGCCTACGCCGACCGCGTGCTGACCATGCGCGACGGGCAACTGATTTCCGACAAACGCAATCCGAAACCGACCAAATCGCCCTTGCCGGCGCCGGCCGCTACCGACGCCGCGGCGGCGGTGCATCCGGGCACGTCGCAGACGCCGGCGCGCAACGCTTTCTAGGCCTTCGGCCTGATGATCGTGGCGGCGGCGGTACAGGCGATCCGCCGCAACATGATGCGCTCGGCACTGACCATGCTTGGCGTCTTCATCGGCGTCGCCGCGCTGGTCGCCATGGTCGCCGTCGGCAAGGGCGCCAACCAGGCGGCGCGCAGACAGATCGAACGCCTCGGCACCAATCTGGTGGTGGTGGTACCCGGCTCACGGACCATGGGCGACCGCCGCGGCGGACTAGGCAGTACGTCCACGCTCACGACCGGCGATGCGCAAGCCATCCTGCACGAGGCCACCGCGGTCAGCCAGGTGAGCTACGTCATCCGCGCGGCCGGACAGGTGCGGTACGGCAGTCAGAACTGGAGCACGCGCATCAACGGCGTCAGCGCCAATTATCCGCCGATGACCAATTGGCGCATCCAGATGGGCCGCGCCATCACCGAGGACGACGTGGCGATCGCGGCGCTGGTCGCCGTCATCGGCGAAACGGTGGCCAAGCAATTGTTCGGGCCGTCGCAACGGCCAATCGGCGCGCGGCGGCTGCACGTGCTGCTACAGTTCCCGGCAGAAGCGGCGTTCCTGAGCGTGACCGGCGGCGTCGCCGGCATCATCATGGGGGGGTCGCCTTCTCGGCGATCATCGCCATGGTGGCAGGCTGGTCGACACCGATCTCGGCGGCGGCGATCGCGGGAGGCTTCCTGTTCTCCGCCGCGGTGGGAATCTTCTTCGGCTATTATCCCGCCCGCAAGGCGGCAAGCCTCGATCCGATCGAGGCGCTGAGGTATGAATAACACCCATCGCCGTCACCCTGAGGTGCGCTCCGAAGGAGCGCCTCGAAGGGCGATGGCCCGGACCGATCATCCTTCGAGGCTCGCGCTTCGCGCTCGCACCTCAGGATGACGGAGAGAACGCGCTCACACCCCCGGCAGCATCCGGCGCAGCACACCGTCGTGGCGGATGAAGTGGTGATAGAGCGCCGCGGCGACGTGCAGGCCGACCAGCGCCAGCATCACGTAGTTGCCCAGGAGGCCATGGATATCGCCGGTCCAGTGCCAGCCGGACGCGCGGGTCGCCAGCAGCTTGGGCAGTTCGAACAGGCCGAAGAACGAAACCGGCATGTTGCGCCAGGATGCGTTCATCCAGCCCAGAATCGGCACCGCGAACAGCACCACGTAGAGCGCCCAGTGCATGAGGCGGGCGGACACCACCTGCCACTGCGGCAGGCCATCTTCCGGCTCCGGCTCGGCATGGGTGACCCGCCACAGCAGCCGGATGACGGCAACGAACAGGATGGTCACGCCGAACCAGACGTGCAGGTCGATCAGGATGCTCTGCGGTACGGTGTGGCCGATGTGCGGCATCGTCCACGCGAAGATGAACTGCGCGATCAACAGCGCCACGATCAGCCAATGCAGGAAACGGGCGGGGGCGGCGTAAACGCGGCCGTTAGGAGAGATTGTCATGTAGATCGTGCACCCTTGCAGTGGAAAAATTCATGCCTACTTAGAATTCAACGGCGGTATTAAGCATTTCCTGCTCTGCCGCCGGGGACGGCCACGATAGGTCGATGACGCCGGATGTACGCGCGTCGTTCCGTTCGTGGTCGTTGTCGTCTGAGCCTTCCGGTCATCCGTCCGCCCCTCGTCGTTCCGGTATCATCTCGGATGATGGCTACCAGATTAGAGTGATTCTAATAAGATAGCCTTATAGGTCGCCGGAATTTGACGCCACTATGGCGTCGCCAAAATCGCATTGATTTATCTGTTAAATCGGCGACGGAAAGACCCGCCTTACAGGTAACGACGCGGCCACGTGGCCCAATTGCGCCGAGCTACGGAAACAGCTGGTGGTAACATCGTCAGCCGGCCGCCGGTCAATCCTGCGCGGGCCGGTCATAGGCGCCCTTGGCGCCCCAGAGTGCGACCAGTGCAAGCCCCAGCGACAGCAAGGTGTCATAGCCGGCGAGCGACAGCCCGAGGAAGCGAAACGCCGCCTGGTCGCAGCGCACCAGGCTGATGTTCTGCAGGCTCTTGAGCAGATTATTGCCGAAGCTGTTGATCGGCCCGCTGCAGTCCTGCGGGCCGGCCCAGAATTTCCACTCGACCCCGGCGTGGTAGCCGGCAAGCCCCGTATTCCAAAGCATGATGCCGGCGATCACCAGAAAGCCGAGCAGCAGAACCTTGCGCGCGGCGCCGTGACTGGCGCCGAGCCACATCAGCGCGGCCAGCGGCACCGCAGTGTAGTAGGCGAGCCGTTCCTGCAGGCAGAGCGGACAGGGCGGATAGCCCATGACGTATTGGAAGAAGAAGAAACCGCCGATGGCGGCGAGCCCGACCACCGCCACGATTGTCGCGGCGGCAAGCGGCGGGTCGCGGCGCAGCAGGGCCGAATAGTCGTTCATTAGCGCGTCTTCCTTCAGCGCCCCACTTCACCGATCACGACACAAGAGGGATGGTGCCCCACTCTGGGCAATGATGCGAACATGTATGTACTTGAAGCTCCAATATAATCTCAAGAGGCCCTTCTGAATATGGAGAGGTCGAGTTTGTCGGCATAGTGCCTGCCGTGTTGCGGCTACGAACACCCTTAAAGCACTAGCCTTCCACACTGAGGGGCCCTGGTTCGAATCCAGCCGGGGCCGCCATTATCCCGACAAACAGCGTTTTCATTCCGACATAAGCGGAACAAAACGCGCCCACGGTGCCCCCAATAAGGAGTGTCCCGACCGGCGAAGAGCGGCCATCGGGTGCCGCGCCCTCCTCGGCTGAGTCTGGCCGGCGGCCGCTTCGACTCGATCGATCGGATCGCCAGTTGGGCGTCGAGTGAGCGCCGAATGCTGTCGGGCTTCACATTGAACCCTTGGAACCCTTCGAACCCGCGGCGCAGCCAAGCCGCGCTGATTTCGAGCCAGGGCCCTTCTCCTGGCTTTCCTTGTCAACCCCGGCTGAGAATCGGCGCCGGGGTCGCGTCGCTTAGTACGACGCCTTGAGCTTTAAGGCCCCATCCCCCATCAACGAACAGATGTCCGTTCTCGGCAATCCAAGACGCCTTAGCGCAACCGCACAGGCCACAAGCCAGAAACAATAGGCGCCCAGCACCGAGCAAACGGCCCCCATGAGGCCGAAGACGGGTATAAAGACGGCGTTGCTGACCACGAGAACGACAACGGCCAGCGCACACAACGTGGCGTTCAACCCTTGTGCGCCGGCCAGCGTGATCACGAGCGAACTGGGGCCGGCCAGCGCGCGAACGAATTGGCTCAGCAACAGGACAAGTAGCTTCCCCCGAGACAAAGCCCGGACCAAATATCGACAGCATCTCTCGGCCCATGATCGCCACAACGGCCAGGCCCACCAAAAGGCAGCCTGTCGGCCCAAGAATGGCGATCCTCAAATGCTGCCGGAGGTCCCGCTGACCGCTACCAAGTTTCTGCGCGATGTCCGGAATGGCAATCTGCTGGGCGACCTGTACGACATAGCCAGCCAGCATCGTCATTTTCATGATGAGGCCGAAGACGGCCACGTCATGGCTTGGCATGAACGGTGTGACCGACAGGATCGCCGTGTCGACAAAGAAGTTGTTGAACATCGACAGCAGGATCAGCTTCCAGGCCTCCGAACGCCACCGCCAAAGCAGGCGGTGTGCCGTCGGCCTACGAAATTGCCATCGCGGCAAGTGCCGGCTGATCATCACATAGGCGACGGCGGCGACCGCGAACGTGACGGCCGTGAATATGGCCGTCGTGAGAGCTGCCGACAGCGCGACACCGGTAGCCCAGACGCACCCAATGATCGCGAGGAAGCTCAGCGGCCGGAAGAGCCCCTCAGGAATGTAGCAGATGCCGAAGCGTTTCATCGCAGCGGCAAGGTTCGTCATGACATTCAGCAGCGAGACCGCGATCACTAGAACGCTGGCAATCCACAGCGCGTGACGGAAATCGGTCGACAGGCCGGTGCTAGCGGCCGAGACAACGACGATCACGACAACGCCCAGGGCACTGGCAATCATGGACTCGCTCAGAGCATGCCCAACGAAACGCGAGAATAGCCGATCACCGCCGACACCCCTATAGCGCGCCGTAAAGCGCACGGCGATCTGCGGGTAGCCCTGCGCCGCCACAATGCCCATGACCGCGGCAAGACTCGTGACGGAATAAAAAATGCCCAGCTGTTGTGGTGGTAGAATCCACGCCAGGATGCACTGTGTCGCGAACCCAAGGCCGGCGCCACCGATGCGAATGACGGCAAGCACTGTGGGGTTGGAGAACAACCCGGATAGACGATTGATCATGCAGGGGTGCCGTCCGGATCTGGAACTTTCGGCTGGCAATAGTCGCCGCGCCAATACGTGAGAGCGGAGCCTTGACCGCCGAGATGAACGTGTTGCACCAGACCGAAAACGACCAGGTGAGAATGCCAGTCAACGACGTTGCCGACATGGCATTCCAACGCCGCCAGCGCCGAGGTCAGAACCGGTACGCCGAATTTTCCTTGCGTCCAGTCCGCCCCGTCGAAACGGGCCAGACCCTGTCTCGCGCCACGGCTGGCGAAGTCTTCGGCGATCCGCCGATGGCTTCCGCTAAGCGTATTCACGGCAAACGCGCCATTGGCGACGATCTCAGCCAGCGAGCGCGACCCTTTATCAACACAGACAAGGACCGACGGCGGCGTCAGCGAAAGAGACGTAACCGATGTCGCCGTCAGCCCGCAGCGCGACTTGGCGGCACCGGTCGTGACAATGCACACGCCGCTGGCAAGCTCGCGCATGGCAAGCCGCAGCGCATCGCCAACCGGACGATCCGATACCGCATGCTGCGAGACGTCCTGACTTCTCGTCGGAAGCTCAATGAGCTTGGCGACAGCGGTCACGCGGCGACACTCCTGCGAGGGGCGCCGGACTTATCGCGCGCGATCTCGTCAATCCACGATCTGACAAGGGCGATGGCGTGCGGCGACCAGGAGCCGACCGCCGGCATGCGCCCATCCAGATCGAGGAGCCGCTTGACCGCCGCGCTGTCGCGGCCCTTGGCTGCGGTTTCGACGATCGATTTGAGCCGCTCTTTCAATGTCGCGGAGAGATAGCCCGCAGGCATCTCCGGGCATTCCGCTCGCTTGCCCGCGAGAAACTGCGAAAGATCGCGACGGTACTCGCGCATCAGCGTGTCGCCATCGTACTCGGGATGGCCTTGCAGAAAGACAAACCTGCTCGGCATCCGCTTGGAAAACATGTCTACCCCGGCTTCCGCGGATCGGCCGAGGACGGCATATCCATTGGCGGCCAGCTCGTCCTCGTCCAGGCCGTTGTAGCGTGAGTGAGGAACGCTGTACCGGCGCGCCAGTCCCGACACCAGAGAGTCGCTCGAGCAACGGTCCACGTCGAACACGCCCGACAACTTGCTCGGTAAACGATGGCGCGCGACGCCGTCGATGTGCTGAACGGCGGCATGGGCTGCGAGGCATGACCAGATCGTTGAAACGGTGTGGTCGGCGGCCCAGTCGACCAGCTCGCAGAACGGCTTCCAGAACGGTTCGTCCTCGACCCGGCTTGTAACGGGCACGGCACCGGTGACGATCAAAGCGTCCATATGCAGGTTTCGCAGTTCGCTATAGTCGATGTAGCGCGTGCGCAACCTCTCGCGAGCAGCGCCGGCGCGCGGAACACCCGGCAGACTGAACAGGTGGATGCGGATGTCGCAGCTTTCGGCCGCGGCATGCAGCAACGTCACGAACTGCCTTTCGGTCGCCTGAAGCGCGACGTCCGGCATGTTGTTCACGAGGCCAACCGATACACGGGGCCGGCGCCCGGACACCTCCTCGTCTCTCGACGCCGTCGTGAACTGATACTGCGCGGACTGCACCATAGCCGCTTACTCCGCCGCCTCAAGGCCCGCAGCTACAGCGGCTTCGAGGGCCTGGTCGATGTCGGAAATAATGTCATCGATATGTTCGATGCCGACGCTCAGCCGGATCGTCTCCGGGAAAACGCCGGCGGCACGCTGCTGCTCCTTTGTCATCTGGCGGTGCGTGGTCGAAGCCGGATGACAGGCCAGCGACTTGGCGTCGCCGATGTTGACGAGCCGTTTGACGAGCTTGAGCGAGTCATAGAAGCGCTTGCCGCCTTCGAAACCGCCGCGCGCGCCGAAGGTCAGAAGCGACGAGCCATTCCCACCGAGATACTTGCGGGCCAGCGCATAGTGCCCATTATCTTCAAAGCCGGCATAGTTGAGCCACGCGATACGCGGATCCGTCCTCAAGAAGGCCGCAACCTTGCGGGCGTTTTCGACGTGCCGCTCGACGCGGAGCGCGACTGTTTCGATACCTTGCAACAGGAAGAAGGCGTTCATCGGCGACAACACGGCGCCAGTCGTTCTCAGATAGCCGCTGCGACAACGGGCGATGTAGGCAAACTCCCCGTAATGCTCGACGTACTTCATCCCGTGATACGAAACATCGGCTTCCGAGAACATCGGAAAGCGTTCCGCATGCTTCGCCCAGGGGAAGCGCCCGGAATCGACGATGATGCCACCCAGTGTGGTGCCATGCCCGCCGAGAAATTTCGTCAGCGAGTGGATGACGATATCGGCGCCATACTCGAACGGACGCAGCAGGATCGGCGTTGCCACCGTGTTGTCGACGACAAGCGGAACACCGTGCTTGTGCGCGACCGCCGCCAGCGCCTCGATGTCGCAGATATTGCCCGCCGGGTTACCGATACTTTCGCAGTAGACCGCCCGGGTGGCGTCGTCGATCAGCGGCTCGATGTCGGAGGCGCGGTCGCCTGGCGCGAAACGGACTTCGATTCCTTGGCGCTTGAAAATGTGGGAGAACAGCGTGTGCGTCGTCCCATAGAGCTGCGGCACCGATACGATATTGCCGCCGCGATCGGCGAGATTGACAATCGCATAGTTGATCGCGGCCTGGCCGGTCGCCACCGCCATGGCCTCGCCACCCCCCTCCAGGTCCGCCACCCGTTTCTCGAGGATCGCCGTGGTTGGATTACTGATGCGCGAGTACCGGAAGCCGGGCTCTTCGAGATTGAAGAGCGCCGCTGCATGGTCCGCGCTGTCAAAGGCGTAGGCAGCGGTTTGATAGATCGGAACGGCAACCGCGTGCGTCGCCGGATCGTGGTCAAATCCGCTGTGCAAGGCAATTGTTTCGCGCCGCATCTAATGCCTACTCTTGCTAACCGCGTCCGGTCCGATGATCGGAGTTTAGGGTTTTCGCCTTTGGCTTGTTAACGCTCCTATCTAAACGAAACGGCAATTCGGACCGCGAAATCCCCGGTTTCGTGCCTATCGTAAACAGCTGGTTTCGGCCCGTCGTTAACGGTTCCTTGTGCCGATCGTTGACCTGACGGGTGACGGATTTTTCACGCGGCCCGTTGTATGTCCGGGGAGCTTCGACGGCAGGGGTATGGACATGGCCGACCGCAAGATAAACGCCTCCCGCGACTGGCTTCGCGCCATGCAGCAGACGTCGGCTGCCGTCTCGCAGCGGTCGCGAACATTTTCTTGCGTGCTCGACGAACGGGCCGCCGCCCACGGCGACAAGACGGCCATTATCGAGGCCGGCGCCGTGACGACGTTTGCCGCACTATCCGAACGGGCGAACCGTTACGCGCGCTGGGCGATCGCCAATGGTATTCAGAAAGGCGACTGCGTCGCGCTTCTGGCGCCAAACGGCGCCGACTACCTCGCGGCTTGGTCGGGCATCTCGGCGACCGGCGCCACCGTAGCGCTCATCAACACGAACTTGCGCGGCCAGGCGCTGGCGCACTCTTTCGCGGCCGCCTCCGCAAAGGTCGCCCTTGTTTCAACGGAATTGGCAGACGCCTATCTCACATCCACCGCTCACCTCGACTCGCCTTTGCCGGTTTGGATCACAGGACAGGGCACTGGCTCCATTGACGCTGACCTGGACGCCGTTGGCGGCATGCCACTGTCCGCCGGCGAGCGCCGGGGTGTGACCTTGTCCGACTGCGGCCTCTATATCTACACCTCCGGCACCACAGGGTTGCCGAAGGCCGCGCGCGTCAGCCACGCTCGCATCATTGAGTGGGCGACGTGGTTCGCGGGGCTCATGAACACCACACCTGACGATCGGACGTATGATTGCCTGCCCATGTACCATAGCGTCGGCGGCATCGTCGCGCCGGGAAGCGCGCTGGTCTCCGGCGGCAGCGTCGTCATCCGCGAGAAATTTTCCGCCCGCCAGTTCTGGGACGACATCGTCTCCCACGACTGCACGCTGTTTCAGTACATCGGCGATCTCTGCCGCTACCTCGCGGCGAGCAAACCGCATCCGCTCGAACGGGTCCATAAGCTGCGCATTTGCTGCGGCAACGGCCTAGGCGGCGATGTCTGGGAGACGTTTCAAAACCGCTTTGCGATACCGCGCATCCTCGAATTCTATGCAGCGACCGAAGGCAGCTTCTCGCTCTACAATGTCGAAGGCAAACCTGGCGCGATCGGACGCCTGAGCGGCCTGATGGCGCAAAAGCCGCCGGTGGCCCTCGTCAAGCACGACCCTGACACCGGTCTGCCACTGCGCGGTGCCGACGGCCTCTGCATCCGCTGCCACGACGGCGAGATCGGCGAGGCCTTGGGGCGCCTCGGGAAGGCGGGCGAAGGCAACCGCTTCGAAGGCTATACAAGCGACGGCGAAAGCGACAAGAAGATCGTCCGCGACGTCTTTTCCCCTGGCGACAGCTGGTTCAGGACCGGCGACCTGATGTCGCGCGACGCCTCCGGCTACTTCTATTTCATCGACCGGATCGGCGACACCTTCCGCTGGAAAGGCGAGAACGTCTCGACCCTCGAGGTCGCGAATGCGTTGTCGACCTATCCTGACATCATTAACGCAACCGTCTACGGCGTGATTGTTCCGGGCCATGACGGCCGGGCCGGCATGGCCACTGTCGAGACCGCGGCTGATTTCGATATCGCCGGCCTCTATAACCATATGGCATCGTCCCTGCCCGCCTATGCCGTGCCGATGTTTATCCGCATCGTCTCCAAGCTAGCGACGACCGGGACCTTCAAGCCGCGGAAACAGGAGCTGATGGCACAAGGCTTTGATCCCGCCGCGGCGACCGATTTGATTTTCATCGCAGACGCAAAGGCCAGGACATATGAGGTTCTAACGCCTGGACTTTATCGTAGCCTGACCGCCGACACGGCGGCGGCCTAGCCAAACGTCTTCATCTCTCCGCCAATCTGGCGCAAGGCGTCGGCACCCGCCGGAATGAACCGGCTGAAGGCGTGAAAGAGATGCAGCATGCCGGCGTGACGCACCAACTTGACCAACACGCCGGCCACTTCAAGCGCATCGGCATAGGCGACACCTTCGTCGCAGAACGGATCGTACTCCGCGACATGAATGATGGCCGGCGGCAGACCGGATAGGCTGCCAACTTCGAATACGGTCGGGACGGTTTCGAGCGCGCCACGATAGGCTGCAAAGTCAGCCTCGATCATGCGGTCTTCGATGTAATATCCCCGCGCAAGGGTCTTCCGCGAGGCAAAGCGCGGCCGTGGGTCGAGCGCCGGGCATAGCATGACCTGCAAGGCTAGCGGCGAGCGGCCCCTGGCATGCCACTGCTGCGCGAGATAGCCAGCGAGACCGGCGCCGACGGAGTCGCCGGCAACAGCCATGCGACCCGCAAGCGCGCTGTAATCACCTGGCGATTTGTCGATGGCATCGAGCACGGCTAGGCCGTCGTCGATCGGCGCGGGATAACGATGCTCCGGCGCCAACCGATAATCGACCGCGACGATTTGCCAGCCACTGGCATCAGCCAGTGTCCGGCATATGCCGTCATGCGTCTCGATGGAGCCGGCGATAAAGCCGCCGCCGTGAAAAAATACGCAGGTGGGTAAATTGCGGCCGGCAAGGTCCGCACGCCGGTAAAGGCGAAGCCTCAATCCGGCGCCATTGGCTTCAATTATGCGATCTTCGGTGCCGACATTCTGCGGCACAGGGCCGGCGGCCACGCTTAACAGCTTGCGGAAATTTTCACGCTGCGCGGCGATATCGGCAGCCGACGCGGCGCCGCCCATCGACAGAATCCGTAGAAATTTCTGACAGTCGGACGCTAACGTCATGTCACGATGCTGGCCGCGGGATTCTTCGACGCAACTATAAGATCAGGGTTTCCAAAGTCTTTCCTGGTAACGGGAAATCCGGTGGAATCGGCACTTTTAGCGGCTTACGTCAGCAAAATTTAACGGTGCGCGTGTAGAATGAGTTTGCATTATACCGAGGGTAAGCACGATGAACCGACCGAAAATCTCTATTCACTCGAGCAAGGCGGCGCTCGCGCCGGCACCGATCAATCCTGACTGGATTCTCGAAGGTAATCCGCAGGCGCGGAACCGTGTCCTCAACCGCAGTAGCGACGACCTTGGTTGCGCGATCCTGTGGGAATGCACGGCCGGCAAATTCGAGTGGCATTACGACATCGACGAGATGATCTATATCATCGAGGGCGAAATTACTGTCGGCGACGAAAGCACGGCGCCGCGGCGTCTGGGCCCGGGCGATGTCGTGTTCTTCCCGAAAGGTTCGGTGGCGCAATGGCATGTTGAAAGTTATGTGCGCAAGATCGCCTATTGCCACAAACCGCTTCCGGGCTTCGCGCAATTTCCCATCGCCATCCTCCGCAAGCTCAAGGGCATGCTGCGCGGCCCATCGGCGCCGGGGCTCATGGATGCCAGCCAAACCTGATCGGCGCGGCCTGACAAAGCAAAACACGACGGAGGCGATATCCGATGTCCCGCACCCTCACCTATCACGACGGCCGCTGGCACGAAGGCGACGTCCATCTCATGGGCCCGCGCACGCATGGCGTATGGCTCGGATCGACGGTGTTCGACGGCGCCCGCGCCTTTGAGGGCGTGACGCCGGATCTCGATCTCCATTGCGCGCGCATCAACCGCTCCGCGGCCGCGATCGGCCTCGAGCCCAAGGTGACGGCGAGCGATTGGCTGGCGCTGTCTCTTGAAGGTGTCAAGAAACTTGGCGCCGGTTCGGAGCTTTACATCCGGCCGATGTATTGGGCCTGCGATGGGGCCGCCGGCGGCGGTGTTCGTTTCGATCCGGCCTCGACCGATTGGTGCCTCTGCATCTATGACGCCCCAATGCCGACGGGAATGGGCTTTTCACTGACGCTGTCGCCCTTCCGCCGGCCGACACTCGAATGCATGCCGACCGATGCCAAGGCGAGCTGCCTTTATCCCAACAATTCGCGGGCGCTCCTCGATGCCTATAAGCGCAACTTCGATAACTGCGTGATGCTGGACATGCTGGGCAATGTCGCCGAACTAGCGAATGCCAACGTCATGGTCGTAAAGGATGGCGTCGTCCAAACGCCAGCGCCGAACGGCACCTTCCTCAACGGCATCACCCGTCAGCGCGTGATCGGTCTATTGCGCCAGAGCGGCACCGAGGTTTTCGAAACCACGCTGACGTGGGATGACGTCAAATCCGCGGACGAAATCTTTTCCGTCGGCAATTTTACCAAGGTTGCTCCGGCGATCCGCATCGAGGAACGCGAACTCGTGCCTGGGCCGATCTACAAGAGGGCTCGCGCGCTTTATTGGGAATTCGCCCATACGTCTGCCGGCACGGCTGCGGCTGCCTGAGATCGAGGCCGCTCAGCTCGTCGTCTTGGCGCGCTCCCGTATGGCGGACAAAGTCATGCCCGGCGTGCAGGCCTCGGGTGAAATCTTCAAATGAATGATCGAGGGCTGCCCGCTGTCACGGGCGGCCGCGAAGGCCGCCGGGAACTCCTCGGTCCTCTCGACAGTCGTGCCAAAGCCGCCAAAAGCTCTTGCGTAAGCTGCGAAGTCGGGATTTGTCAGGTCCGTCGCGATGCGCCGGCCCGGATACTCCCGCTCCTGATGCATTCGGATCGTGCCGTAAACGCCGTTGTCGCAGATCACCGTGACGATCGGCAGCTTGTAATGCACCGCAGTCGCGAACTCCTGGCCGTTCATGAGGAAGTCGCCGTCCCCGTTGAAACATAGCACCAGCCGGTCCGGATACATCCGTTGCATGGCGACCGCCGACGGCATACCGTACCCCATGGACGCCGACGCTGGCGCGATATGGGTTGCGAAACGACGAAAGCGGTAATGGCGATGAATCCAGGCCGCGTAATTGCCGGCACCGTTGCACAGAATCGTGTCAAGCGGCGCATGGTCGCGTAGATAGGCCAGCACCTCGCCGAGATTGACGCCGCCCGGTTGCGGCAGCGGCGTTTCGCTCCAGGCGATGTACTCGGCATGCGCGGCCTTGGTTTCCGTGCCCCAACACGGGGCATGGCGCGGCGACAAGGCCACCAGCGCTTCGGCAAAGCCACGCGGCGTCGCCTGAATGGCAAGATGGGGACGGAACACGCGGCCAAGTTCGTCCGCACCGGCGTGCACATGCACGACTTTCATCTGCGGCTCGGGTAGGTCTATCAGCGAATAGCCCTGCGACGGAATTTCGCCGAGACGGCCGCCGGCCACGATCAGTAGATCGGACGCCTTCACACGCGCGATCGATTTAGGATTGGCGGCGAGGCCAAGATCGCCGGCGTAGTTGGGATGCATCGGATCGAACAGCGGCAAGCGACGGTAACTCGTCATCACCGGCAGGTCGAAGCGCTCGGCGAACGCGCAGAGCTCCGCGCAAGCCTCGGCCGACCACCGCGATCCGCCGACAACCAGCAGCGGCCGCTCGGCGCCTTCGATGAGGTCCAAGAGCTCACCCATCTGCCGCGCCGAAGGCGCGACCTCGAGCGCGGCATAGGTTGGCAAGCCCGCGGCGACGACGCGCTCCGTCAGCATGTCTTGCGGCAATGCAATCACGACAGGACCGGGACGCCCCTGCGTCGCCGCCGCGAAGGCACGCATCATCAATTCCGGGAGGCGTGACGCATCATCGACTTCCGTCGTCCACTTGGTCATGGACCCGAACACCGCTCTATAGTCGAGCTCCTGAAACGCCTCACGCCCTCGGATCGCCCGCTCGACCTGGCCGACAAACATGATCAGCGGCGTTGAATCCTGCTGCGCGATATGAATACCGGCCGAAGCATTGGTGGCGCCGGGTCCCCGCGTGACAAAGCAAACGCCCGGTCTGCCGGTTGCCCGTCCGTAAGCGTCGGCCATCATGGCGGCTCCGCCCTCCTGCCGGCAGGTCGTCACCTTGATCGACGAATCGTAGAGCGCGTCGAGCACCGCGAGATAGCTTTCGCCGGGCACGCAAAAGACGTGGTCCACGCCATTGCGTTCCAGCATCGAAACAAGTAGCTGCGCGGCCGTCCGTTGCCTCTTGGCGCTATCGAGCACAGGAACTCCGATCAATGGACATTATCTAAAGTAGACCGCTTCCGAGAAAGCCAGGTCTCCCAATCGGGGCGCATGGGGACCACGCGCGTACTTGCGGCCCTTGCTTTCGCTGTACCGACCGACGAGACCCGGCATCGGCCCGTTGGCATCGAGCAGAGTCAGAAGACCGCCATATCGCAGCAGGTACCACCCCAGATTTCCGGCAAAGCGAACGAAGCTTTCGACGTCGCGACAGTAAACGAGTCTGACGCAAGGTATAAGCCGTTTGATTCTTTGCCGTACGAATACGAATGGATAACGTTTGCCATCGTGATGCACGACGATGCTTAGGCATCCAAGTTTAGAATGCTGTGCCAGCAGGTCGGAATCGTAGTCGTCTGTGGATCGCGACGCTTCATCAATTCGTTCTATGGCGACATCCGGCCGCCGCGCCGCCAGGACCGGCAACGCCACCATTTCGCCTTGGCAATAGACCGTAAAGCCCTGTGCTTCGACGGTCTGCCACGTATGCGGCGCTGGCGAAATGTTGAAGTAGGTTACATCCTTGTTCTTGAGCGCGGAGGTAATCAGCAAGGAGCCGAAGCTGCGATATTTCGGATCGACGAACCAACTGGACAGATTGCACCGTTGAACCGGTCCGCATTCCGTATTCACGGTTGCCGAGAACATCAGAATTGCGCCGACGATTTTGTTGCCGTTAAACAATGCGTAGCCATATTTCGGGGTGTTTTCGGGCCGCACCCGATTGGCCTGTTTTCGCAATCCGCGCAGCCAAGACCCCGCGGGCCGCAGGGTGAAGCCCTTGCTCAGAAACTCGGCAACCGCGGGCAGGTCAATGTCGGTGATTTCGCGGCGACGTATGGTTTCGCGCGCAGAAGGATTCGTACGGGCCATTGCGCCAGACAATTAAACGGGAGTTAACGGACTCTCGGTATGGTCCGTCTAGAGGTAGGCTTGAAAAATGAAAAGAGAGTGTAAATAATGCGTGAGAAGATCGTCGCTGAGATCGAGAAGATCGCCGCCGAACAAGAAAAACCGCTCAAGCCGATCACCGACGACCTCGAAATTCTGGATTCCGGCCTGGATTCGCTCTGCTTTGCGATTCTCGTTGCGCGGCTGGAAGACATGGTAGGGTTCGACCCGTTCAATACGGATGACGATATCGCTTTCCCGACGACCTTCGGCGAGTTCTTTGCCCTGTACGAAAAGGTCCCGGCCTGACCGATGGACCTGCTTTCGGCAATCAACGCTTCCTCTGGACCGGCCGAGCGCCATCTCCATGGCCGAGAACGTTCGATTGATCTGAGGGCCGTCGAGCAGAACTGCTATCTGCAGGACCCCGCCGAAACTTTGGCGGGCCGCAGCATTATGCTGCTATGCGGCGATCAGTTGACGGTCGCCGTGGCATTGATCGCCCTCGACGGCGTCGCCGCAAGCATTCTGCTCTGCCCGCCGGACATCAAGGCCGCCTATTTGCCCGAGCTCGCGCAGCAGGCCGGGACCGAGCTCATCGTCGGCTCTGCCGGGCTCATCGCCGAACATGCTGCGCTAGGCTTCCCCACGCTTGCCATCGATCCGGAACGGCCGACCGCTGCGGCTCGCCCGAAAGGCAACTCCAGAGAGACGGCCTGGCTTCTTCTGACCTCCGGCACGTCGGGCATTCCGAAAATCGTGCGGCACAGCCTTGCCGGCCTGACTACGGCGATGACGATCGGTCCGTCGGCCGATCCCCCGGTCTGGAGCACCTTCTATGACATCCGGCGTTACGGCGGCCTGCAGATACTCCTGCGCGCTTTGACGGGCGGCGGCTCGATGGTACTGTCCGATGCAGACGAACCCGTCACCGATTTCCTGCGCCGGGCCGGGCAGCACAACGTCACACATATTTCCGGCACACCGTCGCACTGGCGGCGCGCCATCATGTCGGGCGCGACCAATCTCATCGATCCCGCCTATGTCCGCATGTCCGGCGAGATCGCCGACCAGACGATCATCGACGCGCTCAAGAATGCCTATCCGAAAGCCAGCGTCGCCCACGCCTATGCATCGACAGAGGCCGGAGTTGGTTTTGCCGTTGACGACGGCCGGGAGGGCTTTCCGGTTTCGCTGATCGACAATCCGACCGGCCCGGTCGACATGAAAATCGTCGACGGCACACTACGCCTGCGCTCGCGCGGTCTCGCCGCGGGGTATGTCGGGAATGCCACTGAATTGACCGGCGACGATGGCTTCGTCGACAGTGGTGACGTGGTCGAACGCCGTGGCGACCGCTACTATTTCTGCGGTCGCAAAGGCGGCATCATTAATATCGGCGGCCTGAAGGTTCACCCCGAGGAAGTTGAGGCCGTGATAAACCGGCACGACGCCGTCCAGATGTCGATCGTAAAGGGGCGCAAGAGCGCGGTGACGGGCCAGATCGTCGTCGCCGACATCGTCGTGTCGGCGCATCGCGCAACACAAGATATCGCCCAACTGAAATCCGATGTCGTCGCGCACTGCCGCTCGGCTTTGCCGTCCCACAAAGTTCCCGCCATTCTAAATGTGGTGCCGTCACTCGCCATCAACAAATCCGGAAAGGTTGCGCGATCGCATGCGTAACATAATCGTGACGGGCGCCAGCCGAGGTATCGGCCTTGCGATCGCAAAGCGTCTGGTTCACAGCGGTTACAAGGTGCTCGGGGTTGCCCGCACGATGAGCGACCAGTTCCAGGCCGCGCAGGCGGAATTCGCTTCTCAGGGCGAAGCGGGCACGATGGAGCTTTTGACCTTCGACCTGTCCGACACCGGCAGTATCCGCGCATTTGTCAGCGACACCCGTAAGGCGCACGGCAAGGTCTATGGCCTCGTCAACAACGCCGCGCTCGGCACGGACGGCCTGCTTGCCATGATGGACGACGGCAAGATCGAGGAACTGCTGCGCGTCAACGTTCAGGCGCCCATCATGCTGACCAAATATGTCGCACGACACATGATGGCCGACGGCGAAGGCCGTATCGTCAATGTCGGGTCCATTATCGGCTTTACCGGCTACAGCGGATTGTCGGTCTATGGCGCGACCAAGTCGGCCATGCTGGGCTTTACCCGCTCTTTCGCGCGCGAGGTCGGCCGCGTCGGCGTCACCGTCAATGCCATCGCGCCAGGGTTCATGGCAACCGAAATGACGTCGGCGCTCGGCGACGGCGACCGTGAGCAGATTGCCCGGCGTGCCGCGCTGAAGCGCCTGGCCACGCCCGAAGACGTCGCCGGCGCCATTGAGTTCCTGGTGGGACCGACCGGACGGAACATCACTGGCACCGTCCTGACGGTCGATGCCGGCGCGACGGCTTAACCGCTCCTTCGCTCAGCCCAGCTCAAGAACCGCACGGACATCCTGCGGCCACTTGGCGAGATCGGCACCGTGGAAGGCGAACATCGCCACAGCCAGTCGATCCATGCCGAAAGCAACGCAGCCGGTATGGCAAGCCTCGCCGTTGCTGTCGACGAGATCCCAGGTCTTGCCGAAATGGTCGAGGTGGTAGTTGAAGCTCATGCAGGCCGTCGGCTTGTCCAGCGACCGAACGGGAACGAGAAGTTCGAATTTCAAGGCCTGTTGGAACTGGGCGACGGCGACCATCTGCCCGGTGCGACCGAAGAACGGATCGCTGGCCTGATCGACCATATAAGCCAGACCGAGCCGGTCGGCGATTGACTTCGCCGTTGCGGTCCACCGTTCGCGGAACTCGACGACCTGCTCCGGCTTGCCGATGCAGACATATTCACGCATGCGGAACGACTGAAGCCGGTCGATATCCTTCGATGGCTCACGGCGGAAGCAGTCCGCCGCCACGTCGAAACGCAGGCCGGCATCTGGCACCGGCCCGCGCGCGGAAACGATCGGGTAAACAGGATAGCAGGCCGCCGGCGTCAGCACGAGGTCGTTTGGCGCGAGCGACGTCGTCCAGTCTTCGCCTTTGTAATAGCGCCCGGCCGCGGCTTCGACTTCGCTTTCCGTGCCGTGCAGGCCGCAGACGCAACCCAGCAAATTCGGAAAACTCTTGAGGTAACCGTGGCGTTCGATATGGGCCCTGCTCATCACCGGCGGAAAGCGCAGCACTTCCATGTCCGCTTCCCGGAAGGTCGATATGAAGTTCGCAAGCCCGTTCACGACCGATTCATAGGTGCCGGTACGTGCGTAGACCCCGTCGATCGCCATGCAACTAAACATGGCGTCGAAGCTCTGTTCGACAGGTTGACGATCCTGCCGGGAGAACTTCTCGAAACGGCTATTGAAATTCATGACTGCACCGTTTGATTGGCGATCTGATTCTTACTGATTCTTATTGAACTTCGGCCGTGAGCCGACGTGGCACTTCCCGCATCATCGACGAGGCAATTGCGCCGCCAAGGATACGGTCGTTGTGAATCATGATCGGCGCTGCCAGGATGTCACGCAGGTGACGCGCGATACTGAATTCGCCATCCAGTCGATAAGCCGCCAAACCGCCGGCACGCATTGCCTTCATGACGATATCGGCGGCCATTTCCGATGCATCGACTTTCAGCGCCACGATTTCGTTCTGGAAGTCCATGCCGTTGATGGCGTCCGGGTCGTGTTTGATTGCTTCATACTTGCGCGCTGTCTGCTCTATGAGCGCCCGCAGCATCGTGTGAGCGGACATCGCGCGCGTCATGTGCAGCGCGCCTGGCGGCGGATTTCCGCCAGACTTGCGCGAGACCATGCGGACGAAGCGACGCGCCTTCTCAAGGGCCGCGGCCGCGATACCCGCCCAAACGCTCGTCCAGAAAATATGCGCCGTCGGCACCATCGACTGGGTGTGGATCCCCGCATAGGGGACGTTCATCACCTGCTCGAAAGAAGCATCGACATGAAGCTGGAACCCCGCGCTGACGGTTCCCCGCATCCCGAGCGTGTCCCACCCGCCCGTCGGGGTCAGCGTGTAATCGTCCTTATGGACGACGACGAGAACCTGGTCCGCGTTTGGCGCGGACGGGTCGCGGCGCGCCGTCGTCATCAAGGCGTCGGCCGACTCGCCATAGGAAATGCACGAGGCGTTACGGTCGAGGGTGAAACGATCGCCGTCGCGTCGCACGGCGCCCTCGCTGGACCGCACATTGCCGCCGTTGTTACCTTCGGTCGTCGACGATGCGATCAGCAATTGCTCGGCCGCGACGCGCCGCATGAAGCTTTCCATCGAAGGCTGACCGGCGGCATGATCGATAAGACATGCGGCCTTGACCTGGTGCATGGCATAGATCATCGCGGTCGACGCACAGCTTTGACCGAGGATGTAGCAGACGTCGGCAATCCGCGAGACGCTGGCGCTTTCACCGCCATATGCTGTCGGGACCATGATGCCGAGAAGCCGGTTCTCGCGTCTAGCCGACATGGCCTCGGCCGGATATCGTCCGTCGGCATCGACGGCTGCTGCGTGAGCTTCCGCAATCACAGCGGCCTGTTCGGCGCGCTCCAACAGATTTTGCGGTGAGAAGATTTTCGACGCGATGGCGTCGATCGTTACGGCTTCGTCGACGCCGGCCATGCCGGATTCATAACGTCGCTGCGCGGCGGTAGTCACGGTAAGACGCTCCCAATTCCGTGGGGTGTTCCCCTTTTTGCACGGCGACCTTGGGCGACTTAGATTAAAGTTCTCCGTAGGAACTTGAGGTGTTGTCGATTGTCGTTCACGGCTCGTTAAAATCGCCTCGCTATTTTGAATGAATAGGAGCTTGCGTTTCAGGCTCGGTTGAAAGATGGGAACCGGTGTTTGACACTCCCGCCGCAACGTACGGAAAACGCTATGAGCGAAGATAATATGGGCACTATCGAAAAGCGTGTCTCGGGCATCGCTCTCTCTCTCATCAAGGCTCACCGAGAGATAGAGTCGATTTCGACGACGGAGTCGTTGACGGCGGCGGGGCTCTCCTCAATCGACATGGTTAATTTTCTTCTCCAAATAGAAGAAGAGTTCAATGTCACGATTCAGTCCCGCGCCGTGAACCCGACGAACTTCCGCTCGGTCGAAAGCGTCGCCAAGCTTATCGAGGAAATTCAGGATAGAGCCGCCTAGGCCGTGCTGACACCGAAGGCGTTTCTTGCCACCTGCGAGAAGGCCAAGAGGATCATGTCGCGCCTCGCTGAGGTAACTCGCATGATGGCCTTGGCGAGCAACAGCAGCTTCACAATTGGGCCTAATGGCTTTCCAAGTCGCGCGGATTTTCGGTCGCGCCAGTTTGTCGCAGTGCGCGAGCACCGCTTCCCATTCTTCATGGTTTGCACTGGCGACGCTGGCCCGACGCCATGTTTTAACGTCAATTGCCCCGGTTGGACCCTTGCGGCGGATGCGGTCATCGGGAGCCTTAAACTCCGGGTCATGCTCGACGGTCGTGGCCCGCTCGCGCCCCTCTCCATTCGCCCATACGCGATAAAGCCCCCAGAGCCGTTGCCTGCCGATGGGTGAGGCCCACCGGCGCCTCCTCGTGCAGGGCCCGCCAGATGTTTCCCAAATAGGCGTCAACCTGCGCCAAGCGCACCTTCACGTCGGCGGGACCGTCTCTCCGGAGCGATGGCCGCATCGACTGCGCACGCGGGGATAAGGCGACGGATTGCATTCGGTCGCCAACTGGGGTTGAGCGATTCGGGCCAGTCGCCTTGCTTCTCACATCGGATGGAATACGGCGGACGAGTTGACGATTACGGGAGCCTGTGAGCTTCACCGGAAGGACCGATCGAAATGACCTTGTTGCTCGCCCTTGCAGCACAGTCGGGCAAGCGCAAGGCCTTAAGAAAACTCAACTTATTGGTGGAAAAAGGATTTTCCGAGTTGATGGTGCCCCTGGCCGGACTCGAACCAGCACGATGTTTCCACCACCTGATTTTGAGTCAGGCGCGTCTACCAATTCCGCCACAGGGGCAGCCTGCCGAACCACCACGGCCGAAAAGGGGCCGGGGCGCTGCGTTGGCGGGCGGATCATAGCCACGGACCGCCCGGGGTCAACAACCCGCCGCGCCGGGCGGCGCCCCGGCGCTTCCGCCGGCGGCCCGGGGCCTCTAGATTGAGGGCAAATCAGCCATTTCGACGGATAGCGGGAGACTGGGAATGAACGACGAAACCTTCAACATGTCGCTGCGCAAATTCCTCAAGGTGGTCGGCGTGACCTCCCAGCAGGAAATCGAGAAAGCCGTGCGCGCAGCGGTCGCCGACGGCCGCCTCAAGGGCACCGAAACGCTCGCCGCCAAGGTGGTGCTCACCATCGATGAGGCCGGCCTCAACCACACCGTCGACGGCCAGATCGCGCTCTCGTAAAGCGCGCCGCCTCAGGCGGCGGCGTCTCGCCGGCCTTCAGCGGCTTCTTGGCGGTCGCCACCACGTCGGAGCGGAAGCCGGTGGGCGCGCCGGTCGGCTCGTTGCGCAGCGCGGCGGACGCGACCGAGATGCCGAGTTCGAGCCCGATCATGTGGATCGGCCGGTAGAGGCAGGCGTACTTGCCGGTCTTGTCCGGCAGCATGGCGTATTCCTTGAAGCAGCGGCGGGCGTAGTCGGTCTCGCCTTCGAACACCACGAAAGTGCCGAGCGCCAGATGGTGCGGCACGTCGCTGCCGTCACGGTAGACCGACTACACCACTTCGGTGACGCCGGCACAAGCGCCACGGGCGCTAGTGCGGTGGATTTAACGTTCGTTACATCCCATGCAGCGAGTCCGTAGACGAACTTCAAATCCAAAACCGCACTAGAATCATAAAGTTGCTAGTGTCCCGCCGAATCCGAAGTTCCTGCAGAGCAAGCTGAATAGTCTGACGAACTTCGGATTCGGGACACTAGCGGCAGAGCGCGCTGGAGACGAAAGTCTCGGTGTGGCAGCCGGGCCCGCTCGACCGGCCAGCCAGATAAATTTTGGGCGGACAGACTTCGGCGGTGGTCATGTCGACGCTGCTTCCGGCCTTGTAGCCCTTGGCCCGGCAGAGGGAGTCGGCGGCGGTGCCGCAGTCAGGCGCGCCGTTGGGCGCGATGCGACACTTCTCGTAACCGGAAACGACCCGCGCCGAAGGCAGCCGGCCGACGGCGTCGGCGGCGTCCTTAGCCGCGTCCTTGGCACTGTCCACTGTCGTGGTTGCGGCCATGCCGGCCTCGCGACCGAACTCTTCCACCGTCGTGCGCGCGCCACCGAAGGTGGACTTGAAGGCGCCGGCGTGCCGGTCGAACCAGCGCTCGATGCGCTCGAAAAATCCCGGCTCTTGCGCCGCCGCCTGATGGTGTTTCTCGCCGGCCATCGCGGGCTGCAGCGCGACGACGACCGTCGCGGCACAGATCAGCGCCGCCATTCCCAAGCCGGAAAGAGAAATGCGCCTGCCGCCCATGGCCAGCTACCGTTCCGTTCGCAATTCGACAGGAACCTACCAGACGGTACTCGCGTCAAGGTATGCGAAATATGGCCGCTCAGTGGCGAAACTGGGAAAACCGATTCGTCAGATCAAGTATACCGCGGCTACCAGGCCGACGACGACCACCGCGGCGCCGATCGTCACCCACAGGCCAAGCCGCTTCTCGATGATGTCGCGGGCTTCGGCGCCGTAACGGTGCAGCAGGAACGCCACCACGAGGAAGCGGGCGCCCCGGCTGATAACCGAGAACAGGATGAACAGACCGAAGTTGTAGTTGGCGAAGCCGGAGGTGATGGTCACCACCTTGTAGGGAATGGGGGTCAGACCCTTGAGCAGGATGATCAGGGCGCCCCATTGCGCATAGGCCTCGCGAAACGATTCGACCTTGTCGCCGTAGCCATAAAGCTGGATGAGCCAGGCGCCGACCGAATCGTAAAGTAGCGCGCCGATGGCGTAGCCGACGATTCCGCCCAGCACCGAGGCGACCGTGCACCAGACCGCCATCAGATAGGCCCGCTGCGGACGCGCCAGCGCCATCGGGATCAGCATCACGTCGGGCGGCAGCGGAAAGAATGAGCTTTCGGCGAAGGCAACCGCGCTCATGATCCACATGGCGTGCGGCTTGTGGGCGGCGCCAAGGCACCAGTCGTACAGGCGGCGAAGCGGGGAACGCGGCGCGGTGGCCTCAAAGGTCATCGTGTCACTCTTCACTCGAAAAGTTCGGAAGGGCCGGAAAATCAGCGGCGTTTATGGTCGCGCCGAGCCTCCAGCGCCACGACCCGCCGTCGCGGCTGGCTCTGTACCATATTTTTGGGCAGCTTTTCGGCAATCCCGAACAGGCGTTCGCGCCGCTTCATCTCGGCCCAGACCTCGTCCGGGTGCACCCCGGCATGGGCCCAGAGCACCACCAGATTGTACATCAGGTCGGCGCTTTCCCGCACAACCGCCTCGGGCTGGCCGCCCATGGCGTCGATCACCACCTCGACCGCCTCTTCGGCCACCTTTTTCGCCATTTTGGCGCGGCCGGCGCGCATAAGCCGGGCCGTCCGCGATTTCGCCGGATCGGCGCCCTCGGCGGCCAGCACGGCATTGTAGAGCCGGGTGAGCGAATCAGCCATGGGGCGAAAGAATACCCCATCCACACGTCAATCCGGTTAACGGATTATGACTACAGGCGGATTCCGGGCCCCTTGTGCGCATTTCCCGATGGCGAACCGGCCGTCGCCGGCTGCCGCCGACTATGGCCGTCGAAGGCCGGTTTCCACTTTACCTGGAAACGCTTCAGTCCTCGGCGCTGAGCAGGCCTGCATTGCCGCCGGCTGCCGCCGTGTTGACCGTCACCACCTGTTCCAGCGCGAAACGGGCCAGATAATGCGGCCCGCCCGCCTTGGGGCCGGTGCCGGAAAGCCCACTGCCGCCGAACGGCTGCGAGGCCACCACCGCGCCGATCATGTTGCGGTTGACGTAGACGTTGCCGTTGGTGAGCCGCGCCGCGACGTGCTCGGCGGTGGCGTCGATGCGGCTGTGAACGCCGAGCGTCAAGGCGGTGCCGTTGCCGGCGATGTCGTCGAGCAGCTCGTCGAGCTTGCCGGCGCGCCAGCGCACCACGTGCATCACGGGCCCGAACACCTCGTCCTTCAGATCGCGCGCGCTCTTGATTTCAATAATGGTCGGCGCGACGTAGGTGCCGCCGGCCGGCGGCGAACCCGACAGCCGGAAGCGCACCGCGCCGCCAGCCTGCTTGCCGGCGACCCAGTTCTCCAGATTGTCGCGCGCCTCGGCGTCGATCACCGGACCGACTTGCGTGGCGAGGTCGCGCGGATCGCCGATGTGGAGCTCCTTCGCGGCACCTTCGATCATGGTGAGCTGGCGCTCGGCCACGTCCTCCTGCACGCACAGCAGGCGCAACGCCGAACAGCGCTGCCCGGCCGAGCGGAACGCGGACATGATGACGTCGTCGGTGACCTGCTCGGGCAGAGCGGTGGCGTCGACGATCATGGCGTTGATGCCGCCGGTCTCGGCGATGAGCGGCACGATGGGCCCATCCTTGGCCGCGAGCGTGCGGTTGATGGCGCGCGCGACCACGGTCGAGCCGGTGAAGGCGACGCCGGCGACACGCGCATCGCCGACCAACGCGGCGCCGACCTTGCCGTCGCCGGTCGCCAGATGCAGCGCGCTCGTCGGCACACCGGCGGCGTGCATGAGCTTGACCGTCTCGAAGGCGATGAGCGGCGTCTGCTCGGCGGGCTTGGCCACCACCGCGTTGCCGGCGACGAGCGCCGCCGCGACCTGGCCGGTGAAGATGGCGTGCGGAAAATTCCACGGGCTGATGCAGACGAAGACGCCACGGCCGCGGCTCAGCAACTCGTTGCTCTCGCCGGTCGGACCCGGCAGCGATCGCGGCTTCAAGGTGCGGCGGGCTTCCGCGGCGTAGTAGCGGCAGAAGTCGGCGGCCTCGCGCACCTCCGAGAGGCAATCGTCGATGGTCTTGCCAGCTTCGCTCTGCAGCAGCGCGATCAGCGTGGCACGCTTCTGCTCGATCAGATCGGCGGCGCGTTCGAGCGCGGCGGCCCGGACGTCGATGGGCGTTTTGTCCCAGGCGGAAAAGCCCGCCTGCGCGGCGCGCATGACGGTATCGGCGAAAGCTTCGTCGCCTTCGACGACCGCGCCGATACGCTTGCCGTCGATCGGCGACACGATCTCGCGTTCGGACCCGGCCACCGCGAGGCCATCGACCAGCGGCGTGGCGCGCACGTCGCGGCGCGCCGCCTCGATCTCCACCATGAAAGTGTCGAGCGCAGCGTGGTCGCCGAACTCGACGCCGGCCGAATTGGCGCGCGCCGGCTCGAACACATCGCGTGGACGCGGGATGTGCGTATTGCGCGCCTTGTCCGGCACCGGGATCCAGCTTTGCGGGCGCCGCAGCACCTCCGCGATCGGCACCGACGGATCGGCCGCCACCGACACGAACGACGAGTTGGCGCCGTTCTCCAGCAACCGGCGCACCAGATAGGCGAGCAGATCGGCGTAGCCGCCGACCGGCGCATAGACCCGGCAACTCGCCTCGGGAAATTCCGTCAGCAGCGCTCCGTAGAGCGCCTCGCCCATGCCGTGTAGGCGCTGGAATTCGTAGCCCTCGACGCCGCCGGCGTCCTCGATCACGCTCGCCACCGTCAGCGCGTTGTGGGTGGCGATCTGCGGATAAAGCCGCGGCCGCGCCGCCAGCAGCTTGCGGGCGCATTCGGTATAGGAAAGGTCGGTCATCGCCTTGCGCGAGAACACCGGATAGTCGTCGAGCCCGCGCTCCTGCGCGCGCTTGATCTCGGTATCCCAATAGGCGCCCTTGACGAGGCGCACCATCAGCCGGCGGTCGAGGCTTTCCGCGAGATCGACGACCCAGTCGATCACGTCGACGGCGCGCTTCTGATAGGCCTGGATCGCCAAGCCGAAACCGCCCCAGCCGGCAAGCGAGGAATCGCGCAAGGTCGCCGCGATCACCTCGAACGACAGCTCCAGCCGGTCGGCCTCCTCGGCATCGACGGTGAAATTGAGCTCGTGGGATTTCGCCAGCCGCGCCAGTTCCTGGACGCGCGGGGTGAGCTCTTTCAGCACGCGCTCACGCGACAGCGGCTCGAAGCGCGGGTGCAGCGCCGACAGCTTGACCGAAATGCCCGGCCGCCGCGGCAGGCTGGCGTTGCCGGCGCTAGCGCCGATGGCGGCGATGGCGTTGGCGTAAGAGTCGAAGTAGCGCGCGGCGTCGGCGGCATTGCGCGCGCCCTCGCCCAGCATATCGAAGGAATAGAGGAACTCGCGGTGGCCGGCGGCGCGATTGAGCGCTTCCTTGATGGTCTGGCCGAGCACGAAATGCGAGCCGAGCAGGCGCATGGCCTGGCGGGTGGCGGTGCGCACCGCCGGCAGGCCGAGGCGCTTGACCAGGCCGTTGACGATGCCCTCCGGCGTTTCGCCGGGCTGGATGACCTTGGCCGTCATGCCCAACGCCCAGGCCGACGCCGACACCAGGAACGCGGTCGACTGGCTGTCGTGACGGGCCCAGTCGCCACTCTTGAGCTTGTCCTCGATCAGGCGGTCGGCGGTGCCTGAATCGGGGACCCGCAACAGAGCCTCGGCGAGCACCATCAGCGCCAAGCCCTCCCGGGTCGAGAGCGCATAGGCGTGCAGGAAATCCTCGACGCCGCCGAAACCGCCGCTACGCGCGCGGATCGCCTCGACCAGCCGGGTGGCGCGGGCATCGATGCGCGCTTCGGCCTCAGCCGGCCGCACCGCGCCCGGCAACAGGCGTGCGGCGACGCTCTCGTCGGTCGGCGCATAGGGCGAATGGAAGGAACCCGGCTCGCGGCGTGTCGCTGCGGACGCCGGCACGGCGGGTGTCGCTGCCAATGGTCTTGCTGTCTGCATGCTCATTCTCCCGCTCCCAATCCACAACCGAGGATAGCGCCTACCGCTGCGATTTTCGCGGCCCGGAACGACAATTGATCTCGCCGCGCCACACCCCGCTGCAACGACCGCCCCGTTAGGCTTACCGCCAGCCCGAATGCCTTAATTTCGCGCTCTTGTCTTGCGCTTTAGCGGAGCATGTATTTTTCTACGCAGCAACAACAAGCCAAGGCAGCCAAGGGCGGAATACGCATGCGAGACGACGCATTCAAGGACAGGCTGGCGCCATGACGACGCGGCGCACAGCCTTGATGGTTTGCGCGGCCCTCGCGATGGCCGCTGCCAGTGCCGCCGCTGCCCGCGCCGCCGACACCCTGATCGATTTCAGCCTGGACCGCCCCATCGACGGCGCCGCCGCCCCGTTCCTGGTGCCGCTGGACCGCGGCTGGTACCGTGCAGCCCACGTCAACGTCTCCATCTCGCCGGGCAAGGGCATGCTGGAGCCGATCACGCGGGTGGCGTCCGGCCAGTCCGACATGGCGCTCGCCGACATCAACGAACTGATCAAGTATCGGGACGCCCATCCCAAGGCGCCGATTAAGGCCGTGTTCATGCTGTATAACCGGCCGGCCTACGCCATCGTCGCGCGCAAGGGCCGCGGCATCACAGCCCCGAAGGACCTCGAAGGCAAGCGGCTGGGCATACCGCCGGGAGATCCGGCCGCCGCGCAATGGCCGGTGTTTGCCAAGGTCAACAAGATCGACACCGCCAAGGTGAAGATCGAGAAAATCTCCAAGCCGATCCGCGAGCCGATGCTGGCGTCGGGCCAACTCGACGCGGTCACCGGCCAGTCCTATTCGGTTCTCATCGATCTCAAGGCCAAGGGCGTGCCGATGGACGACATCGGCGTCATGCGGATGGCGGACCACGGCCTGGCGCTGTACGGTCAGGCCGTCGTCGTGAACACCGGTTTCGCGAGCCGGCACCCGGAGGCGGTGAAGGGTTTCCTGGGCGCCGTGCTGCGCGGGTTGAAGGCGAGCATCGCCGCGCCGGACAAGGCGGTCGAGTCGGTGCTCACGCGCGGCGAATCGCTCAACAAGGCGCTCGAGCGGGCGCGGCTTGCCATGGTGGTCGCGGACGACTTCGTCACGCCGGAGGTGAAGGCAAACGGCTTCGGCGTCATCGACGGCGCCCGCTTTGCGCGCGGCCTCGACCAGCTCGCCCTCGGCTACGCGTTCAAGCGCGCGCAGCCGAAGCTCGCCGACGTTTTCGATCCGTCCTATCTGCCGCCGGCGAAAGCGCGGATCTTTCGCTGAGCGCCGATCCACTCGCCGTCAGGCGGCGGGATTGGCCGTGCGCGACTTGTTGACCACCAGCGTCGGGCCCCGGCGCGCGGTGCCGTAGAGCATCTCGGCGATCTCGTCGGCCAGTTGCTCGAGGGTCGCGCGAGCGCCGCTCTCGCAGACGTAAATGCCGGAGTAGAGGTCGGGCAGCTTCGGCAGCGGCGCGTCTTCCCAGACGATCAGGCCGACATCCGAGGCGGCACTGCGCGCGATCGGCATCACGCCCATGCCCGCCGCCACCGCGCTCGCGAGGCTCGCGAGGCTCGAGCCGGTGAAGATCGCTTCCCAGCCGAGCCCCACCGCCTGTAGCGCGTTCACCGCCACGCGGTGAAACGGCGATTCCTCGCCATAGCTGACCAGCGGCACTAGCGCGTCGAGAGCGACCCGGGTCGAAACCCCGCGCACCCACACGGTTTCGCGGGCCATCACGTGATGCGCATCGGGCGGCGGATTGAGCGACAGGCCGACCATCAGGTCGAGGCCGCCGCTGCGCAGATCGCGCACCAGAGCGTCGTAGGGCGCGGTGCGCAGCATGAAGCGCACATCCGGCCGCCGCTCGCGGAAGCGAGCGAGCGTGTTGGGCAGGATCGCGGCGATATAGTCGCTGGTCGCGCCCAGCCGAATCACCATTTCCGGCTGCGCATCGTCGGCGCCGAGATGCATGATCTGGTCGTTGATCGACAACAGCCGGCGGGCGTAGGTGACCACGGTCTCGCCCTGCGGCGTGAGGCTGATGCCCTGGACGCTGCGGTCGAAGAGGTCCGCGCCGAGCAGGTATTGCAGGCGCTTGATCTGCGCACTGACGGCGGGCTGGGTAAGGCCGAGCAGAATGGCGGCCTTGGTGATGCTGCGCAGATCGTCGACCGGGTCCAAGGTGCGCAGTAGATCGGTTGGTATATTGGTCTTCGGTCGTCCCTCGCTCATAGCGGCTCCAACGACGGCGCGATCATATGCACGCGAACGAAATTCCGGCTCACTATGAATTCATGGCACAGAATCCGCAACGCCTACTACCCTACAAAGGATAGAGTCCGCAC
>JARRQH010000006.1:0-26578 GCA_037381985.1 Pseudolabrys sp.
CACCTCAGGGTGACGGATTAAATCGTCAAGCCGCGGCGCGTCCGGTTTCCGCGGATTCCATAATTACCAAATTCATACATCTTCGCCCTGCTGTTCCGCCACCAGCATGTAGTTCACGTCCATGTCCGACGAGAGCCGCCAGCAGTCGGCCAACGGATTGTAGACCACGCCACGCTCGCCGATCACTTGGAGACCCGCGCGCTCGATCGAACGTTCCAGTTCCTGCGGCGTGATGAACTTGTCCCACTGGTGGGTGCCGCGCGGCAGCCAGCGCAGCACGTATTCGGCGCCGACGATGGCGAGCGCGAAACTCTTGAGCGTGCGGTTGAGGGTGGCGGCGATCATGATGCCGCCCGGCTTCACCATGGTGGCGCAGGTCTCGACGAAAAGGTCGACGTCGGCGACGTGCTCGACCACCTCCATCGCCAGCACCACGTCGAAGCGCTCGCCCGCCTGGGCCAGCGTCTCAGCGGTAGTGGCGCGGTAATCGACGGCGACGCCGCTCTCGTCGGCATGGGCTCGCGCCACCGCGATATTCTCTTCCGCCGGATCGGCGCCCACCATGTCGGCGCCCAGCCGTGCCAGCGGCTCCGACAAGAGGCCGGCGCCGCAGCCGATGTCGAGCATGCGCAGGCCCTTCAGGCAGTCGAGTTTCTTGGGGTCGCGGCCGAAATGGTCGGCGGCCTGGTCGCGGACATAGCCGAGCCGGACCGGGTTGAACTTGTGCAGCGGCGCCATCGGCCCGCGCGGGTCCCACCAGTCGGGCGCGATGCGCGCGAAGCGCTCCACCTCGGCGGCGTCGACGGTGGTATCTCTGCCTTGGCGGGCGCTTCTGGCGGCCATGGTCGGTTGCTTCCTGTTGTCGCGTTTCCGGACGGCGAACCGGTTCCCACGTCGCCTGGAAACGCCCCTAACCTTAGGTGCGGGTTGAAGTTGCGGCCCCGCCCCCTCGCCGTTATGTATACGCGGCTTTTCGGGCCGGCGCTCGGGGCTTTTTGCCTCGCGCCGGCCGCTTGTTAGCGCGTTTCGACGCGTCCGGGAACGTTCTATGGCTCGGCTAGTCATGAAATTCAGCGGGACCTCGGTCGCCGACCTCGATCGCATCCGCAACGTGGCGCGCCACGTCAAACGCGAGGTGGAGGCGGGCAATGACGTGGCCGTGGTGGTCTCGGCCATGTCACCGCCGGCCTGCTCGCCATGGTGCTGGAAGGCATGGGCGTCAACGCCCGCTCCTGGCAGGGCTGGCAGCTGCCGATCCTCACCAGCAACGTGCACGGCTCGGCCCGCATCCTCGACATCAACGGCGACGAGCTGATCAAGCGCTTCGCCGAGCAGAAGCAGGTGGCGGTGATCGCCGGCTTCCAGGGCATGCACAAGGAAACGAACCGCATCACGACGCTCGGCCGCGGCGGCTCCGACACCTCGGCGGTGGCGATCGCGGCGGCGATCGGCGCCGAGCGCTGCGACATCTACACCGACGTCGACGGCGTCTACACCACCGACCCTCGCGTGGTGCCGAAGGCCAGGCGCATGGAGCGCGTCGCGTTCGAGGAAATGCTCGAGCTCGCGTCCCAAGGCGCCAAGGTCATGCAGGTGCGCTCGGTCGAGCTCGGCATGATGCACAACGTGCGCATCTTTGTGCGCTCCAGCTTCGAAAAGCCGGAGGACATCGACCCGCGTCTGCCGCCGTCCGGCACGCTCATTTGCGACGAGGAAGACATCGTGGAACAGCAAGTCGTCACCGGCATCGCCTTCTCCAAGGACGAGGCGCAGGTTTCCATCCGCCGCGTGCGGGACAAGCCCGGCGTCGCCGCCGCCATCTTCGGCCCGCTCGCCGACACCGACATCAACGTCGACATGATCGTGCAGACGGTCTCGCCCGACGGCGCTTCCACCGACCTCACCTTCACGGTGCCGTCGTCGGACTTCGAGCGCGCCAAGGGGGTGATCGAGAAGAACAAGGCCGACATCGGCTTCGAGGCCATCGACGGCGCCACCGACGTCGCCAAGATCTCGGTCATCGGCATCGGCATGCGCAGCCACGCCGGCGTGGCGGCGAGCGCCTTCAAGGCGCTGTCGGAGCGCGGCATCAACATCCGCGCCATCACCACGTCCGAGATCAAGTTCTCGGTGCTGATCGACGCCGAATATACCGAGCTCGCGGTGCGCACCCTGCACACGCTGTACGGGCTGGATAAGGCTTAAGAGCGCGACGCCTCCGGGCTTTCCCCGGGTTGCCGCGTGCGCGGGCGGGTGCGACAAACTGATCGTAAAAGGTCGGGAGGTCATCAGCCTATGCGCGTCGTCGCGCTCGAAGAGCACTTCACCGTACCGGAACTGGTCAAGCGCATCGATCCCGCCGTCATCGAGGCGCGTGGTTTCATCCCACGCAAGACGCCTGCGGATCGGGCGAATCCGATGGATCTCGTCAAGGAGATCGGTGAGGTCCGGCTCAAGTCCATGGACGACACCGGCATTACGCTGCAGGTGCTGTCCAACACCGGCCCTGGCCCCGACCTGGTGCCCGGCCCCGACGGCGTCGCCATGGCGCGCGAGATGAACGACTACTTGGCGGAAGCCTGCAAGCGCCACCCGGACCGCTTCGCCGGCTTCGCGGTGCTGCCGCTGTGCTTGCCGGAAGCCTGCGCCGACGAGCTCACGCGCTGCGTCAACGAGCTCGGCTTCCTGGGCGCGCTGGTCAACGGCACCACCGAAGGGCGCTTCCTCGACGATCCCGTCTACGACGACCTGCTGGCGCAAGCGGTGAAGCTCGACGTGCCGATCTATCTCCATCCACACATTCCGCCGCCGCCGGTGATCGAGGCCTACTATGCGGGGCTGACCGATGGCGCCTCCCGCCTCATCAGCACCGCCGCCTGGGGCTGGCACCAGGAAACCGCGGTGCACGTGCTGCGGCTGGTGCTCGCCGGCACCCTCGACAAGCATCCTAAGCTCAAGATCGTCATCGGCCACATGGGTGAGATGATCCCGGTGATGCTGGCACGCATGGACGCGGTGTCGTCGCTCGACATCGGCCACCTGCAGCGCAAGATCAGCGAGACTATCCTCGACCAGGCCTGGATCACCACCAGCGGCATCTTCACCCAGCCGCCGTTCCTGGCCGCGCTGCAGACTTTCGGCATCGACCGAATCATGTTCTCGGTCGACTACCCCTACGCGCCCAACCAGGCCGGCCGGCACTTCCTCAATGAGGTCGCCCTGTCGCCGGACGACAAGGTCAAGCTCTGCCACGGCAACGCCGACGCGCTGTTGAAGCCGAAGGCGTGAGCGGCGGGCACGGCCAGAGCATCCTGAGGTGCTCGCCCACCAATGTCGGGCTTGCCCGATATTGGCGCTCTAAGCGCCCAAGTCGGCCAAAGCCGACTTGGGTAGCGAGCCTCGAAGGATGCACGGCCGGGCCGTCGCCCTTCGAGGGCCGCCTTCGGCGGCCACCTCAGGGTGACGGCTTCATATCAGCGGGACCCTGGCTTGCCCCTTGCATGGGCATTTCGCTATAGGCTGGCCCAGGATGCGGGCGCGGGGCATTTTTGGGCCCCGGGGTCGCGGTTCGTTCACTTTCGGGCCGTAAATCGAGGCCGAAAGATGCTGATTCCGGCCCAAGAAGGGGCCGGATTTGAGAAGATCGGGCTGAACTAAGGACTTCATAATGCGTGGCGCGCTCGGCGGTCCGCGCGTGCTGTTGCGGCGGCTCCGCGAAGTCATGGCGGAGCGGGTCAGCGCGCAGGAACGCCTCGATAAGATTGTTGTCCTAATCGCCGCCAACATGGTGGCGGAGGTGTGCTCTGTCTACGTGCTGCGCGTAGACGGAACGCTCGAGCTGTACGCTACCGAAGGCCTCAACCGCGAAGCCGTCCACCAGACCGTCATGAAGGCCGACGAGGGCCTGGTCGGCCTGGTCGCCAGCGAGGCCAATCCGATCAACCTGTCGGAAGCCCACGCCCACCCGGCCTTCTCGTTCCGCCCGGAAACCGGCGAAGAAATCTACCACTCCTTCCTCGGCGTGCCGATCCTGCGCGCGGGCAACACCCTCGGCGTGCTGGTGGTGCAGAACCGCGCGCGGCGCACCTACACAGAGGAGGAAGAGGAGGCGCTGCAGACCACCTCGATGGTGCTCGCCGAGATGATCGCCTCCGGCGAGCTGTCGGCGCTGGCGCCGCCCGGCGCGGAACCTGCCGCGCGCCGCGCCACCTACGTCACCGGCACGCCGCTCTCGGACGGCATCGCGCTCGGCCACGTGGTGCTGCACGAGCCGCGCGTGGTCATCACCAACGTCATCGCCGACGACGTCAAGCGCGAGTCCAAGCGCCTCGACGCCGCGATCGCCACCTTGCGCGCCGACCTCGACCGGCTGGTCGAACACCGAGACCTCGCCGACGGCGGCGAGCACCGCGACATCCTCGAAGCCTATCGCATGTTCTCCTACGACCAGAGCTGGCTGCACAAGATCCGCGAGGCGGTGATGACCGGCCTCACCGCCGAGGCCGGCGTCGAACGCGTGCAGTCCGACACCCGCGCGCGCATGCTGCGCGCCTCCGATCCCTACTTGCGCGAGCGGCTGCACGATCTCGACGATCTCGCCAACCGGCTGATGCGCGTGCTGACCGGTAAGGACCACGCGCCGGCCAAGGAGCATCTTCCGGACAACGCCATCATCGTTGCCCGCGCCATGGGCCCGGCGGCGCTGCTCGACTACGACCGCAAGAAGCTGCGCGGCCTGGTGCTGGAGGAAGGCGGCCCCACCTCGCACGTCTCGATCGTGGCGCGCGCGCTCGGCATCCCGACCGTGGGCGAGATCGACAACGCCACCGGCATAGTGGAATCCGGCGACGCCATCATCGTCGACGCCACCACCGGCCAGGTGCACATGCGCCCGCCGGCGGACATCGAGTCAGCTTATGGCGAGCGGGAAGCTGCGCGCGCGCCGGCAGGCGCAGTACCGCGCTCTGCGCGACCAGCCCTGCGTGACCAAGGACGGGCAGAAGATCGCGCTGATGATCAACGCCGGCTTGGCCATCGACCTGCCGCATATCGAGGAGACCGGCGCCGCCGGCGTCGGCCTGTTCCGCACCGAGCTGCAGTTCATGGTAGCTAGCGCCTTCCCGCGCACCGGCGAGCAGCTCGCGCTCTATCGCGACGTGCTCGACGCCGCCGGCACGCTGCCGGTGACCTTCCGCACCCTCGATATCGGCGGCGACAAAGTGCTGCCCTATATGCATAACGTCGAGGAGGAAAACCCGGCGCTGGGCTGGCGCGCCATCCGCCTCGGGCTCGACCGCCCCGGCCTCTTGCGCAGCCAGGTGCGCGCGATGTTGCGCGCCGCCGCCGGCCGGCAGCTCAAGATCATGTTTCCGATGATCGCCATGGTCGAGGAGTTCGACAAGGCCAAGGCGCTGGTCGAGGTCGAACTGACCCATCTGCGCCGGCACGGCCACGCGCTGCCGGAACGCGTCGAAATCGGCGCCATGCTGGAGGTGCCGTCGCTGCTGTTCCAGCTCGACGAACTGCTGGAGCGGGTGGATTTCCTGTCGGTGGGCTCGAACGACCTGATGCAGTTCCTCTATGCCGCCGACCGCGGCAACACCCGCGTCAGCACCCGCTTCGACCCGCTGTCGACGCCGGTGATGCGCGCGCTCAAGGACATCGTCGACAAGGGCGAGAAGCATGGCAAGGCGGTGACGCTGTGCGGCGAGCTCGCGTCGCAGCCGATCGGCGCGCTGGCGCTTGCCGTTCTCGGCTATCGGTCGCTGTCGCTGTCGCCCTCGTCGATCGGCCCGGTGAAGGCGCTGCTGCTCGACCTCGACTGCCGCAAGGGCGAGGAAGCGATCCTGCCGCTGCTCGACCAGCCGGTCGGCAGCGTCTCGATCCGCCACAAGCTGGAAAGCTTCGCGGCGGCGGAAGGCCTGCAGTTGTAGCTAATTATCTGTGCCAGGGCCTCGTGGCCGGGCTTGTCCCGCCCATCCACGCCTTCTACTTAGTTGTGCCTGTTGAAGGCATGAATGCCCGGCCCGAAGCGGGACAAGACGAAATCAAACGAGACGCTGACTTTGATCGCCCTGCCGCAACAGAAGCTCGACGCCCTGGTCGCCCGCCATGGAATGCTGGAGGGCGAGTTGGCGACGCCGCTCGATCCCGACGCCTACGTCAAGCTGTCGCGCGAGTTCGCCGAGCTCGAGCCGGTGGTCGCGGCGATCAAGGCCTATCGCGCCATGGCCGGCGAGATCGCCGATCTTCAAGCGATGATCGACGACCCGACGACCGATTCCGAGATGTGGAAGATGGCCGAGGCCGAAATGCCGCTCCTGGCCGAAAAGCGCGACACCCTCGCAAAGCAGATTCAGCTTGCGCTGCTGCCAAAAGACGCGATGGACGACCGCAACGTGATCGTCGAAATCCGCGCCGGCACCGGTGGCGACGAGGCCTCGTTGTTCGCCGGCGACCTGTTTCGCATGTACGAACGCTACGCCGCCAAGCATGGCTGGAAGACGGAGATCATCTCAGCCAGCGAGGGCACCAAAGGCGGCTTCAAGGAAATTTTCGCCGAGATTCGCGGTCGCGGCGCTTATGCCAAGCTGAAATTCGAGTCCGGCGTGCACCGCGTCCAACGCGTGCCCGATACCGAAGCATCCGGCCGCATCCACACCTCGGCTGCGACGGTCGCGGTGCTGCCCGAGGTGGAAGACGTCGACATCGACATCAACGAGAAAGATCTGAAGGTCGACACCATGCGCGCCAGCGGTGCCGGCGGCCAGCACGTCAACAAGACGGACTCCGCCATCCGCATCACGCACTTGCCGAGCGGCATCGTGATCTACGTGCAAGAGGACCGCTCACAGCACAAGAATCGCGCCAAGGCGATGGCCATGCTGCGCGCCAAGCTCTACGACGAGGAACGCATAAAGCGTGACAGCGAGCGCGCGGCCGAACGGCGCGGACAGATCGGCTCCGGCGACCGCTCCGAGCGCATCCGTACCTACAACTTCCCGCAAGGGCGCGTCACCGATCACCGCATCAACTTGACGCTCTACAAGCTGCCGCAGGTGATGACGGGCGAGGCACTCGACGAAATCATCGATTCGCTGGTCACCCAGCACCAAGCCGACCTGCTGGCGGCGCAGGGCGCGGCGGCATGAATGCGATGACGCAGGCGCCTGCCACCATTGCATCGGCACGGCGGGCGCTGCAGGATCTGCTGGCGCACGCCGGCATCGATTCCGCCGACATCGACGCCCGGCTTCTGATCGAACACGCGCTTGGCATTGATCGCACCACCGTGATGACGCAAGGCGCGCGCGCGCTCAGCGCCGACGAGGTCGCGGCCATCGACACCCTCGTCGCCCGCCGCCTGAAGCATGAGCCGGTGGCGCGCATCGTCGGCGAGAAGGAATTCTGGAGCCTGATGCTCGCTGTCACGCCGGACGTGCTGGTGCCGCGCCCAGACACCGAAACCGTGGTCGAGCTTGCGCTCGATGTTATCGGCCGTGAGCGGCGTGCGGCGCCCTTGCGCGTTCTCGATATCGGCACCGGTTCCGGTGCATTGTTGCTGGCGCTGCTCAGCGAACTGCCCAACGCCACCGGCGTCGCGACCGATATCAGCGAAGGCGCGCTGAACGTCGCGCGCGCCAACGCGGAGCGGCATGGCCTCGCATCGCGATGTGAGTTCGTCGACACCGATATCGCGGCGGGCGTGCAAGGGCTATTCGATCTGATCGTCTCCAATCCGCCCTATATCGCCCGGAACGATATTTCCGGACTGGAATCCGAGGTGCGCGATTACGATCCGGCTCTTGCCTTGGATGGCGGACTGGACGGGCTTAGCTGTTATCGTGCCATTACCGCCGAGGCCGGCCGTTTGCTGGCGCCGGGCGGCCATCTGGTGGTCGAAATCGGCATCGGCCAGGACCGCCCGGTCAGCGGATTGTTTTCCGAAGCGGGGTTAACGGTCATTAAGACACGGCCGGATTTAGCCGGAATCCCACGCGCGCTGGCTGCGTTTTTCGCGCCATGAGTGTGGCGCATTGGCGCCACGCGAAAACGCAGGGGCCCCTAAACGGCGAAAAAAAGCACTTGGATTATGGGTTGGAAACGACTAGCTTCCTGCCACGGAATCGACCCGAGACGGTTGCAGTGCCACGAACCCCGGAGCCATGGGCTCTGCGAGGCGGCGATGCATCAGGGCGAAGAGGAAGAGCCGGCGGCCGGCACAACGAAATCGCCATATACGGGTCCGAGTGCTTCACCGGTTGGGCGCATCAAATTTCTAAATCGAAAAGCGATGCGTGTAACGAAGGGTAGGCAACGCTGCGGCAAGTTCGCGGCCATGGGGTTGTTGCTGCTATCGCGATAACGATCGCAAATGTTCGGATCATTGGCGCGGAGCCTTGGTGTGTGCCAGCGCCGCGCGATGGCGACGACATGAAATTGCAAGGTCAGATCAACAACGTATCGACCCGCGGGGCAGGTCGCATGAAAGCGAAAGGTGCATGAACAGGGTTCCCATGAGAAACGGTCAGAAGCGCATGCGGGGACGGGGAAATCACCGCAAGAGCCAGAATCCCATGACGCGGGTCTTTGAGTCGAACGGGCCCGACGTGAAGATTCGCGGTACGGCTTCGCATATTGCAGAGAAATACATTCAGCTTGCTCGCGACGCGCAGAGTTCCGGCGATCCGGTTGCCGCCGAAAACTATTATCAGCACGCCGAGCACTATTTCCGCCTGATCGCCGCGGCGCAGGAGCAGATGCGCCAGCAGAACCCTTATTACAATCAGCAGCAGCCGCAGAGCCCGCAAGGCGCTGCCGACGAATACGACGAGAGCGAGGACGAGGGGCAGCCCTATCCGAATGAGCCGTCCGTCGCGCCGCGTGGGCCGCAACCGCAGCCTTACCTGCCGGCCGACGCGCAGCCGTTCCCGCCGCGCGAACAGCCGGTGGTGCAGGCGATCCGCCAGCCGCAGCCCGGCGAAGGCGAGGAGGTCGGCCTGCCGGCCTTCATCACCGGCGGCGGCCAGCCGCAGGCGAACGGCCAGCCGAACGGCCACGACCAGGCAGAGCGCGGCAACGGTACGGGCACCGGCCATCGCCGCCGACGCCGGCGCAGCAACTTCCGCGGCGAGCGCGGTGAATCGAGCGGCGCCGCGCAGGCCGAAGGCGAGCAGCCGAGCGAGTAATCTCTTCGGAGACGAGACAGAAGCGCCCGCGCGGTTCGTATCGCGCGGGCGTTTTTCGTTCAGCCGCCGGGTGACGGCGCCAGCGCCGGCTCCAAGGCCGGCACCAGTTGGCGTTTGAGACGCCGCGCCGGAATGGCGCGATAGACCTGCTTGGTCGCCACCACCAGATGCACGCCGGCGAACGGCGCCGACACGCTGGCGCCCGCGCGCTCCCACGCCGCCGCGGTGCGCAGGAACCAGCCGCGGTCGACCGGCGGCACGTAAAGCGCTTCGCTCCAGCCGGTGGGCGTAAACCAGGTCTCGCGCAGGAGCTGGTTGATCTGCGCGCGCGAATAGGGCCGGCCATGCCCGAACGGCGTCGTGTCGGTGCGCACCCACACGCCGCGCCGGTTCGGCACCACCGTGAGCAACTGCCCGCCCGCGGCCAGCACGCGCCACACCTCGCGCAACAACGCCGCCGGGTCGTGCGTCATCTCCAGTTCATGCACTAGCAGGACACGGTCGACCGCGGCGTCGGGAAGTGGCATCTCGAACTCGTCCACCAGCGACGTCAGCGCCGGCTTCTGCGTCGGCCATTTCATCACGCCCTGCGCCGCCGGCATGAACGACAGGCAGCGCTCCGCCTCCTCGCGGAACAGGCCGAGATAGGGCGTCGTATAGCCGATGCCGAGCACGCGCTGGCCGCGCGTGTCGCTCCACAGCCTGCGGATACCGCGGCCGACGAAGCGGCGCGCCACCACGCCCAGGCGCTGGCCATAGAAATTCCGCAGGTCCACGACGTCGATCAACATGGGTTGAAAATACCATGAAATGCAGCGACAAAACGCCCGCCGAGCCGGCGGCGGCGTGCGCCCGCGCCCGACGCCGTGTTACGGTTAACGCGCCCGAACCGAATCCGACAAGGACGATTGACCGATGGCCGCCGAAACCCGCCTGTTCAAGTGCCTGAGCGACAATTACGGCGTGCTGCTGCACGACCCCGACACCGGCGCCACCGCCTCGATCGACGCGCCGGAAGCCGCCGCCGTCGAGAAGGCGCTGAAGGAAACCGGCTGGAAGCTGACCGATATCCTGGTCACCCACCACCACGCCGACCACACCGACGGCATCGAAGAGCTGAAAGCAAAATACAAGTGCCGCGTGGTGGCGCCCGCCAAGGAGGCCGCCAAGATCCCGGGCGTCGACGAGACCGTCGTCCAGGGCGATTCCGTGTCGGTCGGCAAGCTGGCCGGCACCGTGCTGGAGACGCCCGGCCACACGCTCGGCCACATCACGTATTGGTTTCCGCAGGATCATCTCGCTTTCGTTGGCGACACGCTGTTCTCCATCGGCTGTGGCCGCCTGCTCGAAGGCACGCCCGCGATGATGTGGGACTCGCTTAAAAAACTGCGCGACCTGCCAAACGAGACGCTGGTCTATTGCGGCCACGAATACACCGCCGCCAACATCCGCTTCGCGCAGAGCATCGACCAGGAAAACCCGGTGCTGGAGGCGCGCGCGGCGCAAGTCGGGCAACTGCTCGAAGAAGGCGAGCCCACCATTCCCGTCACCATCGGCGACGAGAAGCTGGCCAACCCCTTTCTGCGCGCCGATGTGCCCGACCTCGCCGTCGACGTCGGCATGGCCGGCAAGCCGGCGGAGGAGGTGTTCGCGGAAATCCGCGCGCGCAAGGATCGGTTCTGACCCCACGCCGTCATCCTGAGGTGCGCCCCAAAGGTGCGCCTCGAAGGATGACGGGCAAAGACTGAACTGGCCGTTGCCCTTCGAGGGCTTCGCTGACGCGAAGCCACCTCAGGGTGACGGAGAGAGACTGTGCCATGCCATCCCCCTTCCCCACCGCCGCCGAGATGATCGCGAAGCTGAGCCTGCAGCCGCATCCGGAAGGCGGCCACTTCCGCGAGACCTTCCGCGACAGCCACACGGTCGACGGCCGCGCCGCCTCCACCGCCATCCTGTTCCTGCTGGCGCGCGGCGAGCGCTCGCACTGGCATCGCGTCGACGCGGTGGAGATCTGGCACTACTACGCCGGCGCGCCGCTGGCGCTCTCGGTCGTCAACGGTGCCAGCGAGGAAATCCTGCGGCTCGGCGCCGACATCCACGCCGGCGAAACGCCGCAGGTCACCGTGCCCGCGCGCGCCTGGCAGGCGGCCGAAAGCCTTGGCGACTGGACCCTGGTCGGCTGCACCGTCGCGCCCGGCTTCGACTTCGCCGGTTTCGAGCTGGCGCCGCCCGGCTGGTCACCGAGTTAACCGCGCGATTGGGGGCGCTTACGCATCATGTCCTTGGCGGCGAGCACCCCGCCGCCGGCAATCAGCAGCGCCGCCAGCCATAGCGTCGCGCGCGCTTGCGCGTAGCCGACGAGCACCAGCAAGATCGTCGACAGCACCGGCGCGGCGTAGGAACTGACGCCGAGCAGATGGATGTCGCCGCGTTTGACGCCGACGTCCCAGGTGTAGAACGACGCCCCCACCGGCCCGATGCCGAGCGCCAGCACCGCAAGCCATTGCTGCGTATCCTGCGGCCAGACCGTCGTCTCGAACGCCATGTGACACACGGCGGCCAGCACCGCCGTGGCCAGACAAAAGCCGGCGACCGTGGCGGTCGGCACGCTGCCGAGGCGGCGCGACAGCACCGAATAGCTCGACCATACCAGCGCGGCCGCGAACGCCACGACGTAGCCCCAGCCCACATGCAGGTTCGGCACGACGCCCTTGCCCATGAACAGGATCACGGTGCCAATGAGCCCCAGCACGGCGCCGGCGATCGAATGCCATCGCAGTTGCTCGCCCGGCAACAGCCCGGAAAACAACACGATCAGCAGCGGCCAGATGTAGCAGATCAATCCGGCTTCCGCCGGCGGCGCCAGCCGCAGCGCGGAGAAATACAGCGCGTGATAGCCGAATAGCCCCGCGACGCCGAATAGCCATACGCTGGGCTTCTGCCGCAGCGCACGCCAGGCACCCATGCGCGCCACCCAGAGCAGGCCGAGCGTGCCGCCGACGGCAAAGCTCATGGCTGCGAGCTGAAACGGCGGCACCGATCCCGTCGCCACCGTCAGCAACGCCAACAGCGACCACATGAGAATGGCCGAGAAACCGATCAGGGTGGAACGAAGGGATGACATGGCGGAATACTTGAAAGATACCGAACCTTTATACGACCCGCGCACCCCGTGCAACGCGCGACGCCGGTATCCGTCGACCCAGCTTGCCGGCAGGCCGGGCACCCATCGCCACCGACCGTGTTATACAGCCGAGCACGTTTAAGTCTGCGATGGGAGAATCCGATGTCGAACGAGAGCAGCCGCGGCAAACCGGACGAGCCCCTGCCAACCGCCAATCCGGTCGGCCAGTATCTGGTTTATTTCGCGGCCGAGCGCACCTTGATGGCGTGGATCCGCGCCGCGCTCGGCCTCATGGCGCTGGGATTCGTCATCGACCGCTTCGGCCTCGTCGTGCGCACCATAACGCCGCACGCCGGTAGAATCGTTCAGTCATCGACGATGTCGTTCCTGGCCGGCGCCGGCCTGGTGCTCATCGGCGCGCTGCTCGCGGGCGTCGCGGCGGTGCGATACACGCACTTCATGCGGCGCTACAAGCAGACCGGCGATATCGACCCGGGCTACGGCCTGGAGCCCGCGATAGCCTTCACGGTGGTCGTGGGACTGATGGGCGCGCTCATCGCCGGCTATTTGATGAGCGTGGGGCTCTGACCTGCGGGGCGGTGCCGCGCCGCCTGCTTCCAGCCGACTTCTTCCGCGCGGTGCTTGAAGTTGATGCCTTCCGGGCTGTGCCGGGTGATGCCGTCGAACACGGTGGCGATCATCTGCGTGGTCTGCAGCCCCATGTTGGAGAGCGCCTGATTGATCATCAGCTTCTGCATCATGAGCTGGTTCTGCGGAATGCCGGCCATGCGGTGGGCAAGCGCATCCACCTCGTCGTCGAGCCGGTCCGCCGGCACGGCCTTGAGCACCAGGCCGAGCTCTTCCGCCTCGCGCCCGTCGATCTTATCGCCGGTGAACAACATGCGCTTGGCCTTCTCCGGCCCGAGCCGGTAGAGCCACATCGCCATGGTTGGGCAGCCCCAAACGCGCACCGGCATGTAGCCAATGCGCGCGTCCTCGGCCATGACAATGACATCGGAGCAGAGCGCGATGTCGGAACCGCCGGCGGCGGCGAAGCCGTGCACCTTGGCGATCACCGGCCGCCGCGAGCGGAACAGGCGCATGAACAGCTCGGTGTTGCGGCTCATGAGGGCGGAATCCTTCATGGGTCCCACGGCATGTCCTGGGTGCCGGTCTGCGAGCCGGTGGCCTGCGCGTAATAGGCAAGGTCGTAGCCGGCGCAGAAGGCGCAGTCGGCACCGGAACGCACGATGACGTGCACAGCAGCGTCGTTGTCGGCACGCTCGACGCAGGCCGCCAGCTCGCGCGGCACGTCGTCGTCGATGGCGTTGAGAACATCGGAGCGGTTGAGCGTGATGCGCGCGATGCGGCCGTCGCGCTCGTAGAGAACCTTTGCCATGCGTGCCTCCGGGCTTTGGGACTGGAGGCAAGGCTGAAGCAAGTGCGCTTGGCGCCAAGAGCTCATTTTGCCGTTCCGGGGCGCGCGAGCGAGGCTGGCAGTTACGCGGGCTGCGGGGATTGCAGCTCGGTCAGCCTGTCGACCGCCGCAGCCGACAGCGGCCGCGACTTCCGGGTCGCTTCGTCCATCAGCACGATCACGGTCTCGGCCGTTGCGGCGCAGGCCCCGTTCTGGGTTATCGCCTGTTCCAGCGTGAGGGAGCTTCGGCCCACTTTCTGCACCCGCGTGCCGATGTGCGCCTCTCCCGGCCAATTCAGCTCCGCCTTGAATTCCAGCAGCAGCCGCGCAATGACGAAGGCGCTACCGGACTCGAGGATCGGCCTTTCTGGGTTGTAGAGAATTTTTACCCTGCCGGTTTCCAACAGCGTTGCGAACACCGCGTTATTGACGTGACCCTGCCGATCCGTGTCGCTGTAGCGGATCGTCTCGTCGGCCCATGACGGGTAGCCGGCAAGCTGATCATCATCGATCACGTCGGAAACTCCCGGCACTCGTTGAGTGCCGGCACGACTTGCCGTCATGTAGCGCGCGTTTCAAGGCCCCGTGCAGCCGAAAGAAGCCGCCACCGCGCGGGCCGACGCCCTTTCCCACCCGAGAGAAACGGCTCAAGTCGTCCGCGCCGCTAGACCTGCTCCGACTGAAGTGCCGATAGACCGCCCTCAGACGAGGTACTGCCCGCCGTTGGCTGTCAGCGTCGAGCCGGTGATAAAGCTGGCGTCGTCGGAGGCCAGGAACGCCACGCAGCGCCCGATCTCGTCCGCCTCGCCCAGGCGACCGACCGGGATCTGCGAAATGATGTTCTTCTCCAGCACGTCCTTCGGCACCGCCGCCACCATGTCGGTGTTGATGTAGCCGGGGCATATCGCGTTCACGGTGATGCCGGCGCGCGCGCCTTCCTGCGCCAGCGCCTTGGTGAAGCCGAGGTCGCCGGCCTTGGCGGCGGAGTAGTTCACCTGGCCGATCTGGCCCTTCTGGCCGTTGATCGACGAAATATTGATGACGCGGCCGAATTTACGCTCTCGCATGCCTTCCCACACCTGGCGGGTCATGTTGAACAGCGAGCCGAGATTGGTGTTGATCACCTGCGTCCACTGTTCGGGCTTCATGCGATGGAACATGGTGTCGCGGGTGATGCCGGCGTTGTTGACCAGTACCTCGATGGGGCCAAGCTCGGCCTGCACCTTGCCGATGCCGTCGGTGCAGGCCTCGTAGGACGACACGTCCCACTTGAACACCGGAATGCCGGTCTCGGCCTTGAATTTCGCGGCAGCCTCGTCGTTGCCGTGATAGACAGCAGCGACGTTGTATCCGGCGGCCTTCAACGCTTTCGAAATCGCCGCCCCGATGCCGCGGGTGCCGCCGGTGACCAATGCTACGCGTGCCATTTCTTTCCCCTCCCAGAAACATTTCTCTCTTGCGCCATGGCCGGGGCGAGCCGGCCATGACCTGAATCAAAAAAGGCAGCACGCCGACGTTCCCGGGCCGGCGCGCTGCCATTCTAGGCTGATGTTTCCGGCGCTGTCAGCGTTTGGCAGCGGCCTTTTTCGTGCGACTTTCGGATCAGCGATCGACGCGCATGTTCCTGGTGTGTCTCGCTTAACGCTCGACGACCTCTTTTGCAGGTGCGTCTTCGCTACCGCACGACGCACTTTCTCCGGCGTTTTGCGCTTTCAGCGCTCAACACACATGGCAATGCCCATGCCGCCGCCGATGCACAGGGTGGCAAGCCCTTTCTTGGCGTCGCGCTTCTGCATCTCGAACAGCAGCGTCGTCAGCACGCGCGCGCCGGAGGCCCCGATCGGGTGGCCGATGGCAATCGCCCCGCCGTTGACGTTGACCTTGCTGGTATCCCAGCCTAGGTCCTTGTTCACGGCGCAGGCCTGGGCGGCGAAAGCCTCGTTGGCCTCGATCAGATCGAGGTCGTCCTTGCTCCAGCCGGCCTTTTTCAGGGCCGCCCGCGAGGCCGGGATCGGCCCCGTGCCCATGATCGCCGGGTCGACGCCGGCCTGCGCCCAGGAGACGATGCGCGCCAGCGGCGTGTGGCCGAGCTTGGCGGCCTCCGAGGCCTTCATCAGCACCACCGCGGCGGCGCCGTCGTTGATGCCGGAGGCGTTGGCCGCCGTCACCGTGCCCTCCTTGTCGAAGGCCGGCTTGAGCTTGCCGACAGTCGCCATGGTCACGCCCGCCTTCGGGTACTCGTCGGTGTCGACGACGATATCGCCCTTGCGGTTCTTGATCGTGACCGGGACGATCTCGTCCTTGAACTTGCCGGCCTTCATGGCCGCTTCGGCCTTGTTCTGCGAGGCAACCGCGAATTCGTCCTGCATCTCGCGGGTGATCTGCCATTGCTTGGCGACGTTCTCGGCGGTGTTGCCCATGTGGTAGCCGTTGAAGGCGTCCCACAGGCCGTCCTTGATCATGGTGTCGATCATCTTGAAGTCGCCCATCTTCACGCCGGTGCGCAGATGCTGGCAGTGCGGCGCCATGCTCATGGATTCCTGGCCGCCGGCCACCACGATGTCGCTGTCGCCGTTCGCGATCGCCTGATAGCCGAGCGCCACCGCCCGTAGGCCTGAGCCGCAGAGCTGGTTCACGCCCCATGCGGGGCTCTCGACCGGAATGCCGGCATTGATCGAGGCCTGGCGGGCCGGGTTCTGGCCCTGCCCGGCGGTCAGGATCTGGCCCATGATCACCTCGGAGACCCGGTCGCCCTCGACACCGGCACGTTCCAGTGCCGCGTGGATGGCGGTGCGGCCCAGTTCATGGGCGGGCACGTTGGCAAAGGCCCCGTTGAACGCGCCAACCGGCGTGCGCGCGGCGCTCACGATGACGATATCGTCCTGCATGCGAAACTCCTATGGCGATCGGCTGCGGGGACTAGTGTCCCGATTCCGAAGTTCGCTTGATCTTGGCTCGCATCCTCGTCAGCGAACTTCGGAATCGAAGGACACTAGCAACCTGTTGATTCTAGTGTGGTTTGGTTCAGAAGTTCGCTGGATGGACTCGCGGACAACAGTGAAGCGAACTTCTGAACCACCACACTACACCGTTTTGGCACTGCCGCATCCTTAGCGGCGGGGGGAACCCTGTCAATGACCGGGGACCCGCAGATATCCTCGATAATTGGCGCTTTTTTCGCGCTCCCGCAAGGGATGCCGCAGCGCCCCAATTTCCTGCCGCGCCGCCACAAAACGGCTGGCCCAGCCCGGCGGATTGCGGTTATGCTTCTGATCTGGGCAGGGAGGAACGAGTGATCTCATGGCAGACAACGAAAAAGGGCCGGTCACCATCAAGAAATACGCCAACCGGCGGCTCTACAACACCGGCACGAGCACTTACGTCACCCTCGAAGACCTCGCCTCCATGGTGAAGGCCGGCGAGGATTTCATGGTCTACGACGCCAAGAGCGGCGACGACATTACCCGTTCGGTGCTGGCGCAGATCATCTTCGAGCAAGAGAACAAGGAAGGCCAGAGCCTGCTGCCGATCACGTTCCTGCGGCAGCTCATCCGCTTCTACGGCGACAGCATGCAGATGCTGGTGCCGCGCTATCTCGAACAGTCGATGCAGTCCTTCACCGGCCAGCAGGATAAATTCCGCGAGCAGATGGCGCAGGCCTTCGGCGCCAGCGGCTTCGGCCCGATCGAAGAGCAGGCGCGGCGCAACATGGAAATGTTCGAGAAGGCGTTCGCCATGTTCACGCCGTTCGCGCGCGGCGGCGGTCAGGAGAAGCCGGCGGAAGCAAAGCCGCAAACCACGGGCGGTTCGGGCGGCGGCGACATGGACGACCTCAAACGCCAGATCGAAGAGATGCAGCAGAAGATCGACCGCCTGAGCAGCAAAGACCAGTAGCGGCGCATGTCGCGTGTGGCGAACCCGGAATGACGGGCCTCTAAGTCAGCCCTGGTTAGCCGCCTGCGCCGGAGCCGCTCCGTGTTGCCGCCACGGCCGCGCAGTGCTGGCGAGACCGGTCAGCGAGCCCTGCAGGAAATCGCAACCCCATTCGATGAGCTGCGCCGCGGCCGTTTCGTCCTGCACCCACTCGGCCACTGTCTTTAGGCCGAGCCGGTGGCCCAGATCGACCAGCGTTTGCACGAAGGCGCGGTCGTCGGCGGACTTGGCGATGTTCTGCACGAAGGCGCCGTCGATCTTGATGATGTCCACCCCCAGCTTGCGCAGGTTGCGGAACGAGGTATAGCCGGCGCCGAAATCGTCGATGGCAATACGGCAGCCGAGGTCCTTGACGCGAGTGACGAAACCGCGCGCGTCGTCGATGTTCTCGATCGCGGCAGTTTCGGTGATTTCGACGATGAGCCGCGCGGCCGCCCGCCGGTTGGCACGCAAGAGCGCGCCGAGGCCATTCCACCAGTTGGGATCGACGGTGGAGGCAGGCGAGACATTGACGCTGGCCGTGAGTTCCGGCGCCTCGACCAGTTCGTTCACGACCAGCTCGAGCACCCGGAAATCGAGCATGCGCACCAAGCCCAGCCGCTCTGCCACCGGAATGATCTCGTTGGCGTTGAACACGCGGCCGTCGGCGCGGCTCGCCCGCATCAGGCACTCGTAGAAGCCGACCTGACGGCTCTTGGCATCAACCACCGGCTCGAACGCGAGCGTAATACGGCGCTCGTTGAGCGCGGCACAGATCTCGTCGGTCACGCGCGCGGTGTCGCGCCGAAGCGTGTCGCGCTCGACATTGGGCCGGTAAGCCTCGAACGAGCCGGGACGCTTGGCGCGCGCGGCATGCAGCGCGTCCTGGGCGCGGGCGAGGATTTCGTCCACCGAACGGGCGTGACGCGGTGCCGTCACCCCGCCAATCGTCAGCGTCACCGCGACCGGCCCGGCCTCGGTGGGAAAGGTGTCGTCACGCACGCTGGCAAGCAGCCGCTCGGCGGCGACCGCCAGTTCGTCGGGCGCGCAGCGCGTGAGGATGATGCCGAACTTGTTGCCGGAGACGCGGCCGAGATGGTCCTTGGCGCGCATGCGCTTGCGGATACGCTTGGCGACCTGGCCAATGAGATCGTCGGTAACATCGAAGCCGTAGGCCTCGTTGAGATGGCCGAGCCGGTCGATGGCGATCAGCAGGAAACCGCAGGATTCGCGAAAACGCGTCGTCTCGTCGAGGGTCGCTTCCAACGTCTCGGTGAGGTAGGCGCGGTTCATCTCGCCCGTGACGGGATCGAACTTGGCAAGCCGTGTGAGTTGGAATTCGCGCTCGTGGCGCTCGTCGATCACCCGCACGATGCCGTGGGCGCGCGCCGGCTTGCCGTCGGGACCGGCGAACCAGCGACCGCAATCCTCCAACCAGACCTTGTCGGCGGACCCCTCGCGGCGGAAGGCGTATTGCGCGACGTAAGCTACACCCTGGCCGGCGTCGGCGGTTTCCGAGCGCGCGATGGCGTCGATGCGGCTGAGGCCATCGTCATCGTCGACGCGCTGGGCATAGGCGCGGCCGTTAGCGACCGTCGCGATATCGATACCAAGCACCGCGCCCGCGTTCGCCGTCCAGGTCAGGGCGTCGCTGTCGAGGCGCCATTCGTAGGCGGCCTCGCCGATCGATTCGAGAATCGCGGCAGCGTCCGGACGCACTGGCTGAGAATTGTCGTGGGTCACACTCGCCCCTTATTGATGCGCCTAGCCGGGCGTCTTGTTTCACGGCCGCTTCCTGGACGCCGGCAACGCTACGCAACAGACCTAAACAATCCGCAAAACCACGAATATTACGCGGCGAATCGTGTGGATATGTTGCGGCATAGGGCTTGCCACGTCGAGGACAGACAGCACATTGCTGTCTCGAAATGAGACAGGCTGACCCATGATGCTGGACGAAACGAGACAGGCGACACACCATCCGGCAAGCGATTGCCTGGTCCTGCGCGCGCCGTCCGCGAGCGCCCCGCGGCCCCTGTGTTACCGGCAGGCGCCGTTCCTGGCCCATCTCATCGCCACCCAGCAGCAATTCCCGCAGACCCGCGCTCGCCGCCGGGCCGAACCGGCGCAGGCGATCCTGGCCTACCGGGCCACGGCCGAAAGGGCGAAGTGGGGTTAGGCACCAATTAGCGTTGCGATCTATTCCGTCATCCTGAGGCGCGCGCGGAACACGCGAGCCTCGAAGGATGATCGGTCATCGCCTCGGCCGCTATCCTTCGAAGGCCGCTAACGCGGCCACCTCAGGATAACGGAGAAAGCCATCAATACCCCAGCGCGCAGCCGTCCTTGCGCGGCTCGGAGCCGCCGATCAGTACGCCGCGATCCCAATCAATCTTGATCGCCTGCGCACCGCCCCAGGGCTGGTCGGCGATGGCAACCGTGTGGCCACGCGCCTTCAGGCCCTCGATGGTCGCTGCCGGTGTGCCGGTCTCGACCACGGTTTCCTCGCCCTCGAAGAAGAAGCGCGGGCAATCGATCGCCTCCTGCACGTCCATGCCGTAGTCGAGCATGTTGGTGACGATCTGCACGTGGCCCATGGGCTGGTAGTGCGCGCCCATGACGCCGAAGCTCATGTCGCAGCAGCCGTCTTTCATCGCCATCGCCGGGATGATGGTGTGCATCGGCCGCTTGTTCGGCCCGAGCTCGTTGACGTGGCCGGCTTCGAGCGTGAAGCAGGAGCCGCGGTTGGTGAGCAGAATGCCGCTCTTCTCGGTGCACAGGCCGAGGCCGAAGCTCGAATAGAGCGAGTTGATGAAGGAGCAGGCCATGCGGTCGCGGTCGACCACGGTAAGATAGACCGTGTCGCTGCCCGGCGTCGGCGCGCTCGGCAGATCGCTGCGCTTGTTCATGTCGATGAGACCGGCGAGCTTCCTGCCGAAGGCCTTGTCGAGCAGGTCGGGCACGCCGACGCGCATGAACGCGGGTTCGGCGACATGGCTGTCGCGCATGGCGAAGGCGAGCCGCGCGGCCTCCAGCACCAGGTGGAAGCGCTCGGGGCCCCTGGGATCGAGCGCCTTGAGGTCAAAGTTCTCCAAGATGTTCAACATCACCAACGCCGTGATGCCCTGGCCGTTGGGCGGAATCTCGTTGATGTCGAGGCTGCGGTAGCGCGTCGCGATGGGCGTCACCACCTCACCGCGGTGATTGGCGAAATCCTCCGCGGTCAGGAACGAGCCGCGCGACGCCACCGTCGCCGCCATCTCCTCGCCGATGGCGCCTTCGTAAAAGCCCTTGGCACCCTCGGCGGCGATGGTCTTTAGCGTTTCGGCCAGTGCGGGAAAGCGGATGACGTCGCCTTCCTTCGGCGCCTTGCCATTGAACAGGTAATGCTTTGCCGCGTTGGGATCGGCGGACAGCTTGCCGACATGGCGCTGCCAATCCCAGGTCACGCGCGCGGCAACCGGGAAACCGCCCTCGGCATACTGGATCGCCTGCTGCAGCACGCGATCGAGGCCGAAGCGGCCGTGATCTTTCAGGATATCTTCCCAGGCCGCGATCGCGCCCGGCACCGTGACGGCATGAATCGAATTACCAATCTCGCTCAGGCCCTGCGCGCGCAACGCCTCGGCATCGGCCTTGGCGGCGGCGCGGCCGCAGCCGTTGTAGCCCCACACCAGCTTGCCCGGTTTGGAGATGAGCGAGAAGCCATCGCCGCCAATACCCGTCATATGGGGCTCGACAACACAGAGCACGGCGACCGCCGCCACGGCCGCATCAGCAGCCGTGCCACCGGCGCGCAGGATGTCGATCGCGGCCAGCGTCGCCAGCGGATGCGAGGTTGCGGCCATGCCATTGCAGGCGACCGCCGGCGAGCGGCCGGGCAGCTGAAAGTCTCGGCTCATGGAAATTCCGGATTGTGGAAGAGGATCAGGACATAATGTGCGGGACGCTGGTGCCTTCGATGGAGAGATCCCGTTGCGCCGAGCGCAGGGTCACCACGAAGCCGCCGAGCACGTCGACGAAGCTCAACACCAGCAGGACGAAGAAAGTACCGGTCGAGGTCTGCGGCACCAGGATGAATTCGACCACCATGGCGAGGAACAGGACCAGCGACAGGCCGTGATCGACCACCGTGCGCAGCACGATACGGGTCGACTTCAGGACCTCGCCAAACAGCATCAGGATCGCGAACGCGATCAGCATGTCGCCCGCGGTCATGGTCCAGGTCGCGCCCGAGATCATGTGCACGCTGAAGACGGGCCCGGTCCACGCCACGCCCGGCATCAGGAAGGCGACGATGTTGTAGATCGCGAACGGCAGCAACAGCAGGGGAATGCCGATCAGGTACATGACGCGTCCGCCCCCTTGCTGCTTTGTCGGCGCATGATCTTATCCGAAAACCGGTACCCACTTTTCGGGATCATGCGCTGGCCTCGGCCGTCAGGCCTCGGACTTCACCTTCAGCACCTGCCGGCCCTTGTACATGCCGGTCTTCAGGTCGATGTGGTGCGGCCGGCGCAGCTCGCCGGAATCCTTGTCCTCGATGTAGGCCGGGCGCTTGAGCGCGTCGGCCGACCGGCGCATGCCGCGACGCGACGGCGAGGTTTTTCTTTTCGGCACAGCCATGGGAAGGAACTCCTGGGGAAAATCGGGCAATGTCGGGTTTGGGCGGGCTTATAATGGAAGGGCTAGGGAAACGCTAGTGCCAGGATTTCGACCTCAATCCGTCACCCTGAGGTGGCCGCCACAGGCGGCCCTCGAAGGGCGACGGCCGCCATCCTTCGGGCTCGCTACGCTCGCACCTCAGGATGACGGATCAGGGACGCAGACAAGCCGTCGCCGCCCGGCCGGAGCGGGCCGCCCGCACCACGTAGAGCCGGGCGAGCCTCCGTAGGCCCGGGCCGGGCCGGCCGGCGTCCCGATCGTGCGGATTGGGCAGCATGGCCGCCAGCAGCGCCGCCTGGGTGCGGCCGAGCCGGTGCGCGTTGCGATGGAAGGCCCGTTCGGCCCCCGCTTCCACCCCGAATTCGCCGTTCGGGCCCCATTCGGCCACGTTCAGGTAGAGTTCCAGGATGCGGCGCTTGGAGAGCACCAGGTCGATCCACAGCGCCAGCGGCGCCTCCAGCGCCTTGCGCAGCCAGCTCCGGCCCTGCCAGAGGAACAGGTTCTTGGCCACCTGCTGGGTGATGGTTGAGCCGCCCCGGACGTCCTCCAGGCTGTCGGCGTCCTGGATGGCGTCCTGGATCTGGGTGAAATCGATGCCATAGTGCTCGCAGAAGCGGCCGTCCTCGGCCACCACCACCGAGCGCACCAGATCGGGGTCGACGTAGCTGAGCGTCACCCAACTCCGCACTACCCGCTCGTCGTTCATGCGCCGCCACAGCATGACGGTCGAGACCGGCTGGCCGAAGGCGTAGAACGGCGCGATCACATAGGGCGCGACCAGCACCACCAGCAGCGCGAACAGCACCACCCTGAGCGGCCGCGGCACGCGCGGCAGCCGCAGGATGTCGCCGGTGACGGTCATCCTGTGACGCTTGCGGGCTGAGCGGCGCTTGGCGGGGCGGGCCATGGGCAGACGATAACGCATCGCAGAGGGGATTTGCGGTCGGCGCGGCCCTCAGGGTAAATGGCGGCCATGAACGCGAGTTCCCCGACCCCCTTCTCCGCCCGGCTGGCCGCCGTCGCCGCCGATACCGAAGCCCTGCTCGGCCGCCTGCTGGCCGACGACCCGCTGGCGAGCGAAACCACCCGGCCCAAGCGCCTGATGGACGCCATGCGCCACGCCGTGCTCGGCGGCGGCAAGCGGCTCAGGCCCTTCCTGGTGGTCGAGAGCGCCACCCTGCTCGGCGCCGGCGGCGACGGGGCCGCGCTGGTGGGCGCCGCGCTGGAGCTGGTGCACTGCTATTCGCTGGTGCACGACGACCTGCCGGCAATGGACGACGACGACCTGCGCCGCGGCCGGCCGACCGTGCACAAAGCTTTCGACGACGCCACCGCGATCCTGGCCGGCGACGCGCTGCTGACGCTCGCTTTCGACGTCGCGGCGCGGCCCGAGGTGCACGCCGACCCGGCCGTGCGCAACGCGGTGGTGGTGGAGCTGGCGCGCGCCGCGGGCTTGGGCGGCATGGTCGGCGGACAGATGCTCGACCTCGCCGCCGAAGGCCGCTTCGACGACGGCAAGCCGGTGAAGCTCAGCGAAGAGGAAATCCTGAGGCTGCAGGCGATGAAGACCGGCGCACTGCTGCGCTTTGGCTGCCGCGCCGGCGCGCTGCTCGGCCAAGCCGACGCTGACACCTACGCGCGGCTCGACCGTTATGGCGTGATCGTCGGCCAGGCCTTCCAGATCGCCGACGACCTGCTCGACGTCGAAAGCGACACCGCCACCCTCGGCAAGGCTGCCGGCAAGGACGCCGCCGCCGGCAAGGGTACTCTCGTCTCCATCCTCGGCGTCGAAGGCGCCCGCAAGCGGCTCGGCGCGCTGGTCGACGAGGCCGATACCACGCTCGCGCCGTTCGGCGCCAAGGCCGATACCTTGCGCGCCACCGCGCACTTCATCGCCGACCGCAAGACTTGACCTGAGACCGCCGGGCCGGCGGAATTAATTCATCGGCCTTCAATGATCTCACGGCGATCGGGGCCGCCATGACCGCGATCATGCAGACGCTGTTGTTCATGCTGGCGGTGCTGGCCGCGGTCGCGGTGCTGGCGCGGCGGCTCAATCTCGCGCCCTCGATCCTGCTGGTGATCGCCGGCATCGTCATGGCCGTGTTGCCCGGCCTGCCGCGCGTGTCGCTGGCGCCGGAAGTGGTGCTGCTCGTCATCCTGCCGCCACTGATCTATTCCGCCGGCGTCGCCATGAGCTGGCGCGAGTTCAAGGCCAACCTCAGACCCATCGGCCTGCTCGCCTTCGGCTGCGTGGTGTTCACGGCCAGCGCCGTGGCGGCCGCCGCGCATTATCTGCTGAATTTCTCGTGGCCGGTCGGCTTCGTGCTCGGCGCCATCATCGCGCCGCCGGACGTGGTGGCGCCGCTCGCCATCGCGCGCCGGCTCGGTATGCCGCGCCGGAACGTGGTGGTGCTGGAAGGCGAAGGGCTCGCCAACGACGCCACCGCGCTCATCCTCTACCGCTTCGCCATTGCCGCGGTGGTCACCGGCGCGTTCTCGCTCGAAAATGCCGCCAGCACCTTTGGCCTGATCGTTGTCGGCGAGATCATTTACGGCATTGGCGTCGGCTGGCTGAGCCTGCGGCTGCGGCAATGGGCGCGCGATACGCGCGTCGAGATCACGCTGTCGCTGATGACGCCCTATCTCGCTTTCTGGGTGCCGGCGCATCTCGGCGGCTCTGGCGTCTTGGCAACCGTCGCCTGCGGCCTTTACGTGAGCTGGAAAGGCCCACTGCTGATCTCCTCGGCCACGCGGCTGCAAGGCATCTTCTTCTGGGATCTGTTGGTCTATCTGATCGAGGGCCTGGTGTTCCTGGTGACCGGCCTCGAAGTGCGCGCCCTGATGGACAACGGGCACGCGTTCTCGATCCCCGACCTGGTGACCGCCACCCTCGTCACCGTGGGCATCGTGATCGCCGCACGTTTCATCTGGGTGTTCCCGGCGACCTATCTGCCGCGCTGGCTGATCCCGGCAGTAAGAAGACACGATCCGTCGCCGCCCTGGCAGCACGCGTTCATGCTCGCCTTCACCGGCATTCGCGGGGTGGTGTCGCTCGCCGCCGCGCTGGCCATTCCCTACACGACCCTGAGCGGCGCGCCGTTTCCGCACCGCGACCTGATCCTGTTCGTCACCTTCGGCGTCATCATCGTGACGTTGATCGGCCAAGGCCTGCTCTTGCCGAGCGTGGTGCGCTGGCTTGGGCTCGCACGCCACGGCGAAGCTGAGCACCAGAGCGAGATCCAGGCGGAGCTCGAAGCGCGCCAGGCGGCGCTCAGACAAGTGGAGCAGCGGTTGGATACCCTCGCCGGCGAGCGCGGCGTTCCCGATGACGTGCTCGAATTGCTGCGCACCCGCAATCTGACGCGCACGCAGATCCTGCCGCGCGACCTCGCCGACGGCCTCGACCACACGCGCCAGAGCGCCAGCCTGAAGAAAGAGCTGATCGACGCCGAACGCGCGTTCATTTACGAGCTGCTGCGCGACGGCAAGATCACCGACGAAGCGCGACGCCGGATCGAATACGAGTTGGATTTGGAAGAAGCCAGCCTCGCCAACCGCGGGCACGATGGCGGCGGGTGGATTTGAGACGACGCGCACACATGCGATCCAAACACGGCTGTCATCGTCCGCGAAGGCGGACGATCCAGTAATCACTGCACCTTCGGTGTTTACTGGGTCCCCGCCTTCGCGGGGACGACGGCCGATGAATTACTTCGCCAGCAAGTTATAGAGCCAGGCGAGGACGATGCCGCCGACCAGACCGTCGACGAAGGCCCAGACCGCGCCTTGCCGATCGCGGTGAGGCCGAGAATGAATACGGACGCCGCCCACAAGATGCCGAAGGCAAGACCGAGGGGCACGGGTTGAAGCTTGTTCATGATGTCCATCCGCTTGGTTTGAAACCCGGCAACAGCGGGAGGGATGGGTATTGTAGCCTGAGTCGGCGCGAGTTGCCGCGGCAGCCGCACGGTATCTTGTTACGTGATTTTGGTTGCCTTACCGCGCCACGTACTCGACGTACACGTACTTTGACGGATCGAGCGGCTTCATCTTCAGCTTGACCGCGTCGGACTTGGGCGGCGGCGTGTAGGTGATGCGAAGCTGCGTGTTCGACAGCCACGTGAGCGCCGGCAGCGGCGTATCGCCCGCTGCGGTGGCGCAGGGTCCGGCAAAGACCTCGTAGACCTTGTTGCTCTCGACGAAGCTGTCCGGATAGACCGACAGGAAGATGCCGATGCTGTCGGCGCAGAACCTCGGATCGCCCTTGCG
>JARRQH010000007.1:0-24705 GCA_037381985.1 Pseudolabrys sp.
CCGGCCGCTCGCTTCGCCCGAAGACGCGCTCGCCTACGACTACACGGAAACCGACAAGGCCCGCATCGCGCAGAACCGCTCGCGCCTGTCGGTGGGTTCGCCCGCAACCGTCAAGGCGCAACAGCGATGCGCCTGAGATCGCATGGTCAGAGTATTCCTCGACGATGGTCCAGCCCTGCTTCTCGGCATGGAGCCGGCACATGCGGAACTGGTCGGCGATTGAAGCATCGCGCTGATTGTCGGAGGAATAGCGGGCGAAGATGGCGACCTTCAATGTGCGTCTCCCACTGCGATCAGGAGCCGCGCGAGCCCTGCTTCTTGACTTTCTGCGTAGAACTCGCGAGCTGCCTGTCGCGCGAGAAACTCGACCAACCGGACCAGGCGAGGATCGGGATCGCCCTGCGGCATGAAGCTCAGCTTCGGCGCTTCGACGAGCAACGCCTCGAGCAGCTCTTTGCGCTCGCTCGGCACAGTCGTTGATCTCGGTTGGCTTGCTTTCCGGCTCATAAACGCCAGAATTTACGCCGGATCGACAATAAACAACTGAAATCACGGTAGAATATTCGGCGGTGTTGAGCAGGTTCATTCGCATACCTGCGGGCTGCCGCGTATCATAGCGGACGCTAGCATAGTGCAATAACCTAGCGAGTTGCCGCCCCGAAACTCCTCTTACTCTCGCGATATTCCGATTCCGCGCGAAAGGCTTGATAGTGTTGACTATGGCGTATTGCTGTTTACAATACAAGGCATATCTTCGAGTTCAGAGGAGGTGACTCATGGCTACCACAGCTGACCGTAAGGAATATCCCATCTCGATGCGACTGCCGGAAGCGGATGTCGCGATGATCGACCGCGCGGCTACGTTGCGTGGCCGCTCGCGCACGGATTTCGTGCGCGATGCCGCCGTTCGCGCCGCCGAAGAGGTCGTGATGGAAAACCGGCTAATCCGCATGAGCCCTGAAGGCTTCGCTGATTTCATGGATGTCCTGTCCCGTCCGGCGGCTCCGGTTCCCGAGATGGTCGATCTAGCCAAGCGGCCCGCGCCGTGGGAGGCCGGCTACGTCGCCAAGCGGTGAGACGTGGCTCTATCAGCTCCAGAAGCGCTCACCGCTGCGGATGATGTCTCCGAATTTTCTTGCGGCAAGCCCACGCTCGATCATTGGCTAAAGACGCGGGCGCTTTCCAACCAAGAGAAGGGCTTTACCGCTGTCATGGTCGTCCACGATGAAGGCCGTGTCGTCGGATACTACGGCCTTGCACCAACAGCTGTCGTTCCTTCAGTGCTGCCTCGTTCTGTTCGGACAGGACAGCCTCCCGACCCGGTTCCTTGCCTCCTTCTAGGACAATTGGCCACCGACACGGCTTGGGCCGGTCGGGGGATCGGCACAGGGCTGCTGAAGCACGCACTGCAGCGCTGCGTCCAAGCAGCCGCACTCGTCAGGGGACGTGCGCTGATGGTCAGCGCCGTCGATGCGGAGGCGGCGCAGTTCTGGCAGCGCCGCGGTTTTTTGTCTTCGAAAGACGACCCGCTTGTTCTGTTCCGCCCGATCTCGGTGATTGCTGCGTCGCTAGATGCTTCCGACCGCTAACCAGCAAGCCGAGATGTCTAACTCTGAGCCTTCACTGATACTTTCTAATGATGACTTCCGCGTAGCAGGCGAGCTCTTCGGTGGAAGCGAAGGGCACCTGCGCCACGAAATACTCCTCTCCAGCCGGGTTGTCGCCGGCGAGCCTGGCGGCAACCCCTCCTCAAAATTTATCTGATTCAAATTGTTTCTCTGCTGCACAGAGCGTGTGATGCGCTATTGGATCGGGCAACTATCGGCGAGCAGTGTTACGACGCCCCTCAGATTAGCTTCGTCGAGGTCGACATAACCTATGCGAAAGGCTTCGGGCGGCTTTGCGGCGTTCAACGTAAAGCGCAGTCCCGGTGCGATTGTCAGTCCAGCACGTGCCGCGTTGCTAGCCCATATCACTGCACTTAGGCCCGGCCTCATGCCCAGCCAAATCGCCAGACCGCCGGCCGGTGTATTGAAGAACACGTGGTCGCCTAATTCATGGATCAACTCGTTCGCCAGGAAGTCGCGCCGCGCCGCATAAATGCGCCGCGCCTTGCGAGTGTGGCGGCGGAGTTCTCCATCCTCGAACATATTCGCCAAGACATGCTCAAGCGGCAGGTCGCCCTGTCGGTCGATCGCCTCTCGTCGATCAGCCATCCGTAAAAGTATGTCTGGCGGGGCGACGACATATCCGATGCGGACGGCTGGAGCGAGTAGCTTGGAAAGCGAACCGATATAAACCACCGAGACGTCGGGTTCGGCGCGCGCAGCGAGCGGCAGAATCGGCCGGCCATCGAACCGATATTCACGGTCATAATCATCCTCGATGACGGTCAGTCGGTAGCGGCGTGCAATGTCAAGCAGTCTCAGACGCCGGGCTGCCCCCAGTGTGACTGTCGTCGGATAGTGGTGGCGAGGCGTGACATAGACTGCTTTCAGCTCCGGATGCTGTTCTGCTAGCGCTTCAAGACGCGCGAGAGATCGGCCACCAGCTTCTTCAGCTTGGCGTTCTCATCCTCTAGCTGGCGAAGCCGCTTCATCTCCGACGGCATCAGCCCCACATACTTCTTGCGCCAACTGTAAAACGTCGCCTCCGATATCCCCGCCTTGCGGCAGACCTCGCCGACAGCCGTCCCGTCTTCCGCCTACTTCAGAACAAAGGCGATCTGCGCCTCCGAAAACCGCGATTTCTTCATCGCTGCTTCCCATTCCCAGCCCGCAGTCTAAACTGGAATTTTCCAGCTTAAAGCGGTCCAGATACCGGGGAGCAGGTCCGGGCAGGAACTGGCGGAGTTCTGCGCTGATCCCGGCGCCACTGGCCTTCCTGCCCTGAACAACGTCTTCGCCCGCGGCGAGATCCGGCGCTGAAACCGTCGCCTGCGCCATGACTGCGGCGCGGGCAAAGGTTCTAGTGGACCGCGGCGTACATCAGGTTTTCCTCGGTGCTCGCCAGCGGCGAGAATTCCTCGACCACCCTGCCTTGCCGGGCGACGAGGATGCGGTCGGAAAGCTGCATCACTTCGGGCAGGTAGGAAGAAATTACCACCACCGCCTTACCCTCGTCGGCCAGCCGGTTGATCATGTGGTGGATCTCGGCGATCGCGCCGACATCGACGCCACGCGTCGGTTCGTCGAAGATGATGAGGTCGGGATCCTGGATCAGCGACTTGGCGATCACCACCTTCTGCTGGTTACCGCCGGACAGTTCGATCACCTTCGCGTCTTTGGTCACTGCGCGGATATGCAGGGCCTCGCCCCATTCCTCGCCGATCTTGTTCATCTCAGCCGGGCGCAGCCAGAACGCGCGCATTCCCGCCTTGGCGAGCTTACCTATGAAGATGTTGGCCTTGATCGACATTGTCTCGAAGAAACCTTCGACCTTGCGGTCCTCGGTGATGTAGGCGACCCGCTCGCGCAGGCTCTGCGCCGGCACCCGGTAGCGCACGCGCTTGCCGCGAATGAAGATCTCGCCGCCGTTCAGGTAGTTGCGCTTGAGCGCCCCCGAGACCACCTTGAAGGTTTCGGTCCGGCCAGAGCCGACGAGGCCGAAGATCCCGGTTACCTGCCCGGCGAAGACCGAGAGCGAATTGTTGCGCACGACATTGCCGAAGCGCAGGTTGCTGACTCGCAGGATGCGCTCGCCCGGCGGCCGCACGAACTTCTTCCTGGCGCCGTACAGCTCTTCCGACAGGGTGCGGCCGACCATCGCCTGCACGATCCGCGCCCGGTCGAAGGCTCCAGTGTCATCGGTCACCACATGCTGGCCGTCGCGCAAGATGGTGATGCGGTCCGAAATCGCCAGCGCCTCTTCCAGCGCGTGGCTGATGAAGATGATCGCCACGCCGCGCTCCTTCAGCATCCGGACCAGATCGAAGAAGTGCTTCTTCTCCTCTGGGGTCAGGGTCGCTGTCGGCTCGTCGAAGACGATGATGCGGGCGTCCGATAGCATCGCCCGGGCAATCTCGACCATCTGCTTCTTGGCCGCGCCGAGGGTCTGCACGAGAACCGTCGGATCGACCTGGAAGTTCAGCGCCTGCATGAACTGCTGGGCCGCGATGTTGATCGAGCGCAGACGGTTGAAGAATCGTTCGTTGCCCATGAAGAGGTTCTGCGCCACAGTCATCGAGGGCACCAGGCTGGTCTCCTGGAACACCATAGCGATGCCTGCCTTGAGCGCCTCTGCAGGGCTGCGCAGGTGCAGGGGCTTGCCGTCGAGCAGGATCACGCCCGCCGTGGGGTCCACCACCCCGGCAATCATCTTGGTCAGCGTCGACTTACCAGCACCGTTCTCGCCCAGAAGCGCGTGCACCTCGCCGGGCATCAGCGTGAAGTTGATGTTCTCGACTGCGGCGACGCGGGCGTAAACCTTGGTCAGTCCGCGCATTTCGAGGATGGGTGTCATTGGCCGCCCCCTGCGATGGCGCATTCCGCGCGGATGGCTTCGAGGCTCAGACGCAAGAGCCGCCCAGCCCCCTTCGACAGCGCGAAGACATCGTCGCCGCGTTCGAGCGTGGTCGCGATACCGTGGTTGCGGCCGCCGACGCGACTGTGGATCGACAAGAGCGGCAGCCGGTCGGCGCTGTAGCGCACCGCCAGCCCGTAGGAGCGCGGCGGCGCCCAGGGCTTGAGGATGCCCATCTGCTTGACCCCGCCGCTCTGCAACGGCTCGAGGAAATCCTCGCCCGAGGCATAGGCCGGCGAAATCCAGTATTTCGGGTCGATCGTCGCCATCATATCGCGGCGGAAGCCGTTTTCCGACAGCACGAACTCGACGATCTGCATCCGGCCTGAAAACAGTGACAGCCAGAAGCCGCCGTCGGCGGTGTGGGTGATGCGCGCGGGATAACCGGGCAACTCGGCCGTGGCGTCGCCGCTACCGACCATCCGCAGCCGGTGGCGCCAGCTTTCCGAGAAGAGGATAGCGCCGCCGACGTCGTGATGCACACCGTAGGGCCAGCCCAACCTCCCGGCCAGCACCTCGCCCTCCCCCGACGCCGGACGAAGCGCCACGAGGCGCCCGGTCGGCTGCTTGTCCATCAGGTCGTATTGCCACTGGTCGGCCGGATGGCGGGACGAGCCGTCGCAGATCAGTAGGCGGCCGTCGCGCGTCGGGCTCAGCGCTGTGATCGCCATGAACGGGTGACCAGCGACCTCGGTCACCGGCGCGGCGCGGCCCTCGATCTCGACCCGGTCGCCGAGCCCGACCACCCAGCGCCCGTCGGCGAGGAAGGCGAGCGCGGTGATACCGCCGTCGAAACTCCGCACCAACCGAGTCTCGCCCCCGGCCTCCAGCGCCAACAGCTCGGGCCCGCGCGCCAGATGGAGCGTGCCGTCTGGCGCCAGCGCCATGTCCTCCAGCCCGGGACGTTCGAGCACCACGTCGGCCTGCTCCAGCAGGTTGTTCGGCTTGAACACCCCGTCCAAGATCGGAACCGACAGGTTGGACCGCAGTCGCCCACCGAACATCTTGCCGATGAAATCAAGCATGAGATGCCTTCAGGTCAACGAAATCGGGATCGGCACCGTCTAGCTTCAGCCGACCGATGCGGTTGTTGTGGATGCCGCCGATGTAGAGATGGCCGCGATGTTCGCGCATCGAGGTGATCATCGGGTGGTTCTCGCCGCCCAGATCCCACATCGCCTCCAGCACCTCGCCGGTCTCGGTAATCTTGACGATGCAGCCGGTGTTGAGGTTCGGCGCCAGCCATTCGTCACCCGGCAGCTTCTTCGACATCCGGCGGCGGAAGCCCGGTCGCTTCATCGCGAGGTCGAAAACCGGGCTGCGCATGCCCATGAGCGCCAGCCAGTAATTACCATCGGACGCGCGGTTGAGGTTGTCGGGATAGCCCGGCAGGTCGTCGATGATGCAGTCGACCTGGCCTTTCTTCGGCCCGTCAAACCAGTAGCGGTTGATCCGGCAGGCCCAGCTTTCGGCGAACAGCAGCGACTGGCCGTCCGAGGCCATGACGATGCCGTTCGGGAAGACGAGATTACGCAGCACCGTGTGGGTCTTGCCGCTGCGCGGGTCGTAGCAGATGATCCGTCCGTTGCCGCGCGATTCAAGACTGTCGGTCGGCCATTCGTGCATCTCGTAGCGCACCGTCGCCTCGGAGAAGAATATCCGCCCGTCCGGTGCGATGTCGAGATCGTCGGCCAGCCTGAGCCGGCTGTCGTCGATGATCGACAGGAGCGAGCGGTTGGTCTCGTCGGTGACCTTCTCGACCTTGCGTTCGGCGGTGACCTTGTAGAGCCCCATGCCGCCGACGCAGACGAAGAGTGTCCGGTCCGCGGTCATCACGATCCCGAGCGGTTGGCCGCCGACATGGGCGTAGACCTCCCAGCGCGCATAATCCGGGGCGAAGAAGCGGATGATGTCGCCGTGGCGGTTGCCGCAATAGAGGTTGTCCTCGTCGTCCAGCGCCACGTCCTCGGGGCTCTCGATCTCGCCGACGCCGATGGTCTCGACCCTTCGCAGCCGGTCATTCAGCGCGAAGGGAGAGCCGGAATCGGCCGCCGTCGACCGTGGTGTCGGGAGGTCCATGTAGGTCGGACTGACGTAGAGCTCCTGCACCGCCTTGTGGCGGTTCTTGAACCAGCGGATGTCCAACAGCGCGGCGAGCAGCAGGATGGTCGCGAAGATCACCCGCGAGACGCCGGCAGACACCGCGAGCTGGAGCATGCCGTTGGTCAGCAGAAGCACGATCAGCGTACCCAGCACCGCCTTGGTGACCGAGCCCTTGCCGCCGCCGAGACGGATGCCGCCGAGGATCGCCGCGGTCAGCACCAGAATCTCCATCCCCTTGCCGGTATCGGCCCCGGGCGAGGCCAGGCGCGAGGCGTAGAACACCGCCGCGGTGGCCGCGAACACCCCGGACGCGAGATAGGAGAGCGCCACCATGCGCCGCACCGGCAGGCCGGTGTTGTAGGCCGAACGACGGTTGCCACCGATCGCCATCAGGTGCCAGCCGGCCCGCAGCCGGGTCAGGAAGATATGGCCACCGATGGCGACGACGGCGAAGACCCAGACCACAATGGGGATGCCGAGGACGGTCCCCATCCCGAGGAAATCCCACGGCGGGTTGTCCGGCAGGCTCGACGAGATCTGCACGCCCACCAGGGCGTTGAGCATGTTGTTCGCGGCGCGATAGACGATCAGGGTGACCATAGTGGTCAGGAAGGCGCGCATCCGCAGATAGCCGATCAGCACGCCGTTCACCGCCCCGAGTACGGCGCCGGCCGCTAGCGTGATCAGGACCGTGGACACCAGCCCAAGTTCGAGAACGTTCACGCAGTAGAGCGCGAGCAGGTTGCACAACGCGTAGATCGAGCCGACGCTGAGATCGATCCCGCCGGTGATCAGCACGATCGACATGCCGAGCACGACGAAGCCGAGTTCGCAGGCCTGGCGCAGGGTGTCGGCCATGTTGGCCGCCGAGATGAAATGATCCAGCCGCGCCGAGAAGAAGGCGATCGTGGCCAGTAGCACCAGCAGCGGCACCGCGGTTTCCATCCACGGCTTCTGCAGGATCTCGCCGAAGATCGTGTCCGGCCAATACCGATAGCGCAGTTTGACGAATGTATTCACGTTGGTCCCGATCTCTTGGCCCGCGGCGTCCGCGCTATCGATCCTTCCCGGGGCGAGAGCCCCAGGAAGGATGGTCTCGTCTGAGCAGGCCCGAGCTTATTTCAGGCTCTTGAGCGACCAGCACTGGTGATCGCCCAGCGTCTGCGGCGTGTATTCGCGCAGCGGCGTGTAGAGGACGATCTTGGTCGAGCTGACCGGGTTCTTGTCCTGCAGCGCAGCTTCGATCAGCGCGTTGAGGTCGCGGCCCTGGCCGGGGACGTCGTAGCTCACGTAATCCTGCCACAGCCCTTCGTGGAGACCCTTGCAGGCCAGCTCGCCGCCGCCGCCCGACGTCGTCAGGAAGACTTGGTCGGTCTTGCCGGCCTCCTTGAGCGCAGCCGCGGTGCCGACGTCGGTATTGTCCCAGACGCCGAGGATAGCGCAGAGATCCGAGTGCTGCTGAAGCACGACCTGGGTGATCGACTTCGCCTTGGACGAGTCGTAGTCGCCGGTAGACTGCACCGAGACAACGTTCATGCCCTTGTTGCTGTTGAGCACGTTCTGGTAACCCTTCAGCATGTAGGCCGAGAACGGGCTGGTCGGCGGGCCCGTCAGGATCAAGACCTTGCCGGGTTTTTTCGGGTTGGCGCAGTGGCTGACCGCGGCGCGCGCCTGGGTCTCGCCCAGGAGCACGACATCGGCGCCAACGAAGCCGTAGGTTTGGTAGTTAGTCTTCATATTGAGCTGGATGACGTGGATGCCCGCCTTCTGGGCGCGCATCAGCAGCTTGGCGTAGGATTGCACGTCCGGGTTCTGCACGACGATCACGTCGGGCTTCTCGCTGATCAGAGAGGTCAGCGTCTGGGCCCCGGCGGCTGTATTGAAGTTCGAGTTGCGGACCTCATAGCTGTAGCCCAACTCCTTGGCGCGCGCGGCCATCATCTTCGACCAGCCTTCGGTGAGGTCGAGCCCCATGAACACCGGCACGAAGACGACCTTCTTGCCCTTGAAGTTGGCATAATAGGCGTCGCGCAGCGGATCGTTCATACTGATCTCGGCCCGTGCAACCTGTGTCAGCCCCGCCGCGGCGGCCAATCCCGCCATCAAACATAGCCGAAGCAGATTCTTGATCTTCATTTTCCTTCCTCCCTTGGTTCCCAGTTTCGCCCCAACCCCGCAGGGCGGGTCGTTCAGATATCGCCCTGCTGCGCAGTTTCCTCGTTGCGCGGGTTGACCATGCTGTCGGCGAGCACCGCGACCAGCAGCACCAGTCCGCGCACCAGATTCTGCATCTCGTAGGACACGTTCATTATCGTCAGGCCGTTCATGATGGTGCCAATCAGCAGGGTACCGATGATCACGTTGATGACGCCGCCGCGCCCGCCCGAAAGGCCGATGCCGCCGAGCACCACCACCAGGATCACGTCGTAGATCCAGGTCAGGTTGAAGATCCTCGTGTCCATGCTGTCCGACGAGGCTGCCATCACCATGCCCGCGAAAAACGCGATGCAGGCCGACAGGACGTATTGCATCACCAGCACTGGGCGCAGAGCGATGCCGGTTAGCCGGGTCGCGCCCGGGTTATCGCCCGAGGCGTAGATGAACATCCCTAGCCGGGTGCGACGCAGGAAGATGCTCACGAGGACGGCTGAGACGCCGAAGGCCAGCACCGAATAGGGAATTCCGTATATCGTGCCGCGCCCAATCCAGGCGATCGGGTCGAGCTGCGCCGGCCACGATACGATGTCGTATTGGAAGAGGCCGATCTGGCCCACCCCCGCCACGCCGATCCCGACTGCGAGAGTGGTGAACAGCGACGGGATCTCGGCGTAGGCCACGAGGATGCCGTTCAACAGTCCGATCACCACCGCCATCGCCAGCCCGACCGCCAGCGCCGGCAGGATGCCGTAACCCTGGCCGGCGAGGTTCAGCACTTCCGCCGTCGGCACCGCGAGCGCGGCGATCATCGACAGGTCGATGCCGCGCCCGATCACGACGATCGCCATGCCCAGCCCGAGAATGCCGAGCACCGAGACCGTGCGGATCAGGGTCAGCAGATTGCCGATCGTGAAGAAGCCCGGCAGCAGCAGCGCATAGGCCGCAAAGATCAGCAGGAACAGGGCGGTGACGATCTTCAACTGATCGAAGCCGCCACTGCCCAGACCGCTTGGCAGCAGCTTTCTCAGACCGCCCTTCTCGTCCGCTTGGCCGCTTTCCGAACGAACGCTCATCCCTACCCCTCCCGCTCAGACACGGACCGCACGACAGCGGGTCCTTGCCCTTGCCGACCCGCCGGTTTCCCGTCCTACCGCTGCTTGTCGCCAGCCCCGTTCTGCGCGCGGCCCACCACGACCCGCCTGGGTTGAGACATCGATGCAATAGCTGCGATTGGGCACTGTTTCGGTTCTTTCCAGAAAGCGCGGCCACCCCAGGAACGGGGCGGCCAGTCGGGGAGTTGGATCAGATCGTCCGGCCGCCATCGACCGGCAAAAGCACGCCGGTGATGAACTCGGCATCATCCGAGGCGAGGTAGAGCGTCGCCCGGGCGATATCCTCGGGGCGCGACATCCGGCCCATCGGGATCGTGGCGACGAAGCGGGCGCGGTTCTCGGGCGTGTCGGGCACCCCCATAAAAGCCTCGAGCAGGCCGGTCTCGCCCATCACCGGGCATATCGCGTTGACGCGGATGTTGTCCGGCGCGAGCTCGACCGCCATGGATTGCGAAAGGATATTCACCGCCCCCTTGGTTGAGTTGTACCAGGTCAGCCCGGGCCGCGGCCGGATGCCGGCGACAGAGCCGATGTTGACGATCGAGCCACCGCCGATCTCACGCAGTATCGGCACGATGATGTTGCTCATGATGTAGATCGACTTGACGTTGATCGCGTAGACCTTGTCGAACTCATCCTCAGTCACCTCGAGCATCGGCTTGTTGCGATGGGTCCAGCCGGCGTTGTTGACGATGACGCTGGGCACGCCGAAGGTGTCCACCACCTTCTGCACCGCCGCCGCCATTTGCGCCTGCGAAGTGACGTCAGCGGTCAGCGCGACGGCGCTGTCGCCGATCTCTGCAGCGACCCGCTCGGCCGCGTCACCGCGCAGATCGAGCACCCCGACTTTGGCCCCTTCGGCGGCGAAGAGCTTGGCGATGCCTTCGCCGAAGCCACCGCCCGCTCCGGTTACGATCGCGATCTTTCCCGCCAGACGGCCCTGTTCCCCAGCCATGACTTCCTCCTTCAGTCGTGTTTGATGATGACGGTCTTGAGCGCGGAGAATTCGTAGAGCGCCTCGAACCCCTTCTCGCGGCCATGGCCGGATTTCTTGACCCCGCCGAACGGCAGCTCGATGCCGCCGCCGGCGCCGTAGGCGTTGACGTAGACCTGCCCGGCTTGGATGCCGCGCGCCATGCGCAGGGCGCGGGCGCCGTCGCGGGTCCAAACCCCGGCGATCAGCCCGTAGTCTGTGGCGTTGGCCAGCGCCAGCGCATCGGCCTCGTCCTCGAACGGGATCGCCGTCAGCACCGGGCCGAAGACCTCGTCGCAGGCCAACGGACATTCCCGCGGCACCGGCCCAAACAGCACCGGGGCGACGAAGAAGCCGTCCTTCGGCGCACTCTCGGCGATACCGCCCTCAGCGACGACCGGAACCCCAGCCTCCCTGGCCCGGGCGATGAAGCCCTCAACGCGGGATTTCTGCCGGGCGTTGATGATCGGTCCCAGATCGGCATCGTCTTCCGGCAGGCCCGCGCGCAGCGCTGCGAAACGTTCGGCCACCCGCGCCATCACCTCGTCCCAGACCGAGGCCTGGACCAGAACCCGCGCCCCGGCCGAGCAGGTCTGCCCGGCGTTCTGCACGATAGCGGCAACGATAACCGGAACGGCAGCGTCGAGATCAGCATCCTCGAAAACGATCTGCGGACTCTTGCCCCCCAGTTCTAGCACGCAGCCGATATGGTTCTGCGCCGCCGCGGTCTGGATCAGAGTACCGACCTGCGGCGATCCGGTGAACGAAATGAAGTCGATCCCCGGGTGCGAGGAAAGCGCGGCACCGGCCTCGTTCCCAAGGCCTGGGACGACGTTCACCGCGCCTTCGGGAAAGCCCGCCTCGGCGGCCAGCTCGGCGATCCGCAGCACCGACAGGCAGGCATCCTCGGCCGGCTTCAGGACCGTCGCGTTACCCATCGCCAGCGCCGGGCCGAGCGTCCGCCCGGTCATCTGCGAGGGATAGTTCCATGGGATCACATGGCCGGTCACCCCCAGCGGCTCACGCTCGCCGGTGACGTAATAGCCGTTCATGAACGGGATTTGCTCGCCATGAACCTTGTCGGCGGCCCCGCCGTAGAATTCGAAGTAGCGCGCGGTGGCCTGGATGTCGGCGCGCGCCGTGCGCAGCGGCTTGCCGCAGTCACGCGCCTCAAACGCCACCAGTTCGTCGAAGTTGTCCTGGATGAGCAGCGAGAGGCGCAGCAGCAGGCGGCCCCGCTCGGCCGCGGTCAGCCGCGACCATGCGCCGGTCTCGAACGCCGCGCGGGCGGCCTGCACGGCGCGGTCGACATCCGCCGTGCCACCGGCGGCGATCTCCGCGAAGATCACCCCCTCGGCCGGGGCGACTACCGGCAGCACGCCGCCACCGGCGGCCTCCTCCCAACGGTTGTTGATGAAGCACCCCTGGGCCGGAATGAGTCCCGCTGCGCGTCGATATGCCTGGTACACCGGCTCGTCTCCTGCTGCTGCCAAGGTATACGAAACCGGCGCCGCAAGAGCGGCGTTACGTCGGCGCACAAGGCAGACTGTCTCTCCCTGTCGCCGAAACACGCAACGTCGCGGCGATACTGAGATACTGGCAGCTGGATGGTCTACTGCACAAATTCAGAAATTCGTCACCCCTTATACAAATAAGTTATAGCAACGAAATCTTCCGAGACTTACGGCTTATACCACCATCTCCACGTGGTGGGCCGCACGCACACCGGTTCAGCGCTTTTCGCCGTCCGCCGGGCGTTCGCCGACGCCGCCCCAGGCGCCTTCGCGGGCGAGATCGCGCACCAGTTCGGGGATGAAGTGGCGGATCGCAGCGACGGCATTTGCCATCGGCCGCTCGACCGAGCTGGCCAGATGGACCGGGCGCCGGATCGGCGGGCCGTCGATGGTCCAGCTCTGCAGTACCCCCTCAGCGACCTCTCGCGCGATCGAATGCAGCGGCAGCACCGAACAGCCGAAGCCGGCGGCAACCAGCTTCTTGATGTTTGTGTACGAATCGACCTCGATCGCGACGTTCATGTCGATGCTCGCCACCTCGGCATGACGATCGAGCAGCGAGCGCAGCCCGTGGTCCTTGCCCGGCACAATCAGCGGCAGCCCCGCCACCCCGGCGAGTGACACCGGGGCACCGGGCGCCGGCAGCGGCGCGCCGTCGTTGAGGCCGCCGGCAGGGCCAAAAAAGGCGAGTTCTTCCTCCAGGAGTTCCTCGGTCGCCAGACCGTCCTCCGAGACATTGCGATAGATCACCGCCAGGTCGATGCGCGCGTCGCGCATCCATTCCAGCACGAAGCCGCTCATCGCCTCGGCGATACGGAGCTGGATTCCGGGGTAGCGCACGCGCGCGGCGGTAATAAGCGGCACCGACAACATCTCGGAGATCGTTCCCGGCAAGCCGAGCCGCACCACGCCGTGGGGGTCGGCTTCATGGCCACGGATCTCTTCTTCGGTGATCGCGAGCTGGTCAACAATGATCCGAGCGTTGCGCAACAGAATCTCTCCCGCCTCGGTCGGCACCACGCCCTTGGGGCTGCGGAACAGGAGCGGCGTGCCGAGATGTGCCTCGATGTTGCGCACATGCAGCGACAGGGCGGGCTGCGCGATCTTCAGCACCGTCGCCGCCTGGGAGAACGAGCCCTGTTCGACGATCGCGATGAAGTAGCGCAACTGGCGGACATCCATACGACAGCACCTATATCAATCGCACTGCATCCGCATCCGAATTCTCACTGCCGTGCGTCGCGGGCGAGAACCCAGCAGATGACCGGCTGGACCAGCACGGCCTTGCCGCCAACCACGTCGATGTTACCGCGCCACGAACGCGTGAGCGCCGCGGCGCGCTCTTTCACCAGCGCCGCCCGGCCGGGATCGACGGCAAGCAGATAGTCGATGAAGCCGTCTAGCCCGTCGAAGCGGTTCACCCGGTCCCAGCGTTTCAGCCCCAGCAGCCGGGCGCCGCCCGCCTCGACCAGCGCCTTGATCGCAGCGATGGCCTGGGCGCGGACCTCGGTCTCGTCGTCGACCGGCCGACGGCAGCGAAAGAACGAGCCAGCGGCTAGCGGCTCGATGACAATCACTGGGCCGCCCGGGCGCACCTGCATCAGCGCTCGCTCCAGCGCCCGGCCCATCCCCCTCCACCGGGATGTGATGCAACGAATTCACGAAACAGGCGGCGTCGAAGGGCCCAAGCCCGTCGGGCAGGTCCTCGGCCATGGCACAGAGGAAGCGTGCGCCGGGCACCGCGCGGTGGGCGCGATCGACGGCATCGGCCTGTCGATCGACGCCGGTCACCTCGAAGCCGGCGGCCACGAACTGGGCATCCAGCGCTCCTGGACCGCAGCCCAGATCGAGAATCCGCCGAGCCCCCGCCACCGCGAAAGCCTCGCACGGATGGTAAAGCTGTCCGAGCGGACCGGCCGGGCGCGGGACATATAGACATCCACCAGCGGCATGGCCGTCACGTCACGCGGGGCCGGCACCGAATTCGGCCATAATCGCCCCGGTATGCGCTCCCAGTGCCGGTACCGGGCCCGGCGTTGCGAGGCAGCCGTCGACCAGCGCCCCCGGAGCCAGCATCCGTACCGGCCCGGTCGGAGTCTCGACCTCCACGAAGCGTTTCTGCGGATGGCTGGCAAGTTCGGCCATCGACGAGACCCTGCCATAGGCGATCCGCGCCGTCTCGAGCCGCGCGATGATCGCGTCACGCGCGAACCTGCCGAAGATCGCAGTGATGATCGCATCCAGAGCGGCGCGATGGGCGACGCGTGCCGAGTTGTCGGCAAAGCGCGGATCCTCGGCCAGCTCCGGCCGATCCAGCACCTCGGTGCAAAGCTGTCGCCATTCCCGTTCGTTCTGAACCGCGATCAGCACTTCGCGTCCATCGCGGTCGGGAAAGGCGCCGTAGGGGGCGATGGTCGGATGTGAAAGCCCGCACAGAGCCGGGCTCCTGCCGCCATAGACATATTGTAGGTAGGGCACGTTCATCCAGTCGGCCAGCGCATGGAAGAGCGACACCGCGATGTGTCGCCCCTGCCCCGTCCGCTCACGCGCGTAGAGCGCCTGCAGAACGGCCTGATGCGCCGTTACCCCGGCCGCGATGTCGCAGACCGAAATCCCGACTCGCGCCAACTCTTCGCCGGTTCCGGTGATCGACGACAGCCCGCTTTCGGCCTGGACCAGAAGATCGTAGGCCTTGAGGTGGCGATAGGGCCCGTCGTCGCCGTAGCCCGAGATTGAGACGGTGATCAACCGCGGATGTCGCGCGCGCAGGTCGGCCGGGGCAAAGCCCAGCCGGTCGATCGCGCCGGGGGCGAGGTTCTGAATAAAGACGTCGGCGGCCGCGATCATTCGCCCCAGGACCGCCTGCGACTCCGGCTGCCGCAGGTCGAGGCAGACCGACTCCTTGCCACGGTTGAGCCAGACGAAATAGGCGCTCTCGCCGTGCACCAACTGGTCGTAGCCGCGCGCGAAATCACCTTCTGGTCGCTCGACCTTGATCACCCGCGCGCCCGCCTCGGCCAGCCGCGAGGACAGCAGCGGCGCCGCGACGGCCTGCTCGACCGAGACGACGAAAAGCCCGTCGAGATCCGTTCTGGCAGCGGCTGGTTCGGTCATCGTGCAAGCTTCCGTCTTGGGGGCGGGACGGCGAAATGGCCACCCTCCGGATCGTCGGGGCGAGAATTGACGAAAGCCGCCATCACATCAAATAACGCCTTTCTCCACCCGACATAACAATAAGCGATACCTAGGCCGGGCCGGCCCATAGCGGCACGTTATGGAGCTAAGATGAAAATGGTATTTTCCACTATACCGCAGGTTCCCCATCATGCGGCGTCGCGACCGCATCGTATCGACGCCCTTCTCACCCGCCTGCGAGCGCTGCCGACTGCCGCTTCGCCACGCGGCTGGCCACCTGACACCGCCCGACCGATCCGGAGACCAGAATTGAAAGACATCGACAGCTATCACGAAAGCCATGCAGATATCCGGGAAGGGATCCGAGCGCTCTGCGCCGAGTTTCCCGACGCCTACCACCGCGAAATCGACGAAAGGCGCGCCTATCCCGAGGAATTCGTCGATGCGCTCACCCGGGCGGGCTGGATGGCGGCGCTGATCCCCGAGGAATACGGCGGCTCCGGCCTCGGGCTAACCGAAGCCTCGGTGATCATGGAGGAAATCAACCGCGCTGGCGGCAATTCGGGCGCCTGCCACGGCCAGATGTACAACATGAACACGCTGGTGCGGCACGGCTCGGAAGAACAGCGCCGGCGCATCCTCCCCAAGCTCGCCTCGGGCGAGTTGCGACTGCAGTCGATGGGCGTCACCGAACCCACCACCGGCACTGACACCACCCGGCTCAAGACCACCGCGGTGAAGAAGGGCGAGCGCTATATCGTCAACGGCCAGAAGGTCTGGATCAGCAGGGTGCAGCATTCCGACCTGATGATCCTGCTGGCCCGGACCACTCCACTTTCGGAGGTAAAGAAGAAGTCCGAGGGCCTGTCGATCTTCCTCGTCGACGTGAAGGAGGCGATGGCGAAGGGGATGGAGGTGCGGCCGATCCCCAACATGGTCAACCACGAGACCAACGAGCTGTTCTTCGACGATCTCGAGATCCCCGAGGAGAACCTGATCGGCGAAGAGGGCGAGGGATTCAAATACATCCTCACCGGGCTCAACGCCGAGCGCGCGCTGATCGCCGCCGAATGCATCGGCGATGGCTACTGGTTCACCGACCGGGCGATCGACTACACAAGCAACCGGGTCGTCTTCGATCGACCGATCGGCCAGAATCAGGGCGTCCAGTTCCCCATCGCCGCGGCCTATATCGAAGTCGAGGCAGCGAACCTGATGCGCTTCGAAGCCTGCCGGCGCTACGACGCGGGAGAGCCCTGCGGGGCCCAGGCCAACATGGCCAAGTATCTCGCCGCCAAGGCGAGCTGGGAGGCCGCCAACGCCTGCATACAGTTCCACGGCGGCTTCGGCTTCGCCTGCGAATACGACATCGAGCGCAAGTTCCGCGAAACCCGCCTCTACCAGGTCGCGCCGATCTCGACCAACCTGATCCTCAGCTACGTGGCCGAGCATATCCTCGGACTACCGCGCTCTTTCTGACCAGAGGACCCATGGAGCTCGACATCAACCACCTGCGCAGCTGGATCGGCGCCACGCGCGAAAGCCGCGACGAAATCTCGCCGCGGCTGGCAGGCAGCCTCGCCGCGGTGCTGGACGAGCCCTGCGTGCTGGCCCCGGGCGACGCCGCCCCCACCGGTATCCAGTGGTGCCTCTGCCCCGACATCGCGCCGATGTCGGAACTCGGACCCGACGGCCATCCTGCGCGCGGCGGCTTCCTGCCGCCGGTGCCGCTGCCGCGTCGGATGTGGGCGGGCGGCGAGCTGCGATTCTCAGGCGACTTCCGGGTCGGCGACGAGGTGGTTCGGCGCTCCCGTGTCGCCGATGTCGCGGTCAAGTCGGGCCGCAGCGGCGCACTGTGCTTCGTCACCGTGATGCATGACTACGCCACGCCGCGCGGGCATGCGCTGAGCGAGCGCCACGACATCGTTTACCGCGCTCTCGCCCCGCCCCTCCCGCCGACCGCGCCCCCGGCCGCAATGCCTATCCCCGACGAAAACCGCGTCGTTGCCGCCACCCCGGTGCTGCTGATGCGTTATTCGGCGGCGAGCTTCAACGGCCACCGCATCCACTACGACCGCGCCTATTGCCGCGACGAGGAGCTCTACCCCGGCCTCATCGTCCACGGCCCGCTGCAGGCGAGCTTCCTGTTGTGCCTCGCCTGCCGGATGGCTGGTGGCCACCTGCCCGCGCTGTTCTCGTTCCGTGGCACCGCGCCGCTGTTCGACGGGCCGGCTTTCTCGGTCAACGGCCTGCGCGAGGACGACCACGCCCGGCTCTGGGTCGCGGATGGCGATCGCCGGGTTACGATGGAGGCGCAGGCGCGCTGAGGAAACGGCTCAGCAGCGCGAGGGATCCGGGTTTCTGTCTCATCTCCACGCCTTGATGGTGACGATGAGCCAGAACTCCTCCGTTCCTCTAGCCGCTAAGTCTGTCTCATAGGTGCTGATGCTAAACACCTAGGACCACAGCGCGCGAGTGCCGAAGAACGCCGTGTCCTTCACGCGCCGCATGGCTTCCTGGAGGATGGAATGCCGGTTGTCGGCGCAGAAGGTCATGCTGAGCACGATACGCCGCTCGCCGTCCATGATGGGCGTGACCTTGTGCAGCACCTTGGCGCCTTCGAACACCACCAGCGTGTTGGGCGGCGTTTCGATGATCCGCTCGTCCCGGCCTTTGCGCACCATCAGCTTGGCCGCCGACAGGCCGCCGTCGGCGCCGCGATTGAGGATCGGCAACAACACGGTGAAATGCCGGCCCTTGTAGAAATTGTAGTCGTAGTGCCAGCCGATATGGTCGCCGGGGCGTTCGTAGAACAGCACCGACAGCGAGCTCTGGTCGTGCGGCGGCGTCGGCCAGACTTGGATCTTGACGATATCGGAGATGAACTGCTGCAGTGCCGGCGACCGGTAGAAGGCGGCGACGTCCGGGGTCTTGGCGCGCAGCGTCTCGTAGGCGATGGTGCCGCCCTTCTTGTGGGTCGGCACGTAGTTGCGCTCGGTGTCGACGAAGCCCTCGATCTCGGCGGTCAGGGCATCGAAGGCCGGCTGCGGCAGGACATCCGGCAGCACGCACAGGCGCTCGGCGAAGTCGTCCGGCGCCGGTGCGAAGTCCACGCATGCGAGATAGGTGGTATGCGCCATCATGACAGCTCCGAACGATCGTCGATCGAATCGGGCCATTGGACAGTCGGAGTGCGACAGGCGGATTACGGCGGGGCGCGGTTCGCGGCCGCCGGCGAGCCTCGGTTCCTGCGGGGACCCCGGGCTTGACCCGGGGCGTCATCTGCTCTGAAAGATGGCCGGCCGGGCCTGTTCCGTAAAGATGGCGTTTCGCGCCGTGTGGCCCGGGGAAGAGCAATTTTAGAGGGTTTCTTGCAATGTCCGACCGCCTTCTCGTCCTCGTCCGCCACGGCCAGAGCGACTGGAACCTGAAGAACCTGTTCACCGGCTGGCGCGACGTGGATCTGAGCCCCAAGGGCGTGGATGAGGCGCGCGACGCCGGCCGCAAGCTGAAGGCGCAGGGGCTCACTTTCGACCTGGCCTATACCTCGGCGCTGGTCCGCGCCCAGCGCACCCTCGACCTGATGCTGGAAGAGCTCGGCCAGACCGGCATTCCGATCGTCAAGGATCAGGCGCTGAACGAGCGCGACTACGGCGACCTCGCCGGCCTCAACAAGGACGACGCCCGCAAGAAATGGGGCGAGGAGCAGGTGCACATCTGGCGCCGCTCCTACGACGTGTCGCCGCCCGGCGGCGAGAGCTTGCGCGACACCGCGGCGCGCGTGCTGCCCTATTACGTGCAGGAGATTCTGCCCGCCGTGCTGCGTGGCCAGCGCGTGCTGGTCACCGCGCATGGCAATTCGCTGCGCGCGCTGGTGATGGTGCTCGACCGGCTGAATTCGGAGCAAATCGTCAAGCGCGAGATCGCCACCGGCGTGCCGATGATCTACCGGTTGAACGCCGACTCGACCGTGGCGTCGAAGCTGGAGCTGGCGGCGTAAGCTTACGCTTCTACCATACCCGCTTCCCAGCCGAGCATGGCGCGCTTGCGGGTGATGCCCCAGTGGTAGCCGGTGACGTCGCCGCATTTCCCCACTACCCGATGGCACGGCACCACGAAGCTGATCGGGTTCTTGCCGACGGCGGCGCCGACCGCGCGCGCGGCTTTCGGGTTGCCGGCGTGCTTGGCGAGGTCGGAGTAGGTGGTGAGCTTGCCCATGGGGATGGTGAGCAGATGCTCCCACACGCGCACTTCGAAATCGGTACCGATGAGCACGACGCGCAGCGGCTGATCCGGTCGCCATCGTTCTGTTTCGAAGATGCGGCGCGCCGTCGGCGCGGTGGCCGCGATGTCTTCGACGTAGCGCGCCTTCGGCCAACGCGAGCGCATATCATCGAGCGCTGCGCGTTCCCCGCCGGGATCGGCGAACGCCAGGCCGGCGAGGCCGCGCGGCGTGGTCATCACCAGCGCCAAGCCGAACGGCGAGGGATGGAAGCCGTAGCTGACGGTCAAGCCTTCTCCGCGTGCCTTCCATTCGCCCGGTGACATCGCCTCGTGGGTGACGAACAGGTCGTGCAGCCGGCCGGGGCCGGAGAGCCCGACCTCGTAGGCGGTGTCGAGCACGCTCGCTGACCCGCGCAGCAGCTCGCGTGCGCTATCCAGCGTCAGCGCCTGCAGGAAGGCTTTCGGCGTCAGCCCGCACCAGCGCCGGAACAGGTGGTGCAGGTCGGTGGCGCTGACGCCGGCGGCTTCGGCGATGGCCTCGATTTCGGGCTGCGAACGCCAATTGCCGCGGATATGGGCGATGGCGCGCCGCACCACGTCATAGTCGGCGGCGGCGGTGGGCAGCGGGCCGAGGTCGGGTATGCGGGGCGCCGCAGCGGTCTGGCCGCGGGTCATGGTGTCCGAGGTCATGATCATGCCCGGGATATTGGACCGGAGGGCCAACGAAGCCACCCGATTTCTGACGCGCCTCCGCGGGTCAGGACAGTACCGTCCTTGTCACCCCGCGCTTGGCCTCGGCGATGGCGTTGCCGAGGGCCTTGGCGAAGCTCGCCTTTTCGTCGGGGCCGAGAAAGGCGGCGACGACCAGGTGCTTGCCGCGCGAGGTCAGAAACAGGCGCTCGATGCCGAATTCCTCATGCACCACCTTCTCGAGCCGCACCCAGAGCGGGTTCAGCACCCATTCGCGCACGGTACCCAGATGGCTCACCTTGCGCACGGTGAGCGCCACCGGCGTGACCTTGACCTCCTCATACGCCGCCGCGCGTCGGTAATTCACCTTGAACGCCCAATAGAGCAGCAGCACGTCGAGCCCGAGGAAGCCGAAAACCGGCCAGGCGCCCGCCAGCATGCAGGCCAGCCCCGCCACGAAGCTGAGCAGGCCGTAGGCGGCCATCACCAGGAAGAAGCCGCGCGCGCTCAGCGAGCGGTGGGGCGTGATCACCGCGGAAAAGATGGTGGGTTCGAGTTCGTCGTCGTTGTCGGCGCTCATGGCGGTCAGTATACCCGAAATCATGGCAAAAAAGGCGACCCGCAAGACGAGCAAGAAGTCGGCCAAAAAGTCGACAAAGAAGCCGGCCCGCAAAACCAAGGCCCGCAAGCCCGCGGGCAAGGCGCGCCCGAAGGCCAAGAAGGCCAAAGGCAAGACCGTTACCAAGCCGGTCGCCGTTGCGGTGCCCGCCTGGACAACGGCCGACATCACCGAAGCGTTCCGCCGGCTGCGCGACGCCACGCCGGAGCCGGAGACCGAGCTCCAATACGTCAACCCGTTCACGCTGCTGGTCGCCGTGGTGCTGTCGGCGCAGGCGACCGACGCCGGCGTCAACAAGGCGACGCCCGCGTTGTTCGCCGCCGCCGACACGCCGGCCAAGATGGCGGCGCTGGGCGAGGACCGCGTGCGCGACCTGATCAAGACCATCGGGCTGTTCCGCACCAAGGCCAAGAACGTGGTGGCGCTGTCGCAGATCCTGGTCGAGCAGCACGGTGGCGAGGTACCGCGCTCGCGCGAGGCGTTGGAGGCGCTGCCGGGCGTCGGCCGCAAGACCGCCAACGTGGTGCTCAACGTTGCCTATGGGGAGCCGACCATTGCGGTCGACACCCATATTTTCCGGGTGGGCAACCGCACCGGCATCGCGCCCGGTAAGAATCCGCTGGAAGTGGAATTGAAGCTGGAAAAGGTGATCCCGGCGGAATTCATGCGCCACGCGCACCACTGGCTTATCCTGCACGGGCGCTACACCTGCCTGGCGCGCAAGCCGCGCTGCGAGCTGTGCGTGATTGCGGACTTGTGCAAATGGCCGGAGAAGACGGTGGCGGCGTAGGCGCCTTACCGTCGCGGCTCGATCAACTCCGCGCGCCTGTCGCTCATGCGCTTATGGATGTGCACCATGAACGCCATGGCGAAGATCGGCGTCGCCAGGTTGACGACCGGGATCGACACGAACACCGCGATCACCATGCCGGCGAGGAAGACGTAAGCGCCGTTGGCCTTGCGCATGGCCTTCGCTTCGTAAGCCGGGCGGAAGCGCATGGCGGCGAGCTCGAAATATTCGCGGCCGAGCAGGTAGGAATTCGCCAAAAATAGAATGACCACGCCGAAGCCGGCGAACAGCACGAACGGCAGCGCGAAGAAATAGACGATCAGCGAGACGAGGGCGATTTTGACGCCTTCGAGGATACCGCGCCAGATCGGCAGCGCGTGGCCGGGCGCTTCCGCCGGGTAGTATTCGCGCTCCACCGCGTCGGCCGTCTCGTCGACGAAGAAGCTGCCGACGAAGGCAGTGACCGCCGGCATCAGGAACAGCGCGCCGGTGATGACGCCGAGGCCGGCCGCGAACGACAGCAGCCAGGCCATGGTCGTCCACACGGCGTGCGGCGCGAAGCTGGCGGAGTGCTCGGCCCAGGTAGCGCCGTTATCGGCGAGCGAGGCCAGAAAACGCTGCAGCAAGATGCCGGCAATGACGATCAGCGCCAGCGCCAGGCCGACGGCCTTCAAGAGCACCCCGCGGAGGGCGGGCGTCAACATCTGGGCAATGGCTTTGGCGGCGGCGTCGAGCATGGGAGAGACAGGTAAGGCCGCGGGGAGGTTACGGCAAGACCGCGTGGTACGCTCGCTTCCCTCTCCCAACCGAACTCGGGTTAACCCGAGTTCGGTTGGGAGAGGGGAAGAGTGGACGCCGCAATGCCGTGCCGAATTGACGGCCGTATCCCGCCGGCGCCAAGGCGTCGTCCTCGACCGGAAGTGGCACCAGGGGGGCGCCGTCGGCGTCGGCGGTGTCGAGGTCGGCCCAGGCCACCGCCTTGTAGTCGAAGCCGTGCTCCAGCGTCGGCTTGACCACCTCGAAATAGGGCGAGATGTCGAAATCGCGCGGCGCGTAGAGCGAGGAATGGCGGATTTCCAGGATCTCCTGCCGCGCCTCCTCGTTCTCGGTCAGGATCACCCGCGGCAGGATCGGGAACCGCACGTTTTCGAAGGCCTGCGCGATCAGCGCCGAGCAGATGATGCGGATCGGATGGCCGGAGCCGAGCGCGATCATGCGCCGCCGGAAACGCTGCGGCACCGGCAGCGGGATCAGATAGCGCATCAAGTCGATGATGTTCTTGAGGTCGTAGTCGAAGCCGATGCGCTCGGCGGCGTAGGTGCACACGCGCGCGCGGTCGTCGTCGGTCAGCCCGGTCGGCCGACAGATACGGGTGTGGAAGCGCGCGTACTTCGACAGCGGCGCCGCCACCACGCCCTGGCCGATATTGGCTTCCACCAGCACCAGCGGTTCGCCGTCGGCCGTGACGCGGTCGCCGATCGGCCCGACATAAAGTGCGGCGTGCGACCAGGTCGACTGGGTGAGATACTTGATGATGCCGGAGACGTGGTTGTTGCCTTCGACCAGCAACACGTCGCCGGGCTTGAGCGAGGTGCGCAAAGCGTCGGCGTCGCTCGGCGTGAACGGCAGGTAGCCGTGCTCCGGCTCTTCCAGGTAGCGGGCGATCACGCGCCCAAAGCGTTTGGCCATCCACCCCATGGTATCGAGGTCCGTGGCGCCATCCTGGCGCCGATAGCGAGGCGGTCTTCCCGGCGCGCTGCTTTCTTGCGGCGCGTCTTTGGCGTGTGAATTTAATGAAGACTCGTTGCAAATTGGTTCATTGACGGGGGCGTCGCGGTTACGGAGTGTGAACCATGAAAAGCCGCGCCATTCCAATACCGGCGCGCAGGGATGAGCCAAGGCAGCAAGGATTCAGTCACCATGTCCGCAAGCAAACCCAAAGCGCTGATCGCCTGGTCGAGCGGTAAGGATTCGGCCTGGGCGTTGCACGAGGCACGCAAGAGGGGCGACGATGACATCGTCGGCGCGCTCACCACCGTCACCGACTCGTTCGGTCGCGTGAGCATGCATGGCGTCCGCGAGGAACTGCTGATGGCGCAGATCGCGGCGGCGGGCCTCGATCCGATCATCGTGCGCATTCCCTATCCGTGTCCGAACGAGGTCTACGAGCGCAAGATGGGCAAGGCGATCGAAGACGCCAAGGCGCGCGGCGTCACCCACATCATCTTCGGCGATCTCTATTTGGAGGACATCCGCGCCTACCGCGAAAAGCAGCTCGCGGGCACCGGCATCGCCCCGGTGTTTCCGATCTGGCTCAAGCCCACCGATGCGCTCGCGCGCGAGATGATCGACGCCGGTGTCGAGGCGCATCTTGCCGTGGTCGATTTGAAGAAGCTGCCGGCGTCGTTCGCCGGCCGCCGGTTCGAGGGAAGCCTGCTCGGTGACTTGCCGGCAGAAATCGATCCGTGCGGCGAGAACGGCGAATTCCACTCGTTCGTATCGGCGGGGCCGATGCTGTCGCGCAGGATCGATGTGCGCGTCGGCGAGACGGTGGAACGCGATGGTTTTGCGTTCGCGGATTTGCTGGCGGGGGCTCAGAATTCGGTCAAATTGAGAGGTAGCCAATAATGAGGGCGCCGCGATCTGTTGACTACTCAGACCTTGTTAGCGAAGCACAGCGTCGCCTGCAATTGTGCAGCCCGACGGACGGGTTCAATACTGGTATTCCAGACGCTGAGCGAATGTTGTCTGACCTGAACAGATTTTCTCACCACTTTGTATTGGCCTGTTTGATGGATCGGGTAATAAGAGCCGAAAAAGCGTGGGCAGTTCCGTATCTGATCGGAAAAGAAATCGGAGGGTTTAAT
>JARRQH010000007.1:24722-26145 GCA_037381985.1 Pseudolabrys sp.
TTTCGGCGTAAGAGCCTTCATCGGTTTCATAACGATATGGCTCATGTCTTCTTCGAAGGTGCAAAGAAAATCAGGGATTTATATGGTGGTGACGCAAAGAGAATTTGGATGGGAAGTCCGCCGTCCGCAAAAATCATTCGACGATTTCTTGAATTTGACGGAATCGGACCCAAGCTAGCGACAATGGCAACGAATATCTTGTTGCGTCAGTTTAAGATTCAAATGACGGACCGTGCTTCGATAGACATTTCCGCGGACAGACAAGTGATGAAATATTTTCAGAGCAATGGATTGTTGCGAGAGGGTGCCAAAAAGGAAGAACTCATATACCTCGCACGAGAAATAAACCCAGATTATCCGGGTCTTCTAGATTTGTTAGCATGGGAGGAGGGTCGACAAATTCGTAAGAAGTCGCCGAACGCTAACCCCTGAGCACCCCACCCGTCCTCTTCGTCACCTCGCCGACGATCTTCGACGCCAGCGCGTCGATCTCCTCGTCGGTCATGGTCTTGTCGCGCGGCTGCAGGGTGACCGAAATCGCGATCGACTTCTTGTCCGGGTCGATGCCCTTGCCCTCGTAGACGTCGAACACGCTGACATTGCTGATCAGCTTCTTGTCGGCGCCTTGCGCCGCCCGCACGATGTCGGCGGCCTTGACGTCGCGGCCGACCACGAAGGCGAAGTCGCGTTCCACCGGCTGGAACGCCGACAATTCAAGCAGCGGCTTGGCGCGCGTCGCTTTCGCCTTCGGCTCGGGGACTTTCTCCAGGATCACCTCGAAGCCGACCAGCGGCCCCTCGGCGCCGAGCGCGGCCAGCGTGCGCGGATGCAATTCGCCGAAATGGCCGATGATGTTCTTCGGCCCCATCTGGATGGTGCCGCTGCGGCCCGGGTGCAGCCAGCTTGGCCCGCCCGGCACTACCTGCAGCGCCTGCATGGGCGCGCCGGCGGCTGCCAGCACGGCGAAGGCGTCGGCCTTGGCGTCGAAGGTATCGACCGGCTTGTTGGCGCTCTGCCAGTGGCGCCCGACGCCGTCGGGCTTGGCGAGCGCGCGGCGCAGGCCCGTCGCCGCCGTGAACTGGTCTTCCGGCGTGTCGCCGCGGAATACCTGACCGACCTCGAACAGGCCGACGTCGGGGAAGCCGCGGTCGGCATTGCGCTGCGCCGAGGTGACGAGGCCCGGCACCAGGCTCGGCCGCATGTCGGAGAGCTCGGCCGCGATCGGGTTGGCGAGCCCAAGCTCGGGCTGGCCGCCGCCGAACAGCTCGGCCTCGCGCTTGGAAATGAACGACCAGGTCACGGCCTCGGTCAGCCCGCGCGCGGCGAGCGCGCGCTTGGCCCGGCGGGTGCGCACCTGGATGGGCGTGAGCACGGGTTTGCGCGCGATGTCGCCGCGCGGGAACGGCGCCGGCGCCACCTTGTC
>JARRQH010000008.1:0-22961 GCA_037381985.1 Pseudolabrys sp.
AGGCCGAACGCGCGGAGCGCGTTCGGGAGAGGGGGGGCCGACCGCGAAGTCCTTACCCCCTCTCCCCCATAGCTCGCCGGACGGCGAGCGTCCGCTCGCCTATGGGGAGAGGGAGCACGTTGTGCCGTGCCGCGCGAGCAGTGACCAACTTCTTGTCATCCGCCCGCTGCTCGACATTCCCAAGACGCGCCTCATCGCCACGCTGAAGGCAGCCAAAATTCCCTTCGCGGAGGACCCCTCCAACCGCGATCCGCGCTTCACCCGCGTGCGGGTGCGCGACCTGATGCCGGGGCTGGCCGAAGAGGGGCTCGATGCCCGCCGGCTGGCGCTGCTGGCGCGCCGGCTCAAGCGGGCGGATGCAGCGCTGGATGTGGAAACCGGCCGCGCGCTTCACCAACTCGCCCGCCCTGGCGCCGCCCCGCGATCGCTGGTGCTGGACCCCGCCGGCTATGCGGCCTTGCCCGACGAGATCGGCCTCAGGCTCCTTGCCCGGGCGCTTGCGCCGGCGACGGATGGCGCCATCGGTCTCGGCAAGCTCGAAGCCCTGAAAGAAGCGCTCGATGCGGCCCAAAAAGCGGGTAGCGCGCGGTTCCGCCGCAGCCTGGCCGGCGCCATGGTGACCTTAGGCCGCGGGACAATCACGGTGGAACCGGCGCCGCCGCGCCGGTCCAAATCCTTAACCAAATCCGGATCGGCAGGCCCCCGGGGCAAGGCGCCGTCAAGAAAGCTCCGGTAGAATACCTAAAATAGAGCCCTTTCCTTGCCGGCCGCCGGTGCCTACATTGGGAAAACGGGCGGACGTGAAATCGCCCCGAATCTCGGGCATAGAGACGCCAATAACCCTGATACGGCTCATGAAAAGGCGCACCAGCCTTCAAGCCAAACGTCACCGCGGCGCTTCCCGCGCGCGGTTGTAGGAACGCCTGATGAACGCAAACCTGCGCAACTTCGCCCTCTGGGTGATCATTGTTCTCCTGCTGCTGGCTCTGTTCACCCTGTTTCAGAACCCGGGTCAGCACACCAATTCGCAGGAAATATCGTTCTCGCAGCTTCTCAATGAGGTCGACCAGGGTCACGTGCGCAACGTCGTGATCCAGGGCCCGAACATCCACGGCACGCTGGCCAACGGCTCCAGCTTCCAGACCTACGCGCCGAGCGATCCCGGCCTCGTGCAGAAGCTCTATACCAAGGGCGTCACCATCACCGCGCGGCCGCCGTCCGACAACGTGCCGTGGTTCGTGTCGCTGCTGGTTTCCTGGCTGCCGTTCATCGCGCTCATCGGCGTGTGGATCTTCCTGTCGCGCCAGATGCAAGGCGGCGCCGGCAAGGCCATGGGCTTCGGCAAGAGCAAGGCCAAGCTGTTGGCCGAAGCGCACGGGCGCGTGACGTTCGAGGACGTCGCCGGCGTCGACGAAGCCAAGATGGATTTGCAGGAGATCGTCGAATTCTTGCGTGACCCCGGCAAGTTTCAGCGTCTCGGCGGACGGATTCCGCGCGGCGTGTTGCTGGTCGGCCCGCCCGGCACCGGCAAGACGCTGATCGCGCGCGCGGTCGCCGGCGAAGCCAACGTGCCGTTCTTCACGATCTCGGGCTCCGATTTCGTCGAGATGTTCGTCGGCGTCGGCGCCAGCCGCGTACGCGACATGTTCGAGCAGGCCAAGAAGAACGCGCCCTGCATCATCTTCATTGACGAAATCGACGCGGTCGGCCGTCATCGCGGCGCCGGCCTCGGCGGCGGCAACGACGAGCGCGAGCAGACGCTCAACCAGTTGCTGGTCGAGATGGACGGCTTCGAGGCCAACGAAGGCATCATCCTGATCGCCGCCACCAACCGGCCCGACGTGCTCGACCCGGCGCTCTTGCGCCCCGGCCGCTTTGACCGCCAGGTGGTGGTGCCGAACCCGGATGTGGTCGGCCGCGAGTCGATCCTGAAGGTGCACGTGCGCAAGGTGCCGCTGGCGCCCGACGTGAACCTCAAGACGGTCGCGCGCGGCACGCCCGGTTTCTCCGGCGCCGACCTGATGAACCTCGTCAACGAGGCCGCGCTGATGGCCGCGCGCCGCAACAAGCGCATGGTCACGCAAGCTGAGTTCGAGGACGCCAAGGACAAGGTGATGATGGGTGCCGAGCGCAAGTCGCTGGTGATGACGGAGGAGGAGAAGCTCCTCACCGCCTATCATGAAGGCGGCCACGCCATCGTCGCGCTCAACGTCAAGGCCACCGACCCGGTGCACAAGGCCACCATCATTCCGCGCGGCCGCGCGCTCGGCATGGTCATGCAGTTGCCCGAGCGCGACAAGCTGTCGATGTCGTTCGAGCAGATGACCTCGCGGCTCGCCATCATGATGGGCGGGCGCGTGGCGGAAGAAATGGTGTTCGGCAAGGAGAAGGTCACGTCCGGCGCTTCGTCCGACATCGACCAGGCGACCAAGCTCGCCCGCATGATGGTGACGCGCTGGGGCTTCTCCGAGGAGCTCGGCACGGTTGCCTATGGCGAGAACCAGGACGAGGTTTTCCTCGGCTATCAGGTCGCGCGCCAGCACAACATCTCGGAAGAGACCTCGCGCAAGATCGACGCCGAGGTGCGCCGTTACGTCGAAGCCGGCTATGCCGAGGCAACGCAGATCCTCACCGACAAGCGCGCCGATCTCGAAGCGCTGGCCAAGGGTCTGATCGAGTTCGAGACGCTGACCGGCGACGAGATCAAGGACCTGTTGCAGGGCAAGCGTCCGGTGCGCGAGAGCGTCATCGAGCCGTCAACCCCGCGCGGCTCCGCGGTGCCGCCTTCCGGCAAGCCGCGTCCGCGGCCCGACGCGCCGCCCACGGGCGACGTCGCCCCGCAGCCGCAAGGCTGAGGAAAACCAAGCTCAAGCATTTCGGACGCCCGCCGCATGGCGGGCGTTCTGCTTTGTGGGTTCCCCCCGTGTCCGCGACGCGTTAAGGGACGCGCGGCCCGATTTCATGAACGCATCCCGATCTCATAGCGCCGCTTCGCGGTGGACCCTTGCCGGCTTCCGCCAGGGCGCCTGGGACGCGCTGCCGTTGTTGCCGGGCGTGTTCGTCTTCGGCCTCGGTTTCGGCACCGTCGCGGCCGGCAAGGGCTTCAGCCTCATCGACACCTTCATCATGAGCGCCACCGTGTTCTCCGGCATGGCGCAGTTCATCGTGATCCAGTCCTGGCCCGACCAGTTCACGCTCACGGCCATCGCCGGCGCAGGGCTGATCACCGCCATGGTGTCCTCGCGGATGTTGCTGATGAGCGCCGCGATGCGGCCCTGGTTCGGGGGGCTGCCAGCGCGCCAGACCTATCCCTCGTTGTTCGTGCTCACTGACACCGCCTGGATCGTCTCCATGACCTACCACGCCAAGGGTGGCCGCGACCCGGGCTACTACCTCGGCGCCGGCTTGACCATGTGGGGCGTCTGGGTGCTGTCGGCGGTGCCGGGCTATTGGCTGGGGGCGTCGCTCGCCGACCCGCGCATTTACGGCTTCGATCTGGTGATGCCGGTGTTCTTCGCGGCCATGCTGGTGCCGCTGTGGCGGGGGCCGCGCGCCTCGATCGGCTGGATCGTCGGCGGCGGCGTGGCGCTCGCGGTCGACCAGTTGTTCGGCGGCTACTGGTACATCCTCGCTGGCGCGCTGGCCGGCGCCGTGGTGGGAGGCCTGGTCGATGATTGACGCCCATCCGCTCGGCTATGCCGGCATGCTGGCGGTGATGACGGCCGGCGCCTACGGCATGCGCATCGGCGGCTATTGGCTGATCGGCTACATCCGCATCGGCCCGCGGCTGGAGCGTATGCTCATCGCGCTGCCCGGCGCGATGATCGCGGCGAGCGTGGTGCCGGTGGTGGCCAAGGGCGGCCTGAGCGCCGTGCTGGCCGTCGCCGCCTCGGTGGTGACCATGCTGATCGCGCGCAACAATTTCGCCGCCGTGGTGGCCGGCGTCGGCGCCGCGGCGCTGGCGCGCGCGGCGGGGCTGTAGTGAGATAGCGGCACCATGCCGCTGCAAGACCGCGTCGATCCCTTCGGTGAGCTGTTCGCCGCGCCGGTGCGTGGCACGCTGATGGGCAATCGCGGCGGGCGTATCCACGATGATGACAAGAGGATTGGTGCGCGGCGCTGGGCCTCCAAGCAGTGGATCTGCTGCAAGCTCGACTTCAACGATCGTCATCGCGATGTCTGGGGCGATAGCTATACCGAATTGTTCTTCCTCGACGAGGTGACCGCTTTCGCCGCCGGCCATCGCCCGTGCTTCGAATGCCGTCGCAAGGACGCGGAGTTATTTGCGCGATTGTTCAGTGGAAAGCCGCAACGCGCCAGCGCCCCCGCCATGGACAAACTGCTGCACGCCGAACGCCTCGACGGCAAAGCCAAGCGCATCCACCAACGCGACATCGACACGCTGCCCGACGGCGCCATGATCGCGTTCGACGGTGCCGCCTTCGCCGTGCGCGGCGACCGACTGCTGCGCTGGACGCCGGCGGACTACGCCGAAATTACGTCGCGGCCACGTAGTATCGCGACCGCCGTGCTCACCCCGCCGTCGATCCTGACGGTGTTGCAAAGGGGCTACCGGCCGCAATGGCACCCGAGCGCCGGCGCTTAAATCGGCCGCCGCCGCTGGCAAATTGCACGTCCCAAATTAACGGCTCCACAACTCATGCAACCATAATTTGCACGTACAAAGATGCGCTGCTGAAGACGGCGACATGCGCGCTGTCTATGCGCTTGGGAGGCTAACGTTGGGAATGTTCGATTGGGTGGTCTTCGACAAAGGCCATGCGCGGCCGTGTGAGTCTCAGCGGGCGCGCTTCAACTCCATCATCATTTCTATCGTATCCGTCATCGTCTTTGATGTTTTGATTGTCTTGCTGGCACATGTCATAATTTATGACTACATAATAATAGTGCCGATATTGGTTATTATCGCGTCACTTGGCGTGGTAGCCTTCCTCGCCGCCGCCGCAATCATCAAGTGGCGGAACGATGATGAGATATCGTTCTTGTGTCTTGGTGTTTCTTTGATTGTTTGTGTCCTTCTGGTGCTGAGGCCGCGCATGGCCGTATATCAGGCGGAATTGGCAAAATTCGTGATGACGCGCGGCTACTACGTCGACGACGTCAGGAGGAGCGGGTCTGCTCTGAAGGTCTATAGTTGGTACGGAGGCGGCGGGTTCAGCGGGGCGGTGTTTGTGGACCTTGTATTTGATCCACGTGGAACAGGAGAGTGGACGCAAGAATTGAGGAATCTCGCAGCGGGACGTGCGGAGGCCGTGCCGGCATATCTGACAGAAGATAGCTGTAAGCATGTCTTAGATGTCATGTTTGACCATTTTTACGTGGTCACTACGAGTTGCCAGTCGTAGCCGTGATTTAGGCGGCGCGGGCAAAATAGCCGAGAACGGCGACACGGGCGCCGTTGATGCGCTGGACGCCGGCGGGCTACACGGAAGCCACAGCGCGTCCCCGTGGTGTAACCGTCACCGTGCTCACGCCGCCCTCGATCCTCGCGGTCCTGCAACGCGGCTACCGGCCGCAATGGCATCCGAGCGCCGCCTAAACACCCCTTATGTGCGCTGGCGCAAAGAGCGGGCACGCCAGTCAGACGGCCGCCGGGATGGCTTTAGGCAGCGCGCGTTTCCTTCCGCGAGGTCAACTCAACGACGCCCCATATGTGGCCGAAGGGATCAAAGAGGGCCCCGGCGCGCCGGCCGTCCGTGCTGACTTGCACCGGGTCGCGAAGGACCGCGCCGGCGGCGACCGCCTTCTGCAATGTGCCATCCACGTCGCTTACCTCCAGGCGAAAGATCGCGCTCACCTTGCCTCTTGCCTTGGGAAAGAACGGGCCACCTCGGGCAGGTTCCGATTCGCGCCGGGGATTGGATCCGGAAACGGTCATGGTTGACTCGCCGACCCTGAGTTCCACGGCCATGAGCGCGTCGCGGAATCTGTGGCTTGCGATTCGAACGGCATCGAAAGCGGCGGCATAAAACGTCGCGGCTTCTTCCTGCCGCCCGTGTTCGACGAAGATTGTCGTGCTTAAGCGCGTTTCATTGTTGCAGGCGTTCTTCAGGACATTCCAATTGGAAAAGCCGAATTGACGCGCGACGATTTCAAGGCACGCGCTGTGAGGCAAATCTACGTGCCGGTCCGCCAACGCCTTGCGCAAGGCCTTGGCCATGGATTTCGAGCGAGTGAGAGTGTCCACGATTCGATCCCTGTTGGGCGCGATTCGATGTCAGTGCTCGCATTGCTGACGGTCGCCCATCGGGGCCAAACCAAGATGCTCGTGCTGTTCACCATTCCAGAGCGGAGCGAGCGGCAGGCGGCACGACGCCAACCATGATCCTACCGATGGGGCCGATTCGGTCAATGTAAGCCGGTTACGGTGTCCCCCGCCGTGCCTGTCTTCTCCCCCGGCCCCGGACGCATGGAGCGCCCTCTACCGGATACGGTCGCAAGCCGCTTCTTATGTGCGCTGGCGCAAAGAGCGCGTGGGGCCGGCGGGCTAGGGAAGGGGAGCCCGAAAGTTCCCCGGAGGCCCCACGTCGACCCAAAGCGCCGCCTCTGCCGCCCTGCAACGCCGCCGGTTCCGCCCTGTTCGCCGACAGTTTCCGGCCGTTCTTCCTCGCCGCCGTGTTGCGGATCGTCGCCGTCTTCACCGGCTCGCTGGCGCTGTTGGATTATGCCGGCGGCGCTTGGATCATCGGCTTCGCCACCTTCGCGATCGTCTACGGCCGGCTGCTGGTCACGCGCAAGCCGGCCTGGGCGGAAGCGCGGTGTTAGAGCGTTTCCAGGCGAAGTGGGAACCGGTTCGCCGTCCGGAAACGCGATCGAATAAGATCTAACCTTGGGTGGCTTCGGCCGCAGACGCGATCGGCATGCCCGGCGTCCAGCCGAAGCGGACGATGGCGCCCATGATCAGCAGCATGCCCATCACCATGGCGACGCAGGCCGGCCAGTTGCCAAACGTCCAGCCGAGGCCGCCGAGCGCGGCGCCGAAGCTGCCGCCGCCGTAGAAACTGGTGACGTAGAGCCCCACCGCGGACGAACGGCCGGCCTTGGCGGTGATGGTGACGCTCGCCGTCGACACCGCCTGGCAGAGCAGCCCGCAGGCCGCGCAGAGCGTGAGGCCGAGGACGATCACCGGCAGCGGCGAGGCCAGCATCAGCGCCGCGCCGCTGATCCATGTCGCGATCACCGCCATCATGAAGCGGCGGCGCCCGAAGCGGTTGACCGCCCAGCCGGTCCAGGGCGTCAACGCCGAACCGGCGAGATAGGTCACGAACAGCACGCCGAGCCAGGTGGGTGAGAGATTGTAGGGCGGTGCCGCGAGATGGAAGCTCACGAAGGTGAACGTCGCGATGAAATTGAACAGCACGCCGAAGCCGACCGCGTAGACAAAGAGCAACTGCGGATTGCGGACGTGCCGCAGCATCTGCTTGCCGGAGGCGAGCAGGCCTTCCGAGCGCACGAACTTGCGCTCGCGCGGCAAGAGCAGCGTGACGGCGACGGCGCCGGTCAGCACCACGCAGGCGAGCGCGAAAAAGCCGTAGCGCCAGCCGAGCCAGTCGGCGAAGAAGCCGGTCACCAGTCGGCCGGAAAAGCCGCCGAAGCTCGAGCCGGATGAATAGATGCCGGCGGCGGTGGCGGCCTCGCTGTGGGGCCATTCGTCGCCGATATAGGCGACGGTGACCGCGAAGATCGACGGCAGCACTAGCCCCTGGATCCCGCGCCAGGTGATCATCCAGGTGAGGTTGGGGGACAGCCCGACCATGATGGTCGGAATCGCCAGCAGGAACATGGCCGTCACGATCACCCGCTTGCGGCCCAGGACGTCGGCGACCGTGCCGGTGAACGGCGCCGTCAGCGCCACCGCCATCGTGCTCACGGTGATGACGGTGGAGACGCTCGCGGCGCTGGCATGGAAGTCGTGCGACAGCAGCGGCAGGATCGACTGCGGCGAATACAGGCTGATGAAGCAGCAATAGCCGACGATGCCGACCGCGAGCTGGCGCGTGGAGAGGGTTCGGGCGGTCGCGGTGTTCATCGGGCCCCGTCGCACATGATCCCGAAAAGTGGGAACCGGTTTTCGGACAAGATCATGCGCAAGCAAAAACTTGGGTGCAGTGCGGCATTCAGTTGAGTCGATCTGTCCCCAACGTGACCGGCCTAGCTATGCACGGTTCTTGGGCTTTTCCCAAGAGGGCGGGCCTGATTGGCCGCTGGCCGCTGCGTGCATAGCTCGGTTGCTGCAACGCCGCATTCAAATCGCAAGCATCTTCTTCGCATTTGCCAGCGTCTCGTCAGGCGTTCCCGACGCATCCACCGTCGTCCAGTCGAGCGCGCCGAGGTCGTATTCTTCCTGGGCGCGGGCGATAGCGGCGTCGGCATCGGAGGCGTCCTTGACGCGCGAACCGACCCGGGCGACTCGCGTTGCGAGATCGGCGGTCAGGAACAGGCCGTGAAAATCGAAGCCGGCGGCGGCGCGGATGACGTCCGCGCGCTCGAAGCCTTCCGCGAACACTGCGTCGACGATCGCCGCATGGCCGGCGGCGAGCACGCGGGCGGCCTTGTCGGCAAGCGAGGCATAGACCCGCGCGGTCACTTCTTTGGTATAGGCCTCGACCGGCAGCTTCTCGGTCTCCGGGACACCGAACAGAGCTTTGCGCGCGATGTCGCTGCGCAGCACCACCGCGCCCGGCGCCGGCGGTAGCGACGGCGCCAACGCGCGCGCCAGCACCGACTTGCCGGTGCCCGACAGTCCGCCGATGGCGACGCAGCGCGGCGTCACCGGTTCGAGCAGCGCCTCCGACAAGACGAAATAGTCGCGTGCGTTCTGCTCGGCGGCTTGGCGGTCCTCGGCATGTTTCGCCCGCGCCGCCGTCACCTTGGCGCGGATCGCCGCCCGCACCGACAGGAACAGCGGCAGCGCCGCCAGCGCGTCGAGATCGTCGTCGCGCCCGCGCTCGACCAGATAACGGTTGAGCACGATATTGGCGGCGGGCTTCAAGCCGCGCTCGATCAGGTCCATGAGTAGAAAGGCGAGGTCGTAGAATACGTCGCCGGTGGCGAGCTTGGGATCGAACTCGAGCGCATCGAACAGCACCGGCGCGCCGTCGATGAGGACGATATTGCCGAGATGCAGGTCGCCATGGCAGCGCGCCACTTGCCCCGCGCGCTCGCGCGCTTCCAACAGCGGCCGCACGCGATCGAAGGCGGCAAGCGTCGCCTTATCCAGCGCCTCGACTTGGGCCCCCGCAAACAGCGCCGGGCTCTCGCGCAATTCGAGCGTGTTCTGCGCGATAATCTCGGCGAGTACGTCGGCAAAGCGCGCGTCCTTCACCACCGGCACCGCGTCGTGGCCGCGCGCCACCGCCCGCCCGAGCGCATCGGCCAACGCGTCGTCGATGCCGCCTCTGCCGGCGAGATGGTCGAGCGTTTCGTTCTCGTCGAAACGCGTCATCTCGACCGCCCATTCCACCGGCTCGCCTTGGCCCCCGAGCGCCAACGTGCCGTTCGCCTCGCGCGTGATCGCCACCACGCGGCGGTAGATCGCCGGCGCGAACGGCCGGTTGACTGCGAGTTCGGCCTCGCAGGCCGCCTTGCGTTTGGCGAGGGTGGAAAAATCGAGGAATGGAAACCGTACCGCGCGCTTGATCTTGAGGGCGCGGTCGCCGGCCAGGAACACGGCCGCCGCATGGGTGTCGATGCGCGTCACCGGCTGCCCGCCGTGGGTTGCCGGGTCGGCCAGGAAGTCCATGACCGGCTGCTGGTTGTCGGGCGCGTCCATTACCGTCTCATTCGCGGGTCGTATTTAGTCTAACGCCGCCCATATCCGCCTGATCCAGATCAATACGCGAGGTTCCCCGATCTGGCCATGATGAGGCAGAAACTTGGAGCGTTTCCAGGCGAAGTGGGAACCGGTTCGCCGTCCGGAAACGCGACCAAATAGAGCCTTAGACACGACGACCTGGAGACCTGACCCCGTGACCACCCTGCCGCACACTTTCAAGCGCATCCGGCTCAACCTCGCGCGCTCGCCCGCGTTCCCGCAAGGCTCGTCGAAACACGGTTACGAGTTCGTCGCCCCGCTCGACGCCGACGGCCACATCGACGTCGAGGCCTGGCGCAAGGACCGCGAGCACTGCCGCGTGGTCCGGTTCTGGGAAGGCGAGGACGGCCGGGTCGGCCGCCTCGAGCACAAGGCCGGCGGCCCGCGCGGGCGCTGGATCTTCGACTACGACCCGCAGGACGTCGACGACGACGAGGCCGGCTTCCACTTCGAAAGCCACGCCTTCCGCCAGGGCGAATACGTCTCCATCCGCGGGGAGGATGGCGACATGCACACTTATCAGGTCATGTCGGTGACGCCGGCGACCTGAGCGCCGTCAAGCCGCCGCCGAAGCCGCGGCCGCGCAGAGCGCCTCCAGGCGGGATTGCTGCTCTGCATTGAGCAACCGCAGCCAGTCGCCCGCGCGATAATCGGACACGTGGCCGGACTGGAAGCCGGTCGCGGTGTCGAAGGCGCGCAGTTGCTGGGGCCCGAGCACTACCACTTCGTCGGCCGAAATTGGGCTGCCTTCGCGGCTGCGCCGCATCAGGTCCTGCTCGGTGCGCCGGATGTTGTCTGCGACGCTTTTCTTGTCGAGGCCGGCCACGATCGTGTCGCGTGCCGCAGGGGCCAGTGGCGCCTGCAGGAATTGCGCGATGGCGTCCACGACCGCCGCCGGCCGCGCCACGATGTTGGTGTAGTCGACGGTGAGCGCCTGCTTCGGCGGAGAGCGGTGGTAGTGTCGCGCCGACGCGAGCGCGCTCTGCACGAAGACGAGTCCGTCCTCGAAGCCGCAACGCATGAAGCGCATGTTAGCGTGCACCTTGACGACCCGCACGCGCTCCGGCGCCGTCTCGGCGAGACCTTCGGTGCCGGCGGCAATCATATATTCGGTCGACTGTGGCACGGTCTCAGGCAACGCTTGCAAGCCCGCGGCGCGCGCGATTTCGCGCGTCACGTTGAAGGCTCACATCGAGCCGCAGCGCGGCGTGCTGACAATCCACACCGTCCTGATGTCCGTCCCGCGCTTCACTTGGCCTCCCGATATGCGTGGCTCGTTTGGCTTGAAGCGGATGTCGTTGCTTGAGGGGGGCCGGTGCCGCCGTTTGTGACGCAGGGGCCGGCGGCGTTGCGGTAGTCTGGTCAGGGCTGGGCGATGACGGCGTGGGCGCCGCGGCGTCGAGCGTCGGTTGAGCGGGTGCGGCGGCTGGTGTGGTTTGCTGCGATGGGGTGGCCGAGATGTCCGGGGTTTGCGCGAACACGACGGTTGGCAGCACTAGGGTCAACGCCAGCACCGTAGCCGCGCACTGCAGACTATTCAGGCGTCTCCTACGCATGATACCGAACTTACGCATTGTACCAACAGTCCTGGGCAAAGAGATTTTTGGACGCCATCGCGCCAGACGACATTAAAACGACAAATGCGCTTGCGGCGCTACCGTTTCAGTAACGCGCGGTGCAGGCCGGGAAACATGGCGGCGTGGTATTTCGAGATAAGCGGCAAATTGGGCACTACGGGATCGTCGGCGAAATCGCTGCACTGCACGCGCCGGTTTCGCCTTGCCTGCCGGGGATGCCTTGCTACACTTCGACGGGGCATTGCACTGGCGACGTGCGTCGGGGGCTTTCCGAACGGCGCGCCGGGGAGGACGATCTTCGCGCGAAATATTTTGTTCGCGCGGGGTTCCGTGTGGCATGGCTTCGACCCGTCAAGGATCCGGAGCATCAAGGGTCCAGAGCATCAAGGCTCCAAGCGTATCAAGGGTTCAGGGTATGGTGTCGCGTTCTTGGTTGACGCCGCGCGATCCGGCGAGTGATGGCGTCGCGGCCCCGCCGCATGGCGCACTCGCGCTGGACAATCCACTGTTACACCGGACCGCCGGGGCCGCCGACGGTAAGTTGCCGGCCCGTGCTTATGCCCTGTTCGCTGCGTGGCTCGCGGGGCTGAGTCGGCGTTGCGCGCTTCGCACCCAATTGCTCTTGATCCTGATGGGTTTGCTGCTGACGGCGTGGGTCATCGGCGGCGCCATTACCGTGCTGCACGCGCGCAAGGCCACCCGCATCGAAATCACCGCCGCGATGAATCTTGCCGAGATGCTGATCCGCGAAGCGGTGCCTATGATTGAGCACGGCGCCAAACCGGAGCAGGCCCTGGCGTCGCTGCCCGCCGATGTCGGTTCCGTCCGGCCTGTGCGCATCTCGGTCACCAATGCTGCCGGATCGCCACTGGCGCCGGCAGCGCCGCAAAGCGGAATCCGTCCGAAGCCGGACACCGTGCGGCCGCCTGCACCCGGATGGTTTGCTGCGCTGATCGCGCCATCCGTTCAAACCCGCGAGGTCCCGGCGGTGGTGGCGGGGCAGCGCATCGGCGCGGTGCTGTTGACCAGCGCGCCCGGTGACGAAATCGCTGAAGTCTGGGACGACACCATGGCGCTGGCGCGCCTGACGCTGATCTTCGGCGTGGTGGCCACCATTGTTCTCTATCTGCTGTTCGCGCGCGTGCTGGCGCCGCTCGAACGGGTTGCCGCCGGCTTGCTGGACCTGGAACGGCGCGACTACCAAGTGCGGCTCCGCCGGCCGAACGTGCGTGAGCTGGACGTCATCGCCAACCGCTTCAACACCCTGGCCGCCGCGCTCGACAGCATACGGGCCGAGAACAGTTCGCTCAGCAAGCGCCTGATCACGGCCCAGGACAACGAGCGGCGGCAGACCGCGCTCGATCTGCACGATGAAGTCGGGCCTTGGCTGTTCGCGCTCAGGGTCAACGCCACCTCGATCGCGAAGCTCGGCGATCCGGCCGTCGCGCAAGGCCGCGCGCGTGAGATGCTGGGTATGATCGAGCGGCTCCAGCGTATCAACCGAGGCGTCCTGAACCGGTTGCGCCCGATGGCGCTCGGCCAGATTCCGCTCGCCGATCTGTTGTCGGGGTTGGTGCAGGAGCGCGCGCGCGAACATCCCGATATCGCGCTGTCGTTTTTGGCCGAGGGCGTGGCGTCGAGCTACGGCGAGTCTATCGATCTGACCGTCTATCGCTGCGTCCAGGAAAGCCTGACCAACATTGTGCGCCATGCCGGCGCCAGGCGGGCGCGTCTCGAACTGGTGCATGAACGGCCGGCGCCGGGCGGAGGCGAGGACCGGCTGCTGCTCGCCGTCAGCGACGACGGCTGCGGCATCAAACCCGGTACGCCGAAGGGCCGCGGCTTGCAGGGCATGCAGGAGCGTGTGCAGGCGCTCGACGGCGCCTACCGGCTGGCGGACGCGCCCGGCGGCGGCACCAGCCTGCGCATCGCTATCCCGCTGCCCCACGCGTTGGAATCGGCGCCACGGGCATCCGCGTCATGACCGCCGTCTTGATCGTCGACGACCATCCGATCCTGCTGCAGGGCTGCAAGCGGGTGCTGGAGGATATGGGCATCGACACGGTCATTGAGGCGCGTGACATCGCCGGCGGCTACCGCCTGTACCGCCGTCAGCGCCCGGACATGGTAATCGTCGATCTTTCATTTCAGGGCAGCAGCCTCGCTGGCCTACCGCTGGTGCAGCGCATCCGGCGCCATGATCCGCAGGCGCGCATCCTGGTCTTGAGCATGCACAGCGACCCGGCGATCGTCATGCGGGCGCTGCAGGCCGGCGCGACCGGCTATGCGGTCAAGGACTGCTCGCCCGAGGAGCTGGTGAAGGCGATCGTGCGGGTGCGCGACGGCCTCTTCTTCCTCAACGACGCGCTCGCAGGCAAGGTTGTCTTCGGCGGCACGCAGCGCGGTCCGCTCGACGATCTCACCCCGCGCGAGCTGCAGACGTTGGCGCTGCTGGCCGAGGGCAAGGCCTACGACCGCATCGCCAAGGATCTCAACGTTAGCTACAAGACCGTGGTCAACACTTGCTGGCAGCTCAGGCAGAAGCTCGCCGTGCGCAATCTGCCAGAACTGGTCCGTGCTGCGGTGCAACTTCTCACCACCGCTTAGCGGCTCCCGCTTTCCGATTGCCAAATGTTCCCGGTCGGATTTGCAAGAACTTCCCGAGACAGCGGCGGCAGCGGTTCTTTAGATTCTCGAGACGGTTGGCTGGTGGCTCGGTCCTGTGGCGGGCCGGTGACGGTTGGTGGTGTGCGGGGCATGGGGAAATCGGCAATCGGTTGGGCAACGGCGTTGGTCTCATTAGCCGTCTGGTCTGCCGGCGCGTCGGCGCAGCAGAGTCTGACGCTGCCGACAGTCGAAGTCATCGGCAACACGCCGGTACCCGGATCGGAAATCGACCGGGACAAGATTCCGTCGAACGTCGAGACGGTATCGGGATCCGAATTCGATCGTACCGTTACGCCCAGCCTCACGGAGGGCATGGTGCGCGCGCTTCCTGGCGTGTCGCGCGGCGACACCACCGGCAATCCATTCCAGCCCGATCTCGACTACCGCGGCTTCACGGCGTCGCCGGTGCCGGGCACGCCGGAAGGCATCGCGGTCTACCAGAACGGCACCCGCATCAACGAAGTGTTCGGCGACATGGTGAACTGGGACTTCATCCCCCAGAACGCCATCAGCCGTATGACGCTCATGCCAAGCAATCCGATCTACGGGCTCAACGCGCTCGGCGGCGCCGTCTCCATCGAGATGAAGAACGGTTTCAATTACCAGGGCGCGGAGGGCGAACTCAGCGGCGGCACGTACGGCCGTATCGGCGGTTCGATGCAGGCCGGCGGGCGGAAGGGCGATATCGCCGGTTACATCGCCGCCGACGCGGTCAACGACGACGGCTGGCGGACGTTCTCGTCCTCGTCGCGACTGCGACGCGTTTATTTCGACATCGGCGCCAAGGGCGACAAGGCGGAAGTCCACCTCTCCGTCACCGGCGCTGACAATAAGCTCGGCTCGGTCGCCGCCACGCCGGTAGAGATGCTCAATCAGGATTGGTCGGGCGTTTACACCTATCCGCAGACCACGCACAATCAGCTCGCTTTGGTGCAGCTCAACGGCAGTTACAAGCCGACCGATACCATCTCGCTGCAGGCCAACGCCTATTATCGCGGATTCTGGCAGAGCCACGTTGACGGCAACACCACCGATGCGCAGACTTGCGCGGCGCCCAGTCTGCTTTGTTACGGCGACAATACGACGGCGCTGCTGAACTACGCCGGCACGCAGCTGTCGAATATCTATGGCAGCAATCTCGGCCAGATCGACCGCACCTGGACATCCGCCAACAGCTTCGGCGGTTCATTGCAATTCACCGATACCGCCAAGCTCATGGAGCACAACAACCATTTCACCATGGGCGCCAGCCTTGATCACGGCCGCGGTCATTTTCGCGGCACCAGCGAACTCGGCACCATCGACAACAACCTGTCGGTCAACGGCACGGGCGTCTACATCCAGTCTGCCGCCGCCGATCTGTCGCCAGTGACGCTCAACAGTCGCAACATCTTTACGGGCATCTATGCTACCGACACCTTCGACATCACCTCGAAATTGTCGGTGACCGGCGGCCTGCGTTTCAACGACGCGCGCATCAAGCTTGATGACCAGCTCGGCACCTCGCTCAACAGCGACAACCACTATTCTCATCTCAACCCGATGGCCGGGGTGACCTACAAGCTCACACCGGCGTTGACGGCCTATGCCAGCTACTCGCAGGCCAACCGCGCTCCGACGCCGCTTGAGCTCGGCTGCTCGGATCCGGCGCATCCCTGCCTGATCGACAATTTCCTGATCTCGGATCCGCCACTCAAGCAGGTAGTCTCGACCACCTACGAAGCGGGGCTGCGCGGCACCGCCGATCTTGGCGGCAAGCTGGTGTGGCACGCCGGCGTCTACCGCACCACCAATAAGGATGACATCATCAACGTCGCCAGCCAGATCAGTGGCTTAGGCTATTTCCTGAACGCGGGTAGTACTCGGCGCCAGGGCTTCGAGGCTGGTGTGAAGTTCACCAAAGGTCCGTGGAAGGTCTACGCCAACTACACTTATGTCGACGCCACCTTCCAGTCGCCGCTCACGCTGTCGTCGCCGGACAATCCGGCCGCCGATTCCAACGGCAATATCTATGTTACCCCCGGCGACCATATCCCGGCCGTTCCGAACCAGCGGTTCAAGGCAGGGTTCGATTACCATGTCACCGATCCCTGGCTGGTCGGCGCCGACCTCGACGTGGTCGGCCAGCAATACATGATTGGTGATCAGTCCAACCAGAACCCGCAGGTGCCGGCCTATTGGGTGGTCAACCTGCACACCTCGTACAGGCTCGGCAAACACGTCCAACTGTTCGGGTTGGTGCAGAACCTATTCAACCAACACTATTACGCGTCGGGAACCTATTTCGATACCAGCGGCATTTCGTCGAAGACGTTCACCGACCCGCGCGCCTTCGTGCCTGGCATGCCGCTCGCTGCCTACGCTGGTATTCGAGCCATATTTTAGCGGCCCCCTTCAAACACGGCATCACGGAAGTATGCGCCGTAATATCCTTCGCCGTAATGCAGGCGGGGGCCCGGTTTTCCGACATCCAACCCTTCCGAAGACAATCCCGCTTCATATGCCCTGTCGACGGCCGCGTTGGATGGTGCTTCAAAAGCAACCACCGTTCCGCTGCCCACAGTCGCTGGAGCTCCGTCGAACGGTGTATAAACATAAAAGCGCGGCAACTGATGGTCTTCAGCAATCCAACAACGTGCCTCCGGTCCACCATCAGGATCAATAACGCGCTGTCGCAACCCTAGCGGCGCGAGCAAAGCATCGTAAAAGATTGCGGCACGCTCAATGTCATTCGTTCCAAGCGTTATGTGGCTGAACATGCGCTCGTCCTCATCGGGGTTCCGAACCGTGCCGGTCGGCTCCACAATCTTTCGTGCGGGACGGCAATAGGCAATCCTATCTCGCGTTGATTGTCGTCAAGATGGATCAAAAGGCGTGACGACCGGTCCGACGATCGCGTGATCATATGCCGCGCAGACCGCCTTTACCTCTTGCAGATCATGCGGGACTGTCAATTCCGACAACGCCTGGAAAAAGCGTTCGTGGTGGGCGGGGGTGGAAACAAGCGTCATCCTGGTAGGGCCCTCGCCGAGGACAGAGAAGCCATGCCGAACGCTCTGAGCAACATAGACATGCTCGCCGGATTCGACCGTCATTCTCTCTTCGCCGACAAGAAGCAGAAATGCATCTTCGATCATACGGAATGCTTTCTCTTCATGGAAGGAGATATGTGCCGGCGCGCCCGTCCCCGGTGCAACCGTCAGGTCCATAACGGTGAACGGGGCCTTGTTGCCGCCCAATAGGACATCGGCATTGATGCCTGAAAAGCGCGCCTTGCTGACGGGAGACAACGCTCCGCTGATACGTGGCCCGGGTTCAACATTGAGCGGCATGAAACATCTCCTTGTTGCCTTTTCCCCTAGGCTAGGTGAAAACCATTATCCATATCAGTGGTCATATTCTGCCATCTATGGACAGTATTCTGCATAATGCTCAAACTTGATCCATTGCTGACGTTCATCGTGGTCGTTCGCGCCGGAAGCTTCTCGTCCGCGGTCGAACGCCTCGCAATGCGGCGTTCGATAGTCAGCCTGTACGTCAGAAACCTGGAAGCGTCTCTGGGGACACGCCTTCTCAAGCGTTCGACCCGATCTCTTTCGCTGACGGATGAGGGGCGACTACTGTTCGATGAGGTCGGAGATGGGCTGACCGTTCCGACATCTGCCTTGGACGCGATTTTCAACAAGCCCGGAACGCTGAGCGGGTTGATCCGTTTGACAGCGCCTGCTGATGTCCCGACGGAGTTCCTTGCCGCGTCGGTGACGCAATTCCAGGGCCTCCACCGGCTGTTCGCTTTCAGATCATGCTGACAAATGCCGCATTGGACTTGATCGGCGACAACGTGGATATCGCGATCCGAATCGGGGGGGCGGGGCGGCTCGGAGCATGTGGAGAGATGCCTGCAAATAACTGCGGTTATAGTTTCTACTCTCAAATTGGAATAACTAAATACAAGATTGTGATTGGGCACAGCCAAGATTTGGCTTTAGCCCTCTTTATAGGGCGACAGATGCCGTCTGCCCAGGCAGCATCTCTTTAACGTGAAAGCAGCTGAACTCAACGGCCTTGAACCGCTGCGAAAGGGACGATCATGGTAACCACGAAGACAAAGAGACGGATTGGCGTTGCCCTCGGCGCAATTGCAATGGCGAGCTTTGGATTTTTGTCGAACGTCATGGCGAGAAACCTCGCATCGAATGTCGTTATTGCCGCACAGCAAGCAACGGAAATGGGAGTTGATGAGAGGTCAGCGCAGGGCTATTTGGCCGACGTTCGTCGCCAAATCACGCTGACGTCAACTGTTCCTGCCAACGGCGACCTCAATCCTTATGCGATCGTCGTGGCGCCCACCTCGGCCGGCAAGATTCACAAGGGCGACGTGCTGGTGACCAATTTCAACAACAAAGGAAACTTGCAAGGGGTGGGCACGACGATCATCCTGTACCGTCCGTCGACCAAGAAGATGACGGTGTTCTCCGACTTACCCCAACGTCTCAAGCAGTGCCCCGGCGGCGTCGGTCTGGGAACGGCAATGACGATGCTCAAGAGCGGATGGGTCATCGTCGGCTCGACGCCGAGTACCGATGGCACCACAAAGACCAAGGGCGCTGGTTGCCTGCTGGTCCTTAATGCCGAAGGCAAGCTTGTCGATACTTGGACGGCGCCCGATATCAATGATCCTTGGGGTGATATGGCGGTGGTCGACAAAGGCAGCAACGCCACGCTGTTCATCAGCATGGCCGGTTTCGACGTGCCCGGGCCGGATGTGATCGATCCCAAGACCAAGGAGCCAGTGGTCGTCGACAAGGCGACGGTGCTGAGGTTGTCGCTGACGATCCCGACGGGAAAGCCGCCGGTGATCAAGCAGCGGACAGTGGTAGCCAGCGGTTTCGGCCAGCGCGCCGACAAGGACGTCTTTCTCGTCGGTCCGACCGGCTTGGCGCTGGGACCGAATGATACGCTTTATGTGTCGGACGCGCTCGGCAACCGCATCGTGGCCGTCCCGCAGGCATTGACGCGCATGGACAGCGCCGGCACCGGAAAGACCGTGACCAAGGATGGTTATCTGAAGCGGCCGCTCGCCATGACCCTGACGGCGGACAGCCACCTTCTCGTCACCAATGCGCTGAATGGCCAGGTGGTGGAGATCGATCCGAAGAGCGGCAAGCAACTCGGTGCTCGCTGGATCGATAAGGACCAAGCGCAGTCACCGCCCGGCAGCGGCGATTTGTTCGGCATCGCCATGGGGCCCGGCGGGGGGTTCTATTATGTAAAGGATGACGTCAATACCCTCGCGGAGGCGATGAAATGAGTTCGGATAAAAAGATGCCATCGCATCCGTCCCGTCGTGGCTTTCTTGCCACGACGGCAGGCTTGGTGACGGCCGTTGGGGCCGGCCTACCGAGCACTGAAGCGCTGGCGAAACCACCGACGGCGCCTGTGGCATCAAGCCAGAACGGAACAGAACCGTTCTGGGGCGAGCACCAGGGCGGCATCGCCAGCCCGGCGCAGCACCACAGCTATTTTGCTGCTTTCGACTTGACGACAGCCAAGCGCGACGATGTCGCCGACCTACTCAAGGCATGGACCGAAGCCGCTGCACGGATGGTGGACGGCGAGACGGCGCAACCGCTCGGCCAGGGCCTGAAGCCCGTGCTGCCGCCGAAGAGCACGACGGCTCACGATCACGGTTATGACTCCTATGCCAGCATGAGTCTCGCCGGTGTCGCTGCCGATTCCGGCGAAGTTCTCGGCCTGCCGCCGTCGCGACTCAGCGTGACGTTCGGTTTCGGCGCCGGCTTGTTCGTAAAAGACGGAAAGGATCGCTATGGGCTCGCTACCCGTCGGCCGGAAGCGCTGGTCGACATGCCCAGCTTCGTCGGCGATCAGCTTGTGAAAGAGCATACCGGCGGCGACCTTTCGGTGCAGGCCTGCGCCGAGGATCCGCAGGTCGCCTTTCATGCCGTGCGCCAGCTCGCGCGGCTTGCCGCCGACGTGGCGCAGGTGCGCTGGGCACAGACCGGCTTCGTCGCCGATTATGGGGCCAAGCAGACGCCACGCAATCTGATGGGCTTCAAGGACGGCACCGTCAATCCGAACATCAACGCCCCCGCATCGATGGCGAAATTCGTCTGGGTTGGCGACGAGGGCCCGGCTTGGATGCGTGGCGGCAGCTATCTGATCACCCGCCGGATCCGCATTGCGATCGAGCACTGGGACCGTATGCACACGGCCTTCCAGGAGCAGACCATCGGTCGCCACAAGTACTCGGGTGCGCCGCTCGGCATGAAGCACGAGTTCGATGCGATGGATCTGAGCGCGACAGACAAAGACGGCAATCCGTTTATCCCCGAGAACGCGCATGTGAGGCTCGCGTCGGCCGCCACCAACGACGGTGCGCAATTCCTGCGCCGGCCTTATTCCTACAACAACGGCGTCGACTTCACGGCTGAGCGCTGGCCGCCATGGCGGCAAGGGCTCGAATACGATGCCGGCCTGTTCTTCATCGCTTATCAGCGCGACCCGCGCACCGGCTTCATCAAGATCTTCGATAAAGTATCGAAGCTCGATATGATGAACCAGTTCGTCACTCATGTCGGCAGCGGCCTGTTTGCCTGTCCGCGTGGCGCGCGGCCCGGCGAATTCATCGGGCAGCGCCTGTTAGAAACCTAAATGCACTAAGTGTCCTTCAGTGATGGCAGCGGTTTGTGCGTCGCCATTTCAGTGCTGAATTGCGGTATGGCGGCGCACATTCCGTGAGTGCTCCGTTGGCACAAGTACACGAAAATCGAGTGTGAATTGCGCGACGCGTGTGATCGAGATGTCTGGTGACTTGTTTGGAAGCTTGCACGATAGACCGTGTTTTGGCGACCCTGTTGCGCTACCGATGCAGCCTGCGCCTCCTCTTTATTAGAATAATTAAATTCAAGATCGTGATCGGCGCGATTGCTGGACTTTGATGCTTACACGGTCTTATGGTCGCGGCGGCTCGATCGAGCCGTGGGGCGTCAAAACGGTGCGACTCAAATGTCGGCGGCGGCCTTGAACCGCCGGAGGAAAAGATCATGAAACTAAGAAACGAAATTCGGCGCGCGCTTTGCGTGGCCGGTTTGTTGTCGATGTGTGCGGTCGCCGCGCCGGCGCACGCAGCAGATGCAACAACATTGACGCTTTACAGCGCGCAACATCATCAGATGGTCAATCTGCTGATCCAGGACTTTACCAAACAGACCGGCATCAAGGTCCGCGTTCATTCCGGCGAGGCGCCGGAGATCGCAAATCAGATATCACAGGAGGGTGCCCGCTCGCCGGCCGATGTCTATTTCACCGAGAACTCGCCGGAACTGACGCTGCTCGACGAGAACGGCCTGCTGGCCAAGATCGACGCGAAGACGCTGGCGCGGGTGCCGGCGAAATACAGCGCCTCCGACGGCAACTGGGTCGGCGTGCTGGCGCGCGAGAACGTGCTCGCTTTCAATCCGGCGATGATCAAGGAAAGCGCACTACCGGCGTCGCTGATGGACCTTGCCAAGCCGGCATGGAGGGGCAAGATCGCCATCGCGCCGAGCGATGCCGATTTCCTGCCGCTGGTGCAGGCTGTCGTGGCATTGAAGGGCAAGCCTGCGGCGCTCACCTGGCTGAAGGGCTTGAAGACGAATGCGCAGGTCTTCGATGACGACGAGGGTGTCGTGGCGGCGGTCGATCGCGGCGCGGTCGCGACCGGCATCATCAACAATTATTATTGGGCGCGGCTGCGCACGGAAAAGGGCTCGGCCAACACGCACAGCCGCATACATCATTTTTCGAACGGCGATATCGGCGCGTTGATCAACGTATCGGGCGCCGCGGTCTTGAAATCCTCCAAGCATCCAAAGGAAGCGCAGCGCTTCGTCGCTTTTCTGGTGAGCGAGCCGATACAGAAAATGCTCGGGAAGGGTGATATCGACTTCGAGTATCCGTTGGCCAGGGGCGTGGCGCCGAATCCACTGCTGAAGCCGTTCGCGCAATTGCAGCCGCCCCATGTCAGCATGGCACAGCTCGGCGACGATCAGTTGGCGGCGCAATTGCTCCGGCAGGCCGGTCTGATCTGATGGCCGAGGCCATTGCTGGGTCCGTTCGGGGCGCAGTCAGCGGTTGGCTGCGCCGGCCGCCGCCGGTTGCGCTGCTGGCGGCGGCCGTGGTCGGGCCGCTGATTGTCCTGGTGCCGTTGGCCTATACGGTGCTGCAGGCGACACAGGTCGGCCCCCACGAAGTGATTGAGCTGCTGCAGCGGCCCCTCGTCGCCGAGTTGCTGGTCAACACCGTGGGGCTTGTGCTGGCGACGACGACCACCGCCGCCGTCATCGGCACGGCGATCGCGTGGCTGGTGGAGCGCACCGACCTGCCGGGCCGCCGGATCCTGGCCGTGCTGGCGGCCGTTCCCTTAGCGGTGCCGCCGTTCGTCAGCAGCTATGCCTGGGTTTCGCTCAGTCCGCTGCTGCAGGATTTTGCTGGCGCCTGGCTCGTCGTCACCTGCTCCTATTATCCACTTGTTTATCTGCCGGTCGGTGCCGCCCTGCGCGGTCTCGACCCGGCGCTCGAGGAGACCGGGCGCTCGTTGGGGCAGGGCGGCTGGGGATGCTTTCGCCGCGTCGTGCTGCCGCAGCTGCGGCCGGCGCTGTTCGGTGGCATGCTGCTGGTGGCGCTCAACGTGCTGGTCGAGTTCGGCGCCTTCAGCCTGCTGCGCTTCCGCACCTTCACCACCGAGCTTTATGCAGAATACAGGACGGGTTTTAACGGCCCCGGTGCGTCGCTGCTGGCGGTCGTGTTGCTGTTGCTCTGCCTGATCTGTCTGATTGCAGAGGTCAAGGTGCGCGGCGCCGCGGGCTACGCCCGGCTCGGCC